>JAPXRV010000007.1:0-63312 GCA_033813415.1 Opitutales bacterium | reverse complement strand
GGGTGCGGAGGTTAAGCCGGGTGACATTCTTGTTGGGAAAATCACTCCGAAGAGCGAGACTGAACTGGCACCAGAGGAGAAGCTCCTCAGGGCTATTTTCGGAGAAAAGGCGGCGGATGTGAAGGATTCCTCGTTGACTGTTCCTTCCGGAGTCCAGGGGATTGTGATGGACGTAAAGGTGTCCAGCCGTGTGGATGGCGAAAGTGAGAAGCTTTCGCCTTCTGACCGTAGGCGCCAGATCAAGAAGATCACCGAAGAATATCGTTCCCAACAGGACAAGCGTCGTGAAGAGCTCACCGAGGCGTTGTCAAACATTCTTCTCGGAGAAAAGATCCCGCTGGATGTTCGCAACAGTGAATCCGGTGAAATCATTATTCCCCAGAATCGTAAGATCACGAAGACTCTGCTTCGTCGTCTGGCTGCGGTGTCGAAGCATATTGAGATTGATCCATCTCCGGTCCGCATCAAGGTGATGGAGATCGTCCGGAATTTCCAAACCAAGTTCGACGAGCTAGACCGCGAAAGGGAACGCAAGATCGAAGCGGTCGAGAAGGGAGATAGTGTGGACCAGGGCGTGATCAAAAACGTCAAGGTATACGTTGCCACCAAGCGTAAGATTCAGGTTGGAGACAAGATGGCCGGTCGTCACGGGAACAAGGGGGTTGTGGCCCGTATTGTTCCGGTAGAGGATATGCCGTTCCTCCCCGATGGGACGCCGATTGAGATTTGCTTGAATCCTCTGGGTGTGCCTTCCCGAATGAATGTTGGGCAGGTTCTTGAGACGCACCTTGGATGGGCCTGTAAGAAGCTTGGTCTAAAAGTCGCAACTCCTGTCTTTGACGGGATTTCCGAAAAGCAAATCCGAAGCTATCTTCAGCAGGCCAATTTGCCTGAGCATGGGAAAGCCCGTTTGTTTGATGGGCGTTCTGGAGAGGCTTTTGAGCAAAGCGTGGTTGTTGGCTACATCTATATGATGAAGCTGAATCACCTTGTGGCCGAGAAGATTCACGCCCGTGCGACTGGCCCATACAGTCTGATCACCCAACAGCCGCTTGGCGGAAAGGCCCAGTATGGCGGCCAACGTTTGGGGGAAATGGAAGTATGGGCGCTTGAAGCTTATGGGGCAGCATACATGCTTCAGGAGCTTTTGACCGTCAAATCGGACGATGTGCAGGGAAGGACGAAGATATACGAGTCGCTGGTCAAGGGAGATCGAAGTCTCGTTGCAGGAACCCCGCAATCCTTCAACGTTTTGATGAAGGAGATTCAGGGGCTATGCCTCGATATCCGGCTGGAACAGGATGAGTTTGAAATCAATGCCTGATACTGATCCATCAACCCAACAGCGTCACCTAAGAATCTTTTCACTATGAGTAGCCAGGAATTTGCTGAATCTCTCAGTTTAGAAAAAGACCGCTCTTTGAGGAGCGTCGCCATTTCGATCGCATCTCCGGACTCGATACGGCAATGGTCAAAGGGGGAGGTCAAGAACCCCGAGACGATTAACTACAGAACCTTCAAGCCGGAGCCAGGCGGACTGTTTTGTGAGCGGATATTTGGACCCGTTCGCGACTACGAAGCCGGGAAATACAAGGGCATCAAATACAAAGGCATGATCGACGAGCGCACCGGTATTGAGTGTACCGTGGCGCGTGTTCGCCGTGAGCGGATGGGTCACATTGAGCTCGCGGTGCCGGTATCCCACATCTGGTTCCTCAAGAGCATGCCGAGTCGTATCGGCCTGATGTTGGATGTCACCGCACGGAATCTCGAGAGGGTGATATATTACGAGAATTACATGGTAACCAAACCAGGTAAGACTCCTCTTGAAGAAAAACAGCTTTTGACAGAACAGGAGTTTCAGCAGGCTCAGGATGAATATGGTTACGACGCTTTTGAAGCCAAGATGGGTGCTGAGGCGATTCGTGATGTTTTGGGTTCGCTCGATATGCCGGCTTTGGTGACTGAGCTTCACGAGCAGATGCACGCGACTCGGTCCAAGCAGATCAAGAAGAAAATCGCAAAGCGTCTCAAGGTGATCCAGGGGTTCATGGAATCGGGAACCCGTCCGGACTGGATGATTCTGGAGGTATTGCCGGTTATCCCTCCTGATCTGCGACCATTGGTTCCTCTGGAAGGTGGACGTTTTGCGACCTCTGACTTGAATGATCTTTACCGCAGGGTGATCAACCGAAACAACCGGTTGAAGAACCTGATGCAGCTCAAGACCCCGGACGTGATTATCCACAACGAGAAGCGTATGCTTCAGGAGTCTGTGGACGCGCTCTTCGACAATGGGCGTCATGGGCGTGCCATTACAGGTGCTGGTAACCGTCCCTTGAAATCTTTGAGTGATATGCTCAAGGGCAAGCAGGGACGTTTCCGTCAGAATCTTCTTGGAAAGCGCGTGGACTACTCTGGACGTTCGGTAATCGTGATCGGTCCCGACCTTAAGTTGAGTCAGTGCGGATTGCCGAAGAAGATGGCTTTGGTTCTTTTCGAACCTTTCATCATTCGCCGTTTGAAGGAGCTGGGATTTGTGCATACGGTGCGCGGCGCCCGGAAAATGATCGAGAAACGTTCTCCGGAGGTCTGGGATATTCTAGAAGAAGTGACCAAGGGGCATCCGGTATTGTTGAATCGTGCGCCCACTTTGCACCGTCTTTCGATTCAGGCCTTTGAGCCGGTGTTGATCGAAGGAGACGCCATTAGGGTTCATCCGTTGGTTTGTAATCCTTACAATGCCGACTTCGATGGGGACCAGATGGCCGTTCACGTTCCATTGTCGTTGGAGGCTGTGATGGAGGCCAAGTTGCTCATGATGGCAACGCACAACATTTTCTCTCCTTCCAGTGGAAAACCGATTCTGACCCCGTCACAGGACATCGTCCTCGGTTCTTACTATCTCACTTTTGAGCCGGTATCCAAACCAGAGGCAGGAAAGCATGTCCCGTTGGTGGAAAGCATTGATGAGGTGCTTCTTGCAGAGGCTGACGGGGTGCTCAAAAAGCATGACTGGATCGATTTGAAGAATCCGGACTATGGACGCGAAACAGAGGTCGGGAACTCGGAACGCAAAGTCATCCGTACCACTGTAGGCCGTGTGATATTCAACACCATCTGGCCGCGTGAGGTCGGCTTCGTGAACTATCCCGTGCCGAAGGGGAAGCTTGGAGACCTGATTCTGGCCACCTATAAAACCACGGGTGGGGATAAGACCATTGAGACGCTTGATAACCTCAAGCAGCTCGGATTCAAGGTCGCGACTCAGGCTGGGATTTCGATTGGTATCGATGATATGATCATTCCCCCGAGCAAGTCGGAGATCATCAAGCGTGCCCGTACCTCAATTGAGGAGGTGGAGAGCCAGTTCCGGAAGGGGATTACCACCAAGGGTGAACGCTATAACAAGATCGTTGATATCTGGGGTGGGGCAACAGATAAGGTTGCTGCTGAAGTGTTTCAAAGCCTTTCGACGAGTCGGAGTCGGAACGAGATCAATCCTGTTTACATCATGATGGATTCAGGGGCTCGAGGAAACAAGCAGCAGGTGCGTCAGTTGTGCGGAATGCGCGGTTTGATGGCAAAGCCATCAGGAGATATTATCGAACGGCCGATTCTTGCTTCGTTCCGCGAAGGTTTGTCGGTGTTGGAATACTTTATTTCGACCCACGGAGCACGTAAAGGACTCGCAGATACGGCGCTCAAAACCGCTGACGCAGGTTACCTGACTCGTAAGCTTTGTGATGTGGCGATGGATTGCGTGGTCGCCGAAATTGACGACGGTAATCGTGAAGGGGTTTGGAAAGTTGCAATTGGAGATGGCAACGATGATATCGTATCGCTCTACGAACGTATCGTTGGGCGCTTTGCTACAGACGACGTTCAGAATCCCCTTGATCCTTCTGAGATGCTGGTTCGCGGTGGTCAGATGATCGACGAAGAGACTGCGAAACGCATCGAGACATTGGGCATCGACCGTATTCGGGTGATGTCCCCGCTCACGACGAAACAGAAGGTGGGTATTACTGCAAAAGAATACGGTATTGACCCCGCGACAAATGACTTGGTTGAGATCGGCAGTGCCGTGGGTATTGTCGCAGCGCAATCGATCGGGGAACCCGGGACTCAGCTCACGATGCGTACCTTCCACATCGGTGGGGTAGCGAATCAGAGCAAACGTGATCCGGAAATCCGTGTTCGAAATGGCGGAAAGGTCAAGTACTCCAAGGATCTTCGTTGGGTGAAGACCAAGGATGGCGGACGTGTCGTTACCAACAAGACCGGTTCAATCTGTATCCTTGACGAGGATGATTTTGAGCTCGAAGTGCACAAGATGGTCGTCGGTTCTGCGTTGCTCTTTGAAGACGGTGCAACGATCAAGAAGGGTGATCGTCTTTCGGTCTGGAATCCGACCGTGATTCCGATTCTTTCGGAAAAGACGGGTGTGATTTCGTTCACGGACATGATTCTGGGGGTGACCGTCAAGCGCGAAAAGGATGATGCATCCGGACGTATTGCGAGCACGGTGATTGAGCACAAGGAGGACCTGAATCCTCAGATCGTCATCCGCAATGACAAGGGCGAACCTGTGGCGAGCTACAGCGTTCCAACTGGTGCCCAGATTTCGGTCAATGAAGGAGACTTCATTGAAGAAGGGACCATTCTCGCCAGGACTCCAAGACAGGCGGCGAAGACTCAGGACATCACGGGTGGTTTGCCGCGGGTTGCTGAATTGTTTGAGGCGCGTCGTCCGAAGGATGCCGCAGAAATGGCCAAGATCGATGGTATTGTGAGTCTTGAGGGAACGGTCAGGGGCAAACGCCGTTTGATTGTCATGGATCCGGAGACCGGGGAAAAGGAAGAACACCTTATCCCGCATGGTAAGCACATGATTGTGCAGCCTGGTGACGTGGTTACCCGTGGTCAACACCTTACGGAAGGTGCCGCTGATCCTCACGAGATTCTGGAGATTCTTGGACCCAGTGCGGTTCAGGAGTACCTTCTCTCGGAAATTCAGAAGGTTTACCGCGTTCAAGGCGTGTCAATCAGTGACAAGCATATTGAGGTGATCCTGTCCAGAATGCTCCGGAAGATCCGGATCACCGATCCGGGCGATTCAGACTTCTTCTGGGGTGAGCAGATTGACCGCTTCAATTTCATGGAAGCTAACGAGCGGATCGTTGAAGCTGGCGGTAAGCCGGCAGAGGCGGAGCCGTTGCTGTTGGGTATCTCAAAGGCTTCATTGGAAACTGAGAGCTTTATTTCTGCCGCATCCTTTCAGGAAACCACGCGGGTTCTTACCGAAGCAGCAACGCTTGGTAAGGTTGACCGCTTAAGGGGCTTCAAGGAGAATGTGATCATGGGTAATCTGATTCCCGCCGGAACCGGTTTGCCTGCATATCGGCACCTGCGGATCGATACACTCGGAGGGGAGCTTAGAAGTGAATACGACATGGTGAGTGAAGACGCCATGTGAGTGATTTGATTTCAGAGTCCCTGCAGTGTTCGAACACACGTGCTCTTTTCCTATGAATACCGAATAGGGGGTTGCCCTTTTCGGGACGATGTCAAGCCGTGAACCGGAAGGCAGAGTCCAGAGAAGAAATCCCCACCTTGTGAGGACCGGGTTAAGAGCCCACCTTATCGGCACAGGTGGGGACTCTATATTTTATAAAAAAAACCGCAGCATGGGCTGCGGTTTTTTTTCAGTCAGAAGAAACGCCTATGGCTTCCATGATTCTCTGAAGGTCATCCAAACCGCGATAGTGGATGATTAGCTGTCCCTTTTTTCCCTTGTGCCGCAGTTGGGTCTCAGCACTTAACCTGGTGGAGACTTTCTTCTCTAAATGCTTCAACGCGGTGTGAACCGCGGGATCGCTTTGTTCGCGAACAGATTTTGACCCTTGCTTGCCTCCTGAAAGGTGGAAGCTTTTGATTTTGCGCTCTGATTCCCTGACGCTCCACCCTTGTTCGAGCATCTTTCGGGCGAATGCTTGTTGTTCCTCTTTGCTTTCGAGCCCTAGGATTACCTTTGCATGTCCTGTCGATATCAGACCTTGGGCAATCCAGGATTGGATATCTGCGGGAAGTCTGAGCAATCGAAGAGCGTTGGC
The DNA here is from genome assembly GCA_033813415.1 of Opitutales bacterium. Classification (GTDB taxonomy): domain Bacteria; phylum Verrucomicrobiota; class Verrucomicrobiia; order Opitutales; family JAFGAQ01; genus JAFGAQ01. The sequence goes on along the minus strand of JAPXRV010000007.1, from coordinate 57,196 downwards.
AAAGCTTGCACGATTCTTGCCGATGCGTTCGGCCGCCTTTTCCTGAGTAAGATCAAAATCCCTGACCAGACTGGCATACCCGAGAGCTTCTTCTATCGGGTTCAGTCCTTCCCGTTGAAGATTCTCGATGAGTGCGAGAGACGCGGATTTTGCATCGTTGGCCTCGATGATTCTAGCAGGGATGCTGGAAAGCTTCAGTCTTTCGAATGCACGCAACCGGCGTTCCCCGGCTATGAGCTCAAAGGTTTCAGAACCAGTCTTTCTGACAACAATTGGTTGAAGCAGTCCCTGTTCACGAATGCTTTCCGCGAGACCGTCCAATGACTCCTGTTCAATTGATTTGCGTGGCTGGTATGGATTGGGCGAAATCCGGGCGACCGGAATCTCCATATACTCACCGATTGGGAATTCTTTATCGGTATCTGATTGTTTATGCCCGGTGTGAATAGACTGGAGCCGTGAAGCCACCTCAACCGTGTTGACGGCCGATTTCCCGGATGGGGAAATTCCGTGCGAAATGAGGCCGCCAAGGCCGCGTCCAAGTCTGGATTTTTGTTCGGACATTGTAATGATAAAGTATGCTGGAATAGAAGGAAATGAGGATCATTTGGCTGGGACAGGAACAAATATTTCACTGCCTGCCTTTAGATCATTGGGATCGGAAATCCGGTTTGCATTCTGAATGTGTCGGATGGTTGTACCGTGTTTTTGGGCGATACTACTAAGGGTGTCTCCTGGCATTACCTTGTAGCGCACGCCTTCTTTGGGAAAGTCATTTGAGAACGACTGGGTAGGTTGGACAGTTGATGGATTGGAAGTGGGCTGGGATGCCTGGAGTTGTGTGGAACGCGAGATTCCTTCAACTGTTGCATCCAGTCTCCGGGTTATGAGTGTCAGCAGTTTGTCAAATTGCTCCTGAACATAGGTTTGTGTCCGCTTCCATTGAGCTTCCATCGCCGATGCAATGGCAGCATCCATACGGGTTTGTTGTTCCGTGGAGCTGGCCGCCGAGACAATTGCCCTCAGTCGTGCGTTCTCGGATTTCAGGTTGTCAATTTCGAGTGTCAGGATGCTGTGTCGGCGTTCGAGATCATCAAAACGCTGCGACAGACTTGCGATCTGGGAACGAAGCGACGACTCCTGGGCATTGAGAGAGGAACAAACCATCGAGAATGCGAGTATCAGGCAGATCCGGAATCCTGAAGCAAAAGAATGCGCTTGTGTGTTCATCTTTGGTAAAACGGTACGTGGGAGAACTTGATCTGAGGTGACGTGGGATTCATACTACGAACCGTAGCGAGAAAACCGCAAGACATTTGGCACTGTACACCGGGGTGAGCTTTAGGAAAACATGCCGAAATGGCGTGGATTCTGTTTAGAACTATGCCGGCCGCATCGGATTGGAGTCTACAAGCGGACGGGCGGAAGGAAACTGAAGCACAGCAGTAGCTGGGAACTGATTGCCCCTCAGGAATTCCCCGGTGGAAAGCATTTTCGATCCGGGCTTCTGAATGGAAAGGATAGAGATCCACGCATCCGCGGCTCGTATCCAAATTGATCGATGGTCGGAGCGGAGTGTCCCATGAGCGGAAGATGGAATAGGGTTATTAGGGGCGTTCCAAAGCTCAGCATTACCAATCTTGAATGGGATCCCTTCGAGTTCGAACACAGCCCCTGGCCAGCCCTGAAAGGCCCGTATACGATGGATCAGAGCGTCAGCAGGAAGCGAGAAATCCAATTGCGCATCCGCCTTCGTAAGCATACGGCAGTAGGAGACATGGCTTTCATCTTGTTCAAGCAATCGGTAAGAATGGTCAGCCAATTTTGAGAGATTTCTCCGCATCAATGGAATGCAGGCTCTGGATAGCGCTGAGCGGAGCGACGGACCGGTCGCGTCCGGTGTGATGGGGCATGGTTCCTGATCAATAATCGGTCCAGCGTCTAATCTGGCGACCATTTCCATCAGTGTTACTCCAGTCTCCTGGAGTCCTATGGCGATCGAAGTTTCAATTGGGCTGGGACCCCTGAGCGCAGGTAATAGGGACGCATGAAGGTTGAAGCATCCCTTGCGGAATCGGGAGAGTAGTGTTTTCGATAGAATGTGACCATAAGCCATGACAATCGCAATGTCCCATTCGTTTCGGGAAACGATATCTGGAAGTTCTCTGCTTGGGTTTTCCGGTTGCACAACCGTTATCCCATGCTCCGATGCCCAGACCTTGATGGTGTTTGGAAGAACCCGCTTTCCTCTGCCTGATGGTCGATCGGGCTGGGTGATGATGCCAGAAAGCGTAAGGCTGTGATTTCCTGTTTGGATCCAATCCTCGAGAAAGGGAATCGCGATGCTATCGGATCCCATGAAAACCGCATTTACGGTTGGGGATGAAACTGTGGCCATGTTTTGGTATTATTGATTGCGAAAAGCTTGTCCGCGATTGAACGGGCATCGTTGTTGAATGATCGAATCGTGTTTAGAATCAGCAATGTGACGATGTGGAGCCAAAGGAGTTGTGATTTGTGGTATTCTATCCGATCGATTACCTTGATCTTCGTTTCAGCCATGTGGCCCAAATCACGATGACAAGAATCTGCGCTCCAAATATCCCCCATCTACCGTTCCAAACCAAGGGAAAGACGAAATCGAACCATATGTCTATGTCGAGATGAAGCCCTTCTTCAGTGTTATCGGAAAATGCCTTGAAGTGGGGAAATGAGCTGTCCGACGGACGGAAGATATATCCGATGGGAGTCTCCTTGGAGTATACTGTGGCCATGCGGGATGTCCAACCTGTCATCCGACTGTTGGGCAAATCATTAGACTCGCTCTTGTATTCGATGTTGGCGAATGGTTTACCGTGTAGGATCAGACTCAATCGTGCAGAAGCGATTGGCAGAATGGACACGAGAGCGAAAATTGCCGGAGGAAGTGCGAATAGAATGAAATAGTCGAAGTAATTTGTTTTCATGGGGACGATCGATGGGAGGGCGTAGGATCGGCTCACCGAATGGCGCGAGATGAGGTGTTGCAGCTTATTTTCATTGATAGGAATGCCTGCTGAATGGTCACTGTATCGTATCATTATGTTCTGGCCATTCGGGAAATCTTTCCTATGACGAAGCGTGTGGGAAAGAGTAAACGAGTCAAGATCCGGCAGAGTGCTGGCATTCTGATGTACGATAATAGTCGTGGGAATGGCGAAGACTTGAATGTGCTCATCGTTCATCCCGGTGGTCCATTGTTTGCAAACAAGAATGAGGGATACTGGAGTATTCCGAAGGGAGAATTCCACGCTGGTGAAGATGCGTTTGATGCAGCCATGAGGGAGTTCGAGGAGGAAACAGGGATGGAGCCGGGCAGAGGGTCGGCGTATCTCCCTTTAGGTATGATCATTCAAAAAGGTGGGAAAGTGGTGTATGCTTGGGCTGTTAAAGGTTGTTGGAGTGAAGGTCGGACGGTTCGCAGCAATACTTTCAAGATGGAATGGCCGCCATCCTCTGGTGTTTGGATGGATGTTCCCGAAGTCGACCGGGTGGAGATGGCTCCGGTTTCCCGGGCGCGGATACTGCTAAAGAACAGTCAGGTGGCATTTATTGATCGCCTTCAGGTGTTGCTGTCAGCAGGAAATGCTTGACCTTAACGATCGGATGACCTACCCATTCGCGCCTTTAGTGTAGAATCCCGTTGTCACTGACCATGGTCACTCCAAATGATTTGAGAAAAGGAAATGTCATTCTTCTTCAAGGTGGTCCCCATCTTGTTCTGGATGTCATGCATAGAACACAGGGACGGCAGGCTGGTTTCGTCCAGGCGACTCTCAGAAACCTCGATACCGGGAATTCGACGACTGCGAAGTTCAGGAGCACGGACCGGCTCGAGGTGCTTGATGTGGAAAACCGGAGGCTTGAGTTCAGTTATTCCGATGGAGATGGATACCACTTTCTGGACAACGAGACATATGAGGACGTGGTGCTGCCTTTGGCCTTCGTGGAAGATGATCTGCGGTATATTGTGCCGTCAGCTTCCTACGATATTCTTTTTGTTGATGATAAGCCCAAGCAAGTTCAACTGCCATCCACGGTCGAGATGAAAGTCGTGGAATCGTCGGAAGGGCTCAGAGGGGACACCGCGAGCACGACTCTCAAGCCTGCCCGTGTTGAGACAGGATTGGTGGTGCAGGTTCCCTTATTTGTTAAACAAGGTGACCGGATCCGGGTCAGCACGGATTCCGGTGCTTATCTTGGAAGAGCGTGATTATCACGCCACTCTTTCGACTACCAAGTCTGGAGGAGTGGGCCGTTTTGGAGCGAGCCTGAATGCCGCCCTAAGGTAGTCCAGAGCTGGTTCCAGTCTCTCTTCATCGTTGTAGTGGATCATGATCAAGGGCTCCCCTTGTTTCATTTGTGTGCCCACTTTCTTGATTTCGGACACTCCGACGGCTGGATCGATCCTTCCTTTGGCGTCTGTTGCAAGAATCTGCACTCCTCTGGCAATCATTCCGGCGTTGATGGTATGTACATAGCCACGTTTTGGTGCCGGAAGCTTCCGGACATGTTTGGCCTTTGGAAGGAGTGAAGGATCGTCAATAAAGGCGGGATTTCCGCCTTGTGCCTGAATCATCTCCCTGAATTTCTGAAGGGCTGAACCGTCTTCCAGGTGCCTTTGAACGGTCTGTTTTGCTGAAAGGGTACTGCCAGCGACCCCCGATAGCCTGACGATTTCCATCCCGAGTTTGAGGACAAGTTCCTTGAGATCTTCCGGCCCTTCGCCTTTGAGGAGTTGAACGGCTTCCTGAAGCTCCAGTGCTGTCCCGACGGTGTCGCCGAGAGGCTGGTTCATGTCTGTGACCAATGCGACGCATCTGCGTTTCATGGAGCGTCCAACCCTTGTGATGGACCGCGCGAGGACTTTGGCCTGCTCGACATCCTTAATGAAGGAACCGTTGCCCCATTTGACGTCCACAACAAGGCTCTCGGCTCCTGCGGCGAGTTTTCGGCTTAGCACGCTACCGGTAATAAGGGGAATGCTTGGAATGGTACCGGTTTTCTGCCTGAGTTCATAGAGGATACCATCAACCGGGGCAATGTCATCCGGTTGCCCGATGATCGCGCAACCGACGTCTTGAAGCTGACTCACAAAGCGATCAATAGTGAGGTTTGTTTTCATGCCTGGGATTGCGGATAGCTTATCCCGGGTGCTGATGAGGAATTCCTCATCCGACCCGTTAATGTTTGGCATGACGACTCCACAAGCCGCGGCGAGAGGGCACAGTACAAGTGTGGTCTTGTCGCCGACTCCACCTGTCGAATACTTCTCGATCTTGGGTCTCGATATAGCAGTCAGGTCAATTACTTCCCCCGAAAGCATCATTTCCTCGGCGAATACGGCGGTTTCCTGCGCGGACATTCCGACAAAAAAGATACTCATCAGAAGGGACGCCAACTGATAATCAGGGATTTCCTGATCGAGTACGGAATCCACCAGGAAACGAATTTCGTCCTCCGTGAATTCGGACCCGTCTCTTTTTTTCTCGATCAACAGCGAGTAGGGTGGCTTAACAAATTTGCGCGGAGTGACGATTTTCTTTCTCATTAACTTCGAATGAATTGATAACGATCAGCGCTGGTGCGGCGTTAAACTTAACATTATGGTACATTTTGTTTTTGATGTCGAGCGAAAATTCCTGTAGTTCGGTCCGCTTGTTTGGATAAATCAATTGGTTATGGAATTGGACACTAGGGAGGCGTTGCTCGTGAGAATTCGCGAGGTGACATGTGGGATGGTTGAATTTGGCCCGGATTTCGATCCCGATGTCCGGATCGCGGATCCCCGTCATGGAGACTATCAGGCAAATGGGGTTTTGGCCTGGGCGAAGCAGAATCGGCAAAATCCCCGGGTCTTGGCTCAGAAGTTGGTTGATGCGATCCATGCCCATTTCGAGGCCAAAAGGGTTCCATGGACAAGGATGGAGATAGCAGGTCCTGGATTCGTTAATTTCCAGTTGGATAGAAAATGGCTACTCGATTGGTTGACGCATTATGGATGCAGTGATCATCTCGAGGTTGCAGCCAAAGAAATCCTGAATGGGCAAAAGATAGTGGTGGATTTCAGTTCGCCGAATACGGCCAAGCAGATGCATGTCGGTCATATCCGGTCCACCGTGATTGGGGATGCGATTTGCCGGATTCTGTCGTTTTGTGGAGCGGATGTCATTCGGGACAATCACATTGGGGATTGGGGTACGCAGTTTGGGATTCTGATCATGATTCTCAAAAAGAACGGTGTGGATCTAGGCTCGGTTGAGGGTGACCCCATCGCGGTGCTTGAGGATCTCTATCGCAAGGGTAGCGCACTGACTCAGGAGGATCCATCGGCTTTGGAGTGCGCTCGCGCGGAGCTGGTTAGGCTTCAAAATGGGGATCCTGAGAATATGGGGATTTGGAAAGCGATCGTCGAGATCAGCTATAGAGAGTTCGCCAAAATATACGATCGTTTGGGCGTTGGATTTGACCACGTTCTTGGTGAGAGTTTCTACCGGGATAAGGTTGATCGGGTGTGCTCGGAGCTTATGGAAGATGGCATAGCCATTGAAAGCCAAGGCGCACAGGTGGTTTTTCATCCTGAGCACCCGAGGTTTGCTTCGCAACCCTTCATTATTCGGAAGTCGGATGGAGCGAGTAATTATGCCACGACAGATCTTGCCACCGCACTTTACCGGCACGAGCACTTTGGAGCTGATGTGGTTATCAACGTGACAGACGCCCGACAGAAAGACCATTTTGAGCAGCTCGAGCTGACTGTTCGGAAGTGGTTCGAAAAGAGGGGGCGGAAGCTTCCCGATATGAAGCACGTGACATTCGGGACTATACTTGGACCCGACGGGAAGGCGATCAAGACGAGGAGTGGTGAGAACGTCAAGTTGAGGGAGCTGCTGGATGAAGCCTGCGAAAGGGCAAGGGCGATTACGGTTCAGAAAAATCCGTCGCTTTCAGGATTGGAGCTTGAGCAGATTTCGACATCCATTGGAGTATCGTCGGTGCGTTACGCCGATCTGAGCCAGAACCGATCCAGTGACTATCAATTTGACTGGGATAAGATGCTCAGTTTCGAGGGTAACACGGCCCCCTATCTATTGTACGTGTCCGCTCGAATTCATGGGATATTGAGGAAGAGTGGGTCCGTTGGACAAGAGCTTGTCGAAGAAGGGCCGGATACGGAAATGGATCTTCAGACCGAGACCGAAGTGGCTCTCGCAAAACGGCTCATGCAGATTGTGGTTGTTCTGAAGCAAACTCTCGAAGACCTGAGGCCTCATTTTCTGGGGGGGTATCTCTATGAACTGTGTGCTGACTTCAATGCATTCTACCACAATGATGTGGTGCTTCATAAAGACAGGAGTGTGCGTCGTACTCGAATGCTTCTTTGTGCAGCTACACTGTCGATACTAAAGAGAGGTCTTGGGCTTCTTGGAATACCCGTTCTTGAACGGATGTAGTGCTTTCTGCTGCGAGTTCTCAATCTCTGAGGATACATCAGCAACTGCATTCATGGGTGTTAGTTGACGGGAGTGTACCTGGGAAACAAGAACCTAATGACAATTGTCAGGAAATTCCTCGTCTGAGCTCTGCCTGACTCCAGTGGTGATTGTTACGGAGGATGACAGCCCGGAACTTGGAGAATAGACGGGTAGTGCCAAGTCGTGATGCCATGTCTTACAGCGAAAGACATGAAAAAAGGCGGGGTGGAAGAACATCCACCACGCCTTTTCCATGTTGAGCAAAACTGGACGGCTTTTACCTTGCCCTTGCCTCAAAGACCATTTGGGACTTGCGGCTAACCGGAACACCATTCTCACGGGCCGGATCAAATTCCCATTGGATCAGGGCTGACTTGATTGAATCGATCACCACTTCGCTGTCGGAATCAAACTCAAAACTATCCTCTTCGATCTTGCCCATTGCTGAGATCACGAACGAGACTGTAATCTTCTTTCCTCTATCTTTGAAACGACCGGATGGGAATTCCGGTAACACCGTCTTGATTGGTCGAGGAGGAGTGATGATCCGTTTGACTTGCCCAATATCACCGCTTAGCGGCGCTTTCCACATCAATGTGATCCGATCCGAATACACTTGATCGTTGTCCCTGACGTTGACGACAAGTTCAGTTGGCGCTGAAGGGGGAAGGACCATCGGCTTTTCAGCACGGAACACTCCATTGGAAACAGGGAGGGTCGCCTTTTCCTCACCAAGGGTTACCAAGACACTGCCCTTTTCCATCCCCGGAACATTTCCAGTAGGAAAGAAGTCTCCTGTTGGGGCTTCAAACACGAAGATGCCGTCACTATTATCGTCGGTCAGATCATGAGATATTCTTACGATCGGACCTCTGGTAAAGAGAATACTATCCAGCGCTTTTGGTTCATCTGGAGATCCGAGGAAAAACTCAACCTCATTATCACCCTCGTGCAAGGGGACTTCCGTTACAAATCTGCCTCTTGACACTTCAATCTCGGATACAAATTCGCCATTTCTGATCCAAGCGGGAAATGAACTTACGCTTTCCCCATGAAGGGCTACGCTGGGAGATGCAACCCTGTATCCGTCCGGGTTGGGAATGAGCGGCTCAAAATCACGGGTCCCCAATTTCCGAACATGAACTTCCATAACCTCTATTCTCTCAGAGTAATGCTGAACCGTTACCTGATCGAAGTAGTGTTGATCACCGAAAGGAAGGCTTAACGAAATCTGGTGTTCCGCCCCCTCTTCAAGTTCAAGAACATGTTCAAACTGATGATCGGCTATGGTGACTTCAACCTGTTGATCTCCAAGGTTTACGTTGAGTTTGCCCTGCGATACCCCTGGGATGCGTCCTTTCAAGACAAATTTCTCTTTTGTCGTGACGAAGCGCCTGCGGTCGGTGGTGGCTGCGGCATCCACGGGCTGTTCCTCGTCGGTCGGTGCAGCCAGTTCGATCGGCTTGTCAAGACGAACGGATATCGTTTGCTCGTCTACCACGTTTCGGCCCATCTTTGTCCGGACAACGATGCTATTGTCTCCCTGCATCAAAGAACAATTGAGAGTGAAAGTGTTGGCGTCTATTGCCACCGGGAGTCTCTCATTCCGTTCCTGAAAGAAAGCCTCGACGACACCCTCTTTCGGAAGGTTGTGCTGTCCAGAGATCTGAATGCGGGGAATGCGGGTGCGGAACTTGGATTCAGCAGCGATTTCCACAGGATCTTCGGCGTAGAGGCTTTGCTCTGATCCGTCATCCTTCAGGACCATCTCGGACACAGCCATCCCGGTGATGTTGTCAACCCGGATGACTTTCAGTTGAGCAGTTTTGTAGTCTCCTGCCTTGACCTCGGCTGTTACCGTATTCTCGCCTCTTTCGAGCGGGATATCGGTATCAAAACTGGATCCTAGAATCCATAGAGGGTAATCTTTTTCATTGATTTGAATGAGAACAAAGTCGGTTCCCTTCTCCTCAAGCAGACCCCTTAGTCGGATGGTGTCTTCTCTGGTGATGACAGCGTCCCATGTATCGGGTTTGGCGATCCATTTGGATGAGTCCTCGGGAGCGATCAGCCAGATTTCGATCGCTTGCGCCACTCCAGCGCAAACTAGAAATCCTGCAATGAGGGTCCGGGCAATCCGAACTGGGAGGGTGAAAAATGGGGAAATAGTTCGCATGGTAATCAACTTTGGTGGGGTTATTCCTTACCCTGAACGAGTTTACTCAGGCCCAAATCGGGAATTGTCGAAGCAATCCAATTGAATAGTCCCGACATGCCTTTGATCTCGCCCTTGGTTTCGATATCGCTTGTAAACGATACTGTTTGAGGTTCCTGCCCTGGTAATGATGCGGAGACCTGGACGGCATAACGGCCCTTTTCCGCTTCAAGTTCAACAGTTCTGGCTCCGGTGACCGTTCGGGTTACCCCCGCTGGATCAGTAATCTTCCAACTGATCGAGGAGAGAGGAGCGAGTGTAGATGATAGAGGGTTCTGGATTTGATATACCATCGTTTTGCGAGCCTTAGTCAACTCAGAGTAAGTTGAAGCTCGGATCCGGATAGAATCGGGGTTGTCAAGGTCAGGAGATGCATACCAGATGACGTCTGTCACCATGGGTGTTTTTCCCTTTTTCGGATCAGGAGTTGGGAATGTCGTGTTCTGAAAATCCACGACAACTTCAGCCGGCTGCTTTGAGAGATTTCCGCTGTTGTCAGTTGCCGTAACCGTAATCGTGAACCGGTTCCCAGCGCTTTTCGGATATGCGTGGGTCAATTCTCCCTTGGACGGCGATACAGTCTGCTCTGGTTTTGAATCGCCCCAGTCAACAGTGATCTGTTCGACCGAACCATCGAGATCGATAGAGTCGCCGACCCAGAGATGAACGGAGTTTTCGGTATCTCCCGTTTTTACCGAACGCACAACTGCAATCGGAACAGGAGAGAAATGACCAATCGTTGTTTCTTCGGCTTTGACTTCTCCCTGAGGATGGACGGTTACGAACTCCGAATCTACGTCCCACCTGCCGTTCTGGTCTTTGACGATCAAACTAACCCGATACTGACCGGGTTGACTATAGGAATGGGTTACAGGACCGCTGTTTCCTTCGATGCCTTGAAAACCTTTCCATGACTCGTCGCCCCAGTCGATACCCAGGTATACAAGTTCAGCCCGATTTCCCCGTGCGAATGACGCTCCTGTAACGGCTGTTAATAAGTCTCCAGTCGCAATATGATTAGACTGAAGGATCAAATTAGCAACCGGAGAGAGAACATCCGAATGGTTGACGTTATCAAAAACAACCGGGTGTTCGGATACAAGGACAGGATTTCCATCTCCGAGAGTGTTCGCTCTCAGGCGGTTTATCGAGTATTTTCCGGGTTTAGGAAAATGAGTGATCGATGCCTTTCCAGACTGTTTCATCTGCCAGCGCTGGTTGAATTGCGCCAGTTCGATGAATTCGTCGGGCTCAAAAGGAACCTCTCCGGTTTGTGCAGCCGAATCTGCCACCGGCCCTACTATAACCTTGGGTCCCAAGAAGGAAGCAGCCGATACCCGAAGAATGAGGAGAACTACAATCAATGCAGCCAATCCTATACCGACCTGCTTAGCCAAGCGGATTTGCTTGGTGCGGTCAACGGGTGGTTTGGGTGGTTTCGGTGGCTTTACAACAACTGGTTTCGGCTTTTCCTGTTTAGGGGCGGGTGTCGCCGCTGGTTTGGATGGCGCGACCGCGGGTTGTTTTGCCTCGGTGGCAATTGCCTCTGGAGCCTTCGTCTCCGGAGCTTTGCTCTCTTCTGATTTCGGCGGAGTGGACTTAGCAGCAGACTTAGGAGATACAAAAGACACCTTTCTGGACTTTGCGGCCTGTTCCTTTTCAGCCGCAAGACGGGCTTTTTCCATTGCCTCTCTTGCTTGCTGCTCTCTTGCTGCAAACTCTTCCTTATACGGCTCGAGGCTCTTGAAAATGGAAGCAATCGACCCTGCCGGGGCGACCAACGAATCCTCAGGAGCCCGAGGCGGAACCGGTTCCGCTATCGAGCCTGTCGGATTCTCATCTGTAGCTTCCGGTTGGAGTGGTTCAGGTTTCGGTAATACAGAGTCCTTCTCTTCAGCATGAACTTCGACCTCCTTCGGTTCTGCTTTCGAAGGGGGAGTCAATAGTGAAGGTGGTGGTGGTGGGACGAAACGTGATGGTGCTCTTGGGGGAACAGGGATAGCCGGTTTTGGTTTTGCTTTGACCTCGACATAATCCGACCTAAGAATTTCAAGTGCCTCCAGTGGCTTGATGTTGGAGTTCGGAGGTTGGTTTACCAGAAGTCCCCAGAATACGGCCAGTCCAGAGTTGTTTTCCCCGGACATTACGACCCATAAGTCTGGGCATTTGCGGGGGTCGGGCAGGGTGAATTCCGAAAAGGCCGCTTCCTGATTGAAACTACCTGCTCCGGATTTCTTGATTTCCTCGAACGCTAGAATCCGTTCCTCGAATTTCTCGAACGTCTTTTGTGACAATTTCCCGGATGAAAGTGTGACGACTTCATCGGGTAGATTGGAAGCCCCGATAGACGCGGGGGAATAGCTGACGAAATCGGATCCGACGTCATCCACTTCAGGAAAAAACTCCTGAAAGTGCTCTCTCACACAGTCTCCTTCCGCCCAGTACAGTCTGCCACCGGAGAAATAGGTCAGTTGGTCCAGATGTTCGACATCGTCCAGTTTCCAGTTGTTGTTTTCTAGTCTAACCACCTGTTTGTTTGTTGGAGATCAAATGCCTTGGGTTGAATCCGTGCTAAGACGGCCGAAATGGGTATAGCCTGGTTTCAGGCTGAAGGGTTTTTATCTTGCTTTGCTTTGCCCTTGATCATGGAACGTCCGGAGAAGCAAGCGCCTTCTTCGATCGCAAGAGATCCGGTTTCAATATCTCCATTGAGTAGTCCGGATGATTTCAGGTGACACCTCTCGTCGACGAAGATGTTGCCATCAATTTTTCCATAGATGGTGAGGGACTTGGTCCGGATTTCTCCCTTGATGTATGCGTTGTCGCCTACGGTGAGATTCCCTTTTGAAATCACTTCTCCCTCTACATGCCCGTCAATGACGAAATCACTGGAGAATTTGAGTGAGCCTACGATGGTCACGTCGTGAGAAATGATGTTCTTGATGGTTTTATCGGTATTCATGCGGGTCTGTTGTGTTTTGGAAACTGATATAGAAAAATAAGGTTACTTTTTGAACTTACTGAACTTGTCTTTCACTGAAGGAGGCGGAAGCGCTTCCTGGGCAGGGAGTGGAGCTTCCTCTTCCGGAGGAAGCTGAATGCTGTCTACCAAGCTCTGAAGATCATCCTGTTCTTCGGGGAGTGGAGCTTCCTGAAATTCATCTTGGGAAAGCGGTTGTTCCTCGAGAGGAAGATAGCCTTCTGGATCGAGTGATTCCACAGGTTGTTCTTCAGCGTAATTGAGATTCTCCTCGTATGGGAGTTCTTCAGCATAGCCGGGTTGAGCTTGTTCGGTGTATTCGTCCGCGAATTCAGCCGGCGACTCAACGGAATACTCGTCGGGATTCTGTTCCGAATAAGCAGCATCCTCCTCTTCCATGGTGGGGTAGTCCCATGGGTCTCTCTTAGCGGCGTTCGGGTCAACGTCAGAACGATCACTCACGACAGTGGCGAATCCTGTGAAATCTGCTCCTTCAACCAACGATAGCCTTTCACAATTGAGATCTCCATGGAGGACAGATCGTGCCTTCAGTGTGCAGGTATTCTTGGCGTGGACATTTCCTTCGATGCGTCCGTAGAGCGTGAGGTTTTCGACGAATACTTCACCAAGGATGTTCGCATGTTCTCCGACAATCAGGCTGCCTTCCGATTCGATCTGTCCCTCAAAAGGGCAATCAAGATACAGGTTGCCCTTAAATGAAAGACGTCCTTTAATGGAAACATCGTTCTCCAGTTTGCTAGTCACATTCATAATAGATAAGTCCTGGGGGTAATTCCAATGCCTGAAGAGGTTGCGGTGTGGAATGAATTGTTTTTGGGATTGTTCGGGTTCATTGTCAAGGAATTGGAATAAAAATCAACCATGAATTACGCAGGTGTCCGAGTTAATCGGCCTCAGAATGGTGTTTCACGTAAAAACCACAACATGTGCGGCACGTGTTGGCCTCATTGTTGTGTTGTAAACATGCCGGATTGATTGGGTCAGGGATTTTGAATGTCTTCGATCAGGCGTCACAATGGAATTCAATCATACGGACTCCGTCTCCCAATCCGGTTGGCTGTCTGATCAGCCTTGGAATCCGGGTGTCTGGATGAGACGGGTACCCCGATTGATAGCTAGTTAATCGGGGGATTGAACTGATCTAAAATGATCTTTGGGGTGAGGATTTCGGGAAGAACCACGGGTTTTTGATTGTCCGGAAAGTATATCAAATAGACAGGCACCGCGGCCTTCCCATAGCGGAGGAGTTCCTTCGTGATCTCAGGATCCCTCTGGGTCCAGTCTGCTCTCAGGGTAACAACATCGTGATCGCGAAAAACCTGCAACACATCTTCTGAGGCGAGGGAAACCCGTTTGTTCACCTGACAGGTGGCACACCAACGGGCGGTGAAGTCGACGAAGACTGGATTGCCGTTATTCAAAGCACCTTGAACTGCCTGTGGACTCCATTTCTGCCAGATGGTTTCTTTATCCCGGGGAAAGCCGGTCCACAATCCCGCGAGAATAACGGTTGAAGCCAACAACGATGCTAGCGTTCGGGATCTTCTGGAAAGATGGGGTCGGTTCCATCTCCCCCAGATCCATGTTCCCATGGCCAAGAGCGGGATACAAAAGAAGAGGTTCAGTTGTCCGGAAGCGTCGAGATGCGGCAAAAGGGTCCAGACAAGGAATGCTACCGTGGCGTAAAGGGGGTACGCCATGAACTGCTTGAATGACTCCATCCATTGACCTGGCTTGGGAAGATTGGATAAAGCGGACGGAAAGAGGCTGAGCAAAAGGTATGGAGTCGAAAGACCCAATGCAATAAAGGTGAAGAGCAGCCAGGACTGGGTCGCCGGCAGGGTTATGGCAGCAGCAAGAGCGGGAGCCAGGAACGGCGCCGAACAGGGTGTGGCGACGATAGTCGCAAGGATTCCGGATGCAAAGGATTCAGCGAGTCCGGATTTAGCCGGTCGGCTGTTTGCCAGCGAAATGGCGGATGTTCCAAATTCAAAGACTCCGCTCAAGCTGAGTCCGAAGATCAAAAAGAGAACAATGAGAACGAAAACGAAAACAGGGTCTTGCAGTTGGAAGCCCCATCCGAGTTCGTGGCCGCTCGATCTGAGGATGTGAAGAATGGCGGCCAGAATCCAAAAGGATAGCAATACGCCAAGGGTGAAACTGATACCGTGAAGGGCGATTTTTTTCCTTTGATCCCCGGCCCGGGATGCAAATCCCATGATCTTGAGTCCGATGATTGGAAATACGCATGGCATGAGGTTCAGGATCAATCCTCCGGAGAATGCGAACAGTATGAGAATGAGGATACGCTTGAGTCCGATTGCGGGTGAGGTTATTGAGGTATCCGATAGCTTTAGGTTGTCAATTTGAATGGACTCATGAGTGCCATCCTGAAAGGTCACTTCCAGAACTCCGGAAAACTCTGATGTGTCTCTTTCATAAGATGGAAGAACAGACGTGTTCAGAATGAGATATGCATCCTCTTTCCTAAGAATCTGTGGAGCTGATGGGGGTATCAGCGGTTCATATGGGAAGAAGTAAGCGCCAATCGGATCCGATCGATGCAGGTTCGAAACCGGGAAACGGATCCACAGATTCCCATTACCGATACTGGCTTGGGGTTGTTCCGAATCCCGATGAAGTTTCTGGATGATCGCCCGATCAAAATGCCCAGCATCCGGAGACGCCACTTTTTCGTTCGCTGAAGACTCGACCTTGAGTTTGAGTGAAAGCTCTTTTTCCCCGGGCACACATAATTGGTTACATGCGAGCCAACTGACGAGAGCAGATACCTCAAGTGTCTCGCCCGGTTTGATCGAATTCCGGGTCGTGAGAGTCGTCCAAATCAGAAAATCACCTTCCATCGTGAAGTCCACCATACCGGCGCTTGAATAGCGCTTAGGGGGGGGGAATTGCAAACTTCCCACTTCAACTCCTTCTGGAAGTGTCCATTCCACTCGGGTGGGCATACCGGTATCCCCAGGATTAATCCAGTAAAGATGCCAGGGCGACGTAACATCAAAGAGAAACCCAATACGGACTGAGTCGCCGGGCGCTATCGGGTTATGGTCTGTCAACATGCGGACGTTAACCTGTTGATTGAAAGAATCATCAGGAGTATTACCTGACAAACTGATCGCTAGAACCACTGAAATGCCCAAGAGGATCGAACGGGGATTCAAATGTATGATTATTGGCATTCTGGAGCAGCGTTGACCTTATGTGTTCATCTGACCGTTGTTCAAGGCGTGAACGACGGGTATCGAGACTAATTATCTTGATTAACGTTTGGATTGCCGAAAAGATTGACGGGAACTATTGAAGATCCCAAGAATAATTACCCTCCAATGAGTGAAGGAATGGCCAGTAAGCCTCAAGTGGAACCTGTCAGCCGGGTGTTGACAGTGAAGAACAAGATGGGAATACATGCCCGTCCAGCTGCCATGATCGTGCGCATTGCAAACCGGTATTCCGGGGATGTCTGGGTCGTCAAGGATTCTGAGCAAGTCAACGGAAAGAGTATAATGGGGCTCATGATGCTTGCAGCAGGAAATGGTTCCAGGCTTGAGTTCATCATCGAAGACGTGAGGGGGGATTGTTTTCTGGACGAGGTTGAAGCTCTTTTTGATCGCAAGTTCGATGAGGCTTGATTTTGTTCCACTTGATGTGCAATCTTATGAATCTCGCTTTTCTATCTCACCAATATCCTGAAGCAATCAGTCTCTCTTGCTGAATCGAATGAAAAAAACGAAACAAGAAGGGTACTTCATTGTTGGCTTTCCGAACTCGGTGATCATCGCTGAGACAGAGGGCACTGACATACCTGCCACATTGAATAACCTGTCGGATTATCTGAATCTTGACTCGTCGAAGAGTGTGTATGGGCCTGTGCTCGAATTGGCAAGGGTCCGGAGCAAGAAGGGATTCCTGTCAGGAGTAGTAGGGGTCTCCCACCCGTCTTTCATGTTGCATGGCAATACGATCCCGAGTCCGCAAAAAGCCAAGGATCCCAATTACATTCAAGGAGTGATCAAAGGTGATATGAAAATTGCCGATGACTCTTTTTTTTATCATGCGCTTGGTGGAGTGAGTGGGAATCCACATGATCCCTCCAAAGACCCTGAGACTGAATACGTTATTGCGGGAATTCCGAATTCGAAATTGGCATTGATTCAGGATGAGGTCGTCGTCAACGGTTTCATCCCGAGACGAATGGAATGCGTTACGCTAGCCTTGATTCCGCTTGTTCGAAAGGCGCTGAAGCGTTTGGGTGGGGAGAAACGTCTTGTGGTGATGCTGGAAATATTTGGTGATTCATCATTGGCGACAATGATGACCCCGGATGGAGAGTATGCATTCAGGGTTATCCACGGAGGCGATCGTACCATGTGTCAGGCGATCAAGGAAGAAAACAATCTTAAGGATGAGGATGCTGCAAGGAAGTTGCTCTACTCGGAAACTTTTGACCTATCAGACATGGGATCAACGCTGATTCGACCACTACTCAGAGAGTTGTCGTCCATTTCGGGTTACTACGAGGTGACAAAGGGTCAATCTATTGGATATCTTTATGTTCCTACTTTGCCTCCGTCTCAAAACTGGATCGTTGAACTTCTCGCCCAGAGCATGGGAGTCGAAGTGCTCCACATTGATCCTGCCTTTGCAGCTTCAGAATGTGGTGTAAAAATCGGTTCGTCGGTAAAAATTGACGATCGGGATGCCAGGATTCCTGCGATGATCGCTTTGATGGGAAGGTTGTGATATATGCTTAGTCTGGGAAAAAACAAAAAGGACGGTCTCAGTTGGCACGCAGATTTTCGTTTGCTTGAGAGATTGCCTGATACCAAAGTTGTCCGGACCTCGTTTTTAGTGAATGTGGTTTTTTGTGGCATCTGTGGGTTGATTGCAATGGTTGTAGGTTATCGGGAAATTACCACCATGTCTCTCAACTCCGAAATTAGGCGGGCTAACGCAGACAGGGATGACAGGATGAAGGCAAACGATGCCCTTCTGGAAAGCATCAACCGATTTCGGGTCCACGCGAACAGTGTGGACGATCTCAATCGATTTTACGAAGCGCCGTTTGATGTGATTGAGCTGATGGTTAGCCTTTCCGAGCTTAGAAATCCGGAAGTCGCTTTTGACAGCATCAAGTATTCGAACGAGTGGAGTCCATCCACACGTATGGAAGAGTTTGTTGTGAGCCTTGACGGAAAAGGAAAGACCACTGAGGATATTATTGCGTTGAAAGCCAATCTCAGGAACTTGTCGATTGCGGGCGGATATGATCTCAATGTGATTGAGGAGGGAAACCCTCTTAAGGAGCCTCGTTCCGGCTATTTTTCTTTCAGGATCAGGGTGATAGTCTCGAAGAAAAAGTGAAGGAGTGGTATGGATATCAATGCAGAAACCATTAGGGCAAGTTATCAGAAGTATCCATTGGCATGGTGGGCTGGTATTATTTCGGTTGTATTGGGTGCGATTCTTTATTTCCGTATGCCTGTGATGCAGCAGACGGAAGAGGCATTAAAGTTGGTACAGGAGGACTTGAATACAATTCAGATCAATTTCCGTGAGGGTTCCGGAATGAAGGAAGATTTGGAGCGTATCGATGAGCTCGTTTCAAGTTTGGGCTCAAGGTTGACCGATGCCGATCAGAGAGCGAGAAATATTGGATATTTCGATGGGTTTTCCTCCTTGCACGCGGATGCGCTGAGAAGTATTCAGCTGACAGGGATCAATCAAATGGCATCCATACCCGAGAAAGATGTTTTGGGGGATGGGGATATTTGGGGGATGCGAAGCTACTCCATTCTTCCTTTTGAAATGACCATATCGGGTTTGCTGACTGAGATTCTCGATATGATATATCTATTAAAGCAGGGTGATGTAATTCTGAATGTCAGATCTTTTGATCTCACAACCGACAATCGTCGCGAGCAAGGATACATGACCATGCGTTTGACTGTAAACACCGTGGCTAAACCTGTTTCTGGGAAAAAGTAATCGTAGCGATCAAACCGGTTGGATTTTTGTATGAGAATGAGACGTGGATTTTGGGTATTGCTTGCGTTGGTGATTTCGTCAAGCGGATTGCTGGCGAAAGTGGAGCGGATTATGCCTTTGAAAGTCCGAAAGGACTACATCGCGCGTTTGGAGCATTTTCTGAATTATGAGGATTTGGAACTGAAGGCTTCTATAAGTGATGTTGTGAATCCGTTTTTTTTCGAACAGCCTCTCATTCTGGCCCGGTTTTCCGACAAAGACAGGGTGTCTGCCTTGGGTTCTCTTTTGCAAAGGGAAGTGTCAGGTGCGATTGTGAGCGCAGGCAGGAGTTACCTCCAAATGAAGTCAGGATCTCTTTTGCGTGAGGGCGAGACGGTTGTAAGGGTTGTCCCAAACCTTGGAAATATGAGGGTTGAGGCCGTGATCTCGAACATTGCACAAGGCAGGTTTTCCCTGCGGATGAATGACACTTCGGTTGACGTTGTCATTGAGAAGTGATCGGGCCTTTGTTCCTGTCGATCACCAGTTTTCGGGTTGAGAAAGGTCTTGCATCTCAACGCTTGCGTGATGGGATTGAGGTTTTTGGATCATCAGTTCCATAGGATGGAATAGAATCAACCTGCGTTGGATTATGAGAGTTTTGGTTACGGGAGGAGCTGGTTTTTTGGGGAGTCACTTGTGCGAACGGTTGCTGGGACTCGAGCATGAAGTGATCTGCTTGGATAATCTGTTCACCGGGCGGAAGCGGAATATCTACCATCTTCTGAGCCATCCGGCATTTGAGTTTGTCCGGCACGATGTGGTGGATCCTTTTAAGTGCGAGGTTGATCAGATCTATAATCTGGCTTGTCCCGCTTCCCCGGTCCACTATCAGTACAACGCCATCAAGACCGTCAAAACTTCGGTAATGGGGGCTATTAATTGTCTGGGACTTGCAAAGCGAATAAACGCACGGATCTTTCAGGCATCCACTTCGGAGGTGTATGGAGATCCGGATGTGCACCCGCAGACCGAGGATTATCGGGGTAACGTTAATCCAATCGGCCCCAGAGCTTGCTATGACGAAGGTAAACGGTGCGCGGAGACTTTGTTTTTCGATTATCACCGGCAGAATGGTGTGGACATCCGGGTGGTGAGGATTTTCAACACTTACGGCCCCAGAATGATGGCAGACGATGGCCGGGTGGTTTCGAATTTTATTGTTCAGGCGCTTGCCGGGGCTCCTATCACCATTTATGGAGACGGTTCGCAGACCCGATCGTTCTGTTATGTGGACGATCTTGTAGAAGGGTTTATCCGGTTTATGAACCAGGATGAAATCGTAGGCCCGATGAACCTGGGGAATCCGAGAGAGTTTACGATGCTTGAGTTGGCTGATCTGATTCTGAAAATGACGGGAAGCCGGTCGAGTGTTCAGTTTAAACCATTACCGCAGGATGATCCTAAGCAGCGGAGACCCGACATTTCGGTGGCACGAAAGGTGATAGGATGGGAGCCTAGGGTGCAGCTCGAGCAGGGTCTGGAAAAGACTATAGCCTATTTTAAGAAGGAGTATTGATCCACTATGTTTAATTTCATTTTCAAGCGGCTTTCCGGAAGCCATTACCGCAGGTTTATTCGTCGTGCTCAGCCAGTTGTCGCGCGTATCAACGCGTTGGAGGTGGAGTATCAGAAACTGACTGATGAAGAACTCATGGCAAAGACCGGGGAGTTCAGGAACCGCATCAGCGGAGGGGAGTCTATCGATTCTCTGCTTCCCGAAGCGTTCGCGGCAGTAAAAAACGCTGCCCGGCGCCTATGCGGATCCAAACTATCGGTTTGTGGCCAGGAATTGGACTGGAACATGATCCACTATGATGTCCAGTTGATTGGCGGTATGGCACTTCATAACCGGTACATCTCTGAGATGGCGACTGGAGAAGGAAAGACGCTGGTGGCGACGGCTCCTTTGTATCTGAACGCTCTCACCGGTAAGAATTGCCAATTGGTGACGGTGAACGACTATTTGGCACGTCGCGACTCGGAGTGGATGGGCTACTTGTACCAGAAACTTGGCGTTTCGGTCGGATGTATCCAATCGGGCATGATTCCGCCTCAGCGTCAGGAGATGTATTCAAGATCGATCACCTATGGCACTGCGTCCGAATTCGGATTCGACTACTTGCGTGACAATGGAATGGCCACGCGCAAAGAGGATCAGGTCCAGCGCGACCACTATTTCTGTATCATTGACGAAGCTGACTCAATCTTGATCGATGAAGCTAGAACTCCCTTGATCATTTCGGGGCCAGTGGAGGATGACCGTCCCATGCCATTTGGTGAGTTCAAGCCAGGGATTCAACGATTGGTTCAGCTGCAAGCCCGGTTTTGTAATGACCTTGTCTCAAAGGCAAAAGCCCAGCTGGAAGGTGCGGAAGGCGACACTTCCGCTCGATCCGTTTTGCTGAAAAAGGGGGACTCAAAAACCCCTCCGGATGAACTTGAGCCATACGAGGCTCTGGTGCTGGCCAAATGGGGTATGCCGAAGAACAAACCCTTGCTCCGGATGATGGAGACCGCTGAGCATCGAAAGAACATAGAGTTGGCCGAGCTCCAGTTGAACAACGATTTCAGGAAAGAATACCGGTACTTCCTCAAGGAGCGTCTCTATTATTCAATAGAGGAACGTAACCACACGGCGGACTTGACTGAAAAAGGCCGCAATGAGATGAGTCCAGGAAATCCGGATGCCTTTGTGATGCCGGATCTACCAAGCATCTTCATGGAAATCGATGCGGATTCGAACTTGAGTCTCCAGCAGAAGGAAGAAGCCCGGGCAAAGGCACAGGAGTCGTTCAGCAGGGTCAGCGAGAGTATCCATTGCATCAGCCAGCTTCTCAGGGCTTACAGTATGTATGAGAAGGACGTGGAGTACGTCGTTCAGGATGGTAAGGTGATGATTGTGGATGAAAACACGGGTCGTCTGATGGCAGGCCGGCGTTGGAGCGATGGTCTTCATCAGGCTGTTGAGGCAAAGGAAGGCGTCGCGATCGAAAAGGAGACGAAGACTTACGCCACAATCACCATTCAAAACTATTTCCGAATGTATGAGAAGTTGGCGGGGATGACCGGTACCGCCGAAACGGAAGCTTCGGAATTCAACGAAATTTACCGCATGGATGTAATGGTGATTCCGACGCACAAACCTTGCGTTCGGAAGGACCTGAATGATGTAGTTTACAAGTCCAGAAGACAGAAGTACAATGCGGTTTTAAAGGACATTGAAGAAGCTCATGGGCATGGGCAGCCCGTGTTGGTCGGTACTGCTTCAGTTGAGTCTTCCGAGTTGATCAGCCGAATGTTGAAGCGATCTGGAGTTCCTCACACTGTGTTGAATGCCAAATTTCACCAGCAGGAGGCCGAGATTGTCGCCAAAGCGGGATTGAAAGGCGCGGTGACGATTGCCACGAACATGGCGGGTCGTGGAACCGATATCAAACTCGGCGAGGGAGTCGCTGATCTTGGTGGTCTGTTTGTCGTCGGTACCGAGCGCCATGAGTCGCGGAGAATTGACCGGCAGTTGAGGGGACGTTGTGCCCGGCAGGGAGATCCTGGGAAATCGAAGTTTTTCGTATCCCTTGAGGATGATCTGATGCGTCTTTTTGCCAATGCGGGGACCTTATCCAAGGTATTGAATAACTCGATGGCTGAAGATGAGGCATTGACCAGTCCCATCTTGAATTGGTCGATCGAGAATGCGCAGAAACGTTACGAACAGCACAATTTTGCCATCCGCAAGCGCTTGCTTCAATATGACGATGTCCTCAACAACCAGCGGGAAGTGGTGTATGGGATCCGGAATGAAGCCATTCATTCCGAGGATCCAAGGGAGATCATGTTTGAATTGATCCGGGAGGAACTCGAGGAAAGGGCCGGAGTTGCCGGCGAATTGGACCGGAAGCAGGAGAGCCACACCGGAGTCGAAGCCTTTGTTCAGTACCTTAATCATCATTTTCCGATTGCCGCTAAGCTAGAGGATTATGCGGGGAGGTCGTCCGATGAGTTGGCTTCAATTGCGTTGGGAAAAATACGGGATGCTTTTCTAAGTCGTGAAGCCTTTGAGGATTCCGAAGAACTGAAGCGTATTTCCCGCTACGTTGTGATTCGTTCGATTGACAGGCTTTGGCAGGATCATCTCACCGAGATGGATGATCTGAGACGGAGCGTTTCGCTTCGCGGATATGCCCAGAAAGACCCCCTCAACGAATACAAGAGCGAGGCCTATGTATACTTTGAGGAGATGATGAATCAGATCAGGACGGAGGTCTGTTCCGCTTGTTTCAGGACTGCGGCCAACATCCAGGCGTTTCAGACGATGTTATCCCGTTTGTCGCGTCAGGCACGGGAGGAAGGCCCGAATACCGCATCCTCACCTTCCGCACCATCTGCTTCTTCGCAGGCACAGTCTCCCTCGCGGGGGGGATCCTCCCATCAGGATCGTCCCCAACGACAGGCTCAGCCTGCTGTGAAAACTGAACCTGTGAGAAGGGACGCTCCGAAGGTTGGTCGCAATGATCCATGTCCCACAGGATGTGGAAAAAAGGTCAAGAAATGCCAGTGTTAGTGGAATCATCTTTCACGGATTGTCATCTGGAGTAGCTGATTCCATATGAATCCGGCACGGTCCGATGCCTGAGACGGCAATGATGTTGAGAATGGTCACGCATGAGCACTCTCCCAGAAAGGGAGGTGCAGGAATGGTGGCTGAGCAATTGGCGATGGCGATGGCCAGGCAGGGGCGGACTGTTTCGGTATGGGCACAGGAAAACGCGATTCTTCCGGATGAGGCTGTCGGAGAGTCCAAATACTCCCTGCTTGCGGTTTCCGGCGTGAAGGGTTCCCGAAACCCTTCCTGTCTCTTCAAAATGGGGTGCGCAATTGTGTCGGAACGCGGGAGCTTTACCGATGCGGTTGTCCATGTTGTTGAGCCCGCGGCGATGGAAGTGTTTTTCTACCTGCAATTATTGGGAATTAAGCCATGGCGGCATCTGGTTCTGACCCTGCATGGCAGTGAGATCAGACGCTGGCGGAGCAATCCTGTAAAGGGTCATCTATTCCAGCGGCTCGCCAAGCTTGCTGACCGGGTTCACGTTCTATCCGGATACAATGCAAAGGAGATATTGTCCTGGTTTCCCAAGCTTGAGTCGAAGCTCATCATTGGATTTGGCGTTCCAAATACCGGTTGTGTTGTCGTGAAAAGGGATTATGGCCGATGTGCGGAGCGCGGGCGAAAGGTCTTGCTATGTGTGGGTCGGATTCATCCCCGTAAGGGGCAACTCTACCTGATTGAATGTGTTGAAGGGCTTCCTGTCTCCTACAAGAATCGCGTGCAGCTGCGTTTCGTGGGGCAAGTCGTCAAGGACGACTATAGCACTAAGGTGAGTCAGGCTGCAGAGCGATGTGGATGTCCGGTTGTTTTCTCGGGCGGGGTGAGCAGTGACGAACTGTTGAGGGCCTATTCTGAGGCTGATCTGTTTGCCATGACCAGCGTTCCAGTTGGCGACAGCGTGGAAGGCCTGGGTTTGGTGTATCTGGAAGCCTCGCGGAATGGACTTCCGGTGTTGGCGAATCGGACAGGGGGAGTAGCGGATGCAGTTCTGGAAGGAGAGACGGGGCTATTGTCAGAAGTGGGGGATCAGGATGGATTCAGGCGAAACCTGATGCGTCTCATCGATGATGATGAGCTTTGTGCCAGATTGGGAGATGCTGGCCGCCGGTATGTGGAGCTGCACACATGGGATAAGGTGGCCGCTCGTCTATACGATTTTTCAGGAGTCGAACCACGTCGACTCACGAATGATCGTTCAAAGAAGCAGATCTGATTCTCCGTTTCCGGAAACAGTCGATTATCCTATTGAGAATTCGATTTCGTAGTGCGCCTCGAATTTCTTCCCACAAGGAAGAGTGAGGATTCCGGGTTTTTCATTCAGGAATCCGGAAACATCCGGAGAGTCGTCGAATCCGAACCACGGTTCGATACTGACAAAGGGTGCCCCGGGTTTCGACCATATCCCCAAATCGGGTGCTCCACCTGTCCTTAGTGTAATTTGGGCGGTGTTTGCGCTGTTGGATATGTGGACGCGGCGCGAGCGGATATTCTTGAAGATAAGGGCATCTTCATTGAAGAGCGTTTGAGTGAGGTGGATCGAGTTTTCCTTCGATGCTACCGGATAGGAGACTGGACTGAGAAGCTCGTCGGTGATGCGGTAGGCTTTGAAAGTCTCGGGATGCTCAAAGGTGATTTTGTAGTCTTCGAGTTTTCCGCCTGCAAAGGGAATGTTGAATGCCGGGTGGGATCCAATCGAGAAAAGCATCGGCTTCGTGTCGGTATTCCGGACGCAGTAGTCGACCCGGATTCCTTCGTGAGTCAGGGTGAAACGCGCGGTGAGTTCCCAATCGAAAGGATAGGACTTGCGGGTGGTGGCATCGGACCGAATCCGGAATGAGGCTGCCGACTCAGTGTGTTCGGTTGTTTCCCATGTGGCGCGGCGCACCAAGCCATGGGTGTTCATAGCATACTGGTCACCGTCCCAAATATACACTCCATCCTTCAGTCTACCAACGATCGGAAACAGAATGGGCGCACTTCCTGTCCACGAATCTGGGCTGCCCTGCCAGATGATATCGGTTTTGCTGTCTTTGTGCACAAGCCTTTTGAGTTCAGCACCCTTGTTGTGGATGACTGCAGCGAAAGACTCGTTGCGAATGCTGTGGAATGGAGCTTGGGATGGGGTTTGCATGGATATGGTTGTGAAGGTTTCCAATCGTATTTGTGAGTTGCATCGATTATCCGGGACTTTGGCCCCGGGGCAGATCAAACGAGAAAGTCGCGCCTTTTCCAGGTTCGGACTCGACCCGGACTATACCGTGATGAAGTTCAACAATCGATTTTGCAATCGACAATCCCAGACCAGTCGAGGACTCCCCTGCAGTAGGACGTGCCGAAAGCTTCTGGAATCGCTGGAAGAGTTTGCCCTTGTCGGAATCCGTCAAGCCTGGCCCCTGATCCTTTACAGAGAAGCGAACCCATTGTTTTCCTTCCGAATCGACTATTTCGTTCAAAGAAATTTCCACTGACGAGTGAAATGGGCTGTATTTTATGGCGTTGCTGATCAGGTTGTCCATGGCTTCATGGATCCTGAGAGCGTCAGCCTGGGCTACCAGCCCAGGTTCTCCGCGGAAGCTCAGTTCGATGTCTTTGCTGATTGCGTTTGATTGATTGATTGCAACAACCTTACGGGTAATTTTCGCCAGATCGAGTGGCTCGGTATTGAGCTGAATTTTGCCGCTGTCGAGGGATTCCGAGTTAATCAGTTCATGGATCACCTGAACCATGTGGGATACGGAGTGTTCAACCTGTTGAAGCATCTCGATCGATTCCGCATGATCCAAAGGTGCTCCGTTTGCAGCTTCCTGGAGTGAGAATGCGACAAGTTGGGTGAATCCGAGGATTGCGCTGAGCGGGTTTTTGAGGTCATGGGCCGCTATTCCAAGAAACTCGCTTTTTACTTCGTTCAAGCGCTTCAGTTCGAGGTTGCTCTGATAGAGGTGATGATTGGCCGAACGCAGTTCCTGCGTTCTTGCTTCGACTGTGCCTTCGAGGCTCAAGTTGTATTCGCGTAATTCATTTTGCAGGATTTGGTTCTCCAATACAAATACTGTGGCGTCGATCAGGACGGAGAGGATGCGAAGCATGGCACTCCGCATGCCGCTATGGTCGCTCCTCAGAAAACCGATAAACATCCCGATCGAGTGGGTTCGCGTGGACATCCCATGAAGGATGGCCTGTTTTCCGGGGAGGTCCGGATGGTTGTCGACGAGAACCGGTCTGTTTTGTTGGAGTGCCCATGCGAATCGACCCTCCCGGATTTGCTCCGTGAGAAAGCTATCGGTCGCCTCCAGATGATCCGGATTTGAACAATGTTGAAGCTCGAAGAAGTGGTTGGAATCCGCCAGCGCAAACGCGGTTTCGTGGAACAATTGGATTCCATGAATGTAACTTTGGAGAAGGGCGAGTGCCTCGTTTTGGGTTCGACAGTCCTGAACCTCTTTCTGGAAGCGGTCAATTGATTCAAAGATTACGATGAGGTCCTCGCTTCCATCGGTGAGGTTATGGATGCGATTGATCCTCTGCTCCAGAAAGCGGGCGTTGATCGGCTGTGAATTCATGACTGATCCCGCAGAAACAAACCGACAGTTTCCTCGAATTGGCTGGATGTTTCCTTGATTGTGTTCCTTAGCGCGGACATCGGGAGATCCAAACGATCCCACGTATCGGGCGAGATGGGTGGAACATATGCTTCTCCGCTATTTCCGAAGTCCAGGCTGTGGACAACAAAATCGGCTACCGATATCAATGCGGCATGGGTGTAGTAGACATCGGCTTGGGCCGGGCGGTGGTGGTAGCGGACGGCGTGGATGAGTGAATTCGGGAAGTCCCATTTTTTGAGAAGTTCACCCGCCACTTCCCCGTGGTCGAACCCATAGGCCTGTTTCTCATAGTCATGCAAGGGGATGTCAGGGTTGCGGGCGTAGCACTCGAGGACCCGTGCAGATTCATCCGGCATTCTGAGGTAGAAAACCAATCGTCCGATGTCGTGGATGAGGCCGGCGACAAAAAACAGCTCCGGATCGGGGGCTTTTCTCTGAACCGCTAGCAATTTTGCCGCGATACCTGTGGCGATGCTATGCTTCCAGAATGACCGCATGTTAACAGCTTCCGATGGAATGTTATGGAAGTACTCCATAACCGAGCTTCCGGTCAGTAGCTGCTTCATCTGTTCGATTCCGATGAGAGCCAGAGCCTCGGCGACGGTCTCCACGCCTTTGGGGAATCCGTAGAAACTACTATTGGCCAGACGCAGCAGACGTGCGGTAAGATCCGTATCTTTTTTGACGATTTCGCCCAGATCGGTCATCGACGCCTCTCCGGAGTCAAGTGCGCGTTCGAGTTCTTCAACCACCGCAGGCAGTGAGCTCAAGGCTGGAAGATCGCGGATAAGGTGTTCCGGTGATGTGGTAGGCATGGCGAAAAGAGCTGCAGATGGTCAGGGGTTGCCGGACTCCTTGCGGGCCATCAGCTCGGCCACGCATCGGATGGTATCGGATACAAGAGGTTGTCTGATATCACAACGCCGGAAGCGTGGGCGAATGGCGTTCTCCATTCTCAGGACAAGCAGCTGGTAGCGTTTCGTTTCTTCGGGGTCCTCCCCGTCGGGGCTCGAGATGCTCGCTTCCGGAATTCCCCATGCCATCATCATGGTGATATGTTTCTCCTTCAACACGTGTCCGCTACCGAAGAGCACCTGCCCTTGTGTGTTCTTCACCGGGGCGTCGAGTGTCATTCCTTCTTTAAGCATGTCGGTGGAAAGTATGGGCATGATTCAGGGATGATAGGGTTTTCAACTGAAGTTCCTGTCTTTGTTCATCGGCAGAACTCGCCCCGTCCTAAGCCGTTTTGAGCGGATTCGGGAAGAATCGTTCCGTGCTTTAAATATGACTGATGGGAATATAATTCCGAATGTAGACCGAAATAGTATTGATTCGGAGGATCATGTATGTATTTCATCTGTTCATGATCCAACAAATCACCCTAATGGGTGGGTGTGGACGGTCCGGGAAGCCTGAGAAGGTGAATCGCATTGACCTGAAAATGGGCGATGTGGTGAGCATAGTCGGCCCAACCGGTTCCGGAAAGACCACCCTCATCAATGATATTGAGCTTTTCGCCGACGCGAACACCCCCACTGGACGGAGGGTGTTGTTCGACGGCGCACCGGCCACCCGCGAGATCAGGAATGATCCCTCGCGGCATCCGATTGCGTTGATCACACAACACACCTCATTCCTGTCGGATCTTCCTGTGGGAGTGTTCCTCGAGACCCATGCACGCATCCGGAGTGTCGATGATACCGTGAGGAGGAACATCGTTGAGCGCACCTTGGACTTTGCGAATCAACTCACGGGAGAGCCTATCGGTCCGACGGTCCGGATGACAGAGCTTTCGGGAGGACAGACACGGGCGTTGCTGATTGCGGATGCTACGATTGTCTGCGATACCCCGATTGTGTTGCTGGATGAGGTCGAGAACGCGGGAATCAACCGGACACGGGCTCTCGAGTTGCTCCGGAGAGAGAGGAAAATCTTCATCTTTGTAACGCATGATCCGAGAATCGCTCTACTGAGTGACTACCGTATCATCATGCGTGCGGGCAGCATCATCGACGTGTTTGAAACCAATGCCGAGGAAAAGGAGCTCTCCACGGTGGTGACCCGCATGGATGAGTGCCTTTCGGGCCTCCGTGAAACACTCCGGATGGGTGGGCGCGTAACGGCGGCCGCGATGGGAGGGATGCTATGAAAGTCGTGGTATGCGCGGGCCCGGCGACAACGGGCAAAACGGCTGTGTTACGGCACATTATCAAGCGGATGAAAGCCCGCGATATCTCCTGTGCGTTTCTGAAGATTGACGTTCAGTATGCGGAGGAGGATCAGCAGATTGCAGCCGAGTTTGGAATTCCCACCCGGAAGATCTATTCCGGTGAGCTTTGTCCGGATCACTGCAATGTCATGGTTTTGGGAGACGCGATTAAGTGGGCCAGACAGGCTGAGGCGGATGTTCTTCTTGTGGAAACGGCGGGGCTTTGTCTGCGTTGTTCACCATACGTGGATGGCGGCCTCGGGATCGTGGTGCTGGAAGCGACGAGCGGGATGAACTTGCCTTTGAAGGTCGGTCCGATGCTCTCCTTGGCAGATGTTGCCGTAGTGACCAAAATCGACAGGGTGTCGCAGGCAGAGCGGGAAGTCTTCCGCGCACGGATCCAGGAAGTGGCCCCGGGAGTGAGAATCCGCGAGGTCAATGCACTGTATGGTATCGGGATAGATCCCCTCGTCGAGATGGTGCAAGATCAAAGCGATGTTGCCGGGCCTCTCATGCTCCGGGGCAATCCACCGGTGGGAACCTGCACGGTGTGTGTGGGCAAAAAAGAGATCGGGTGGGAGCAACACTTCGGTGTGGTCCGCGCCCTGGATAATCAGACTTTCTACAGAGGCGAATGATCGCCGGAAAGATGTAGTTCCGGCTGAAAGGCCATAACAACGAACACTACCTTATTAATGAACACCAAAAAAGAATTTGTGGAAACCGACCTGCCAGGGCTCAACTGCGGGCAATGTGGCATGAGAACTTGCGCGGAGCTTGCCGTGCGGATCAGGGAACAACCTTTTCTGATCGAGCGATGTGTGCACCTCGCTAACACCCCTACATCCTTTGCCTCCCCGGGGAAACTTACCCGACCCGCTGCAGATAGCTGCGGGTGCGCTGGCGGCTGTGGATCCTCAGCCACCCAGATGCGCCAAGGAGTGTCAACGGCACCAACGTGGAGGGATTCACTTGGACGTGATTTTGACTTCTATTTGGAGCATTTTCCGGAGGAGCCGGGTCCAAGGGAGATCATCCTCCCTCACAATCCGATGATTACCAGAGAACTGAACATCCAGCCGGGGGATATCATGTTGGGGAGGCCGCTCGGAATGTCCTGCGGATGCCCCATCACCCATTGTGGCGTGGCGATGGATGTTGATCAGAGAACCGGGGTAATGACCTGGTGTGTGACCGGACCACTCAAGACGCGGGAGGGAAAATTCAAGGATCTTGGATACTACATCGCGGAAGGATACGAAGGGATGGTGAATCTTTCCAGAGTCGACCCGAAGGTTGGAATGCGCTACTATTTCCAGCCGAGGATGTGTATGCTCCAGTGGCGCCACAGCGGTTTGGTGAACTACATCAACCGGACTCCGGATGGAATCCAGATCCGCCTTGAAGGTTTGTGGATCGGATGATCCATCCACTCGGATCAACGGTGCATGCGGCGCGAACCCGGATGCACCGTTTTATTATATTGATGCCGGGTCTGGCGGCGGCATGCGCCTTTCGGATTGTCAAATGGACCCGATGGCACTAGACGAGGTGGCATGCGTTTCCCTCTCAAACCCCCGGACCAATACCTCGACTCGGATGTGATTTTGGAACGGTTCATTTCATTTGTGCACAGCGAGGGATTTGAGATGTATCCAGCCCAGGAGGAAGCGATTCTTGAGCTTTATGGTGGTCAAAATGTGATACTCAATACCCCCACAGGTTCGGGGAAGTCCTTGGTGGCCACTGCGCTCCACTATCTGGCACTTTGTCAAGGGCGACGCTCGGTATACACATGTCCCATCAAAGCCTTGGTGAATGAGAAATTCCTGGCGCTGTGCCGTTTGTTCGGACCTGAAAACGTGGGCATGATGACCGGCGATGCCAGTGTGAACCGGGATGCTCTGGTGTTGTGCTGCACAGCCGAGATCCTTGCGAATATCGCACTTCGGGATGGACCCAGAGCACGGGTGGATGATGTGATCATGGACGAGTTTCACTACTACTCGGACGAGGACCGCGGGGTGGCATGGCAGGCTCCCTTGCTTACGCTTCCGCATGTCCGTTTCCTTCTCATGTCCGCAACCTTGGGTGATACCCGTTTTTTTGAAAAGGATCTGGAGCGTGCAACGGGACGGCAGGCATTGACCGTATCGAGTTCGGATCGCCCGGTTCCTCTTGAGTTTTCATTCGAAGAGAAAGCATTGACGGAGGTATTGGATCTGCTCCAGTCGGGTGGGAGGCTTCCGGTTTACCTTGTGCATTTCACCCAACGGGCGGCCGCTCAGACTGCCCAGAACCTTCAAAGCATGACCGTGTGCTCGAAGGATGAGAAGGCGATGATCGCCGAAGAGCTTGAAAAGGTTCCCTTCAACAGTCCTTTTGGAAAGGAGATCAAGCGGTTCATCCGGAATGGCGTTGGCCTTCACCATGCAGGATTGCTTCCCCGTTACCGTTTGCTGGTGGAGAAGCTTGCCCAGCGCGGATTGCTAAAGGTTATCTGTGGGACGGATACGCTTGGGGTAGGGGTGAATGTTCCAATCCGCACGGTGTTGTTCACCCAACTGTGCAAGTATGACGGCAAGAAAACCCGGATCCTGAGCGCGCGGGATTTTCATCAGATTAGTGGACGGGCCGGTCGACGTGGATTTGACTCGATCGGATATGTGGTGGCTATGGCTCCCGAGCATGTGATTGAAAACCGGCGGCTTGAGGCAAAGGCCGGAGATGATCCTGCAAAAAAACGCAAGATAGTGCGGCGGAAACCTCCCGAAAAGGGCTATGTTCATTGGGATGCTCAGACATTTGAGCGCCTTATCCAGTCCAAGCCGGAGGCTCTTGAGTCGCGATTCAAGGTGACCCATGGCATGTTACTGAATGTTCTGAGTCGTGAGGGCGACGGATGCCGTGCGATGCGGTCACTGATCGCTGATTGTCACCATCCGGACGCATCGAAACCCGGCCTTCGCCGGCAAGCCTTTCAGTTGTTCCGATCGCTTCTTGAGCGGGAGATTGTTGAGATTCTTCCGCTGCCTGCCGGTGAGCGAAAGCTCAGAGTGAATGTGGAGCTTCAGGATGACTTTTCGCTGAATCAGACGCTCTCGCTTTATTTTGTCGATACGCTCGCATTACTGGATCCGGATGCCCCCGAATATCCGTTCAAGGTGGTGTCCCTTGCCGAGTCGATTGTGGAGGATCCGGATGCCATCTTGCGGCGACAGTTGATGAAGGTGAAAGAGGAAAAGATCGCGGAATGGAAAGCCGCTGGAATCGAGTATGACGAGAGAATGGAACGCCTCGAAACCCTTGAGTATCCAAAGCCTGAGCGGGATTTCATTTATGACACCTTCAATGCCTTTGCCAGTGAGCATCCCTGGGTGGGTAAGGAGAATATCCATCCGAAGTCGATCGTCAGGGAGATGTATGAAAGCTACAGCAGCTTTGGTGACTACATCAAAACCTACGGTATTGAACAGGTTGAAGGATTGTTGTTGCGGCACTTGTCGCAGGTATACCATGTTCTCGAGAGCACCCTGCCTCCAGTGTATCGGACGGATCCGGTGGATGAGGTCCTGGTATACCTGGAGGGTTTGCTGAGAACCGTGGATTCGAGCCTGTTGGATGAGTGGGAGCAGATGAAGCATCCGGATGCTCCGATCAAGCTGTATGCAGATGCATCCTTTCCTCAGTCTCAGGCGAAGGTGGCTGATATCACGGCAAACCGTGATTCATTCACCAAGTTGGTCCGGAGTGAGGTATTCCGTTTTGTACGCATGCTTGCGAACCGCCAGTATCCTGACATCCGGGATTCTTATGACTTGGCGCTATTGTTTCCGGATGCGCCTGCTGAGGGAGTTGGAGCCCGGGATTATGTGCTCACCCGGCACATGGAGGATTACCATCTGACCCATTCATGGATCAGGCTCGACCCGGAAGCACGTGCGTCGAAACACACCCTTATCAATTCGGATGACCCCAACCGGTGGGTGGTGCGTCAGACTCTTGTGGACGCCGAGGAGATGAATGACTGGGAGGTTGTTTTCCAAATCGATATCGCGGGTAGCCGCAGAGAGAGTCATGTGGTCATGATTCCAACCGGCTTGGGTCCAATTGGTGATGAGTGACGACAGTGCGACTATGAAGTGTTCATCGGTTGAGAACAGGATTCAGGAGTATGCGTCAAGGATGCATCGTGTCATGGACTACATTGAGCACCACCTTGACCAGGAGATGCGTCTCGATGAGCTGGCGGGAATTGCCCATTTTTCTCCTTTTCATTTTCACCGTCTGTTTCGTGCATACACAGGCGAGACCCTTGGGCGTTTCATCTCACGGCTGCGGCTACAGAAGGCGGCGGGCCAGTTGCTTCATAATCCGGAAAAGAACATTACTGGCATCGCTCTAGACTGCGGTTTTGGGAGTTCTGCATCCTTTTCAAGGGCCTTCAGGGACTGTTTTGGGATGTCCGCATCGGATTGGAGGCGTTCGGCCAACGACACTGACAGCAATTTGGATCAAAGGCTGAGCAAGGAGTGTGAAGCGGCGTCTGAAAGTATCTGCTACAGTGGAATCATCCAATCCATTCCGGTTTGGAAGATAACCATGAATAGAAATATGAATCAGAAGACACTGACAGTTGATGTAAGGGAGCTTCCAGAACGCCATCTTGCTTATGTTCGTCACATTGGGCCATATGTTGGCGATGAGACTCTTTTTAAAAGACTTTTCGAGCAGATCTGCCTTTGGGCGGGCGCACGCTCCCTGATCAACGGGAATAGCGAGTTTTTTGCGGTTTATCACGATGATCCTGAAATCACGGAGGATGAGAAACTTCGGGTTTCTGTTGGCGTGACGGTTCCGGAAGGCACCCGTGGAGATTCAAAGGTATCTGTAATGCGTTTGGATGGCGGGCGGTATGCGGTTGCTCATTGCAGGATTGCGGAGTCGGGTGAGTTCTTGTCCGCATGGAAAGCGTTGTGCGGAGAATGGTTGCCCCAGAGTGGTTTCCAGCCGGATGATCGGCTGTGTTTCGAGCAGTATTTGAACGATCCGGAAAAGGACCCTGAAGGCATCATCGTCGTGGACATGTGTGTGCCGGTGAAACCTCTGTGATTTGGTTTTGAAGTCTCGCTCTTTGCCGTTGGCTGTCCCTATCCATGGAGCCTGAATAACAACGCGAAAATCCAGGGAGACAGAGGTGGGATCCGCCATATTCCGGTGGATCTCGCCGATGCCTTCATGACGATCAGGCAATGGAAGTCACAATAATCCGCTTTCACAATGGGAAATTGAAGTAGTTTTGCTGGAATCGGCCCGTTATGGCCTGAAAACTGCATCGCCGTGTTTGTGCAAGATCGACTTGACAGGAGTTGTGACCTGATAATCTGTTTGCTGATAATCAGGATGCGAATAGTTCGCTTCCGAATTAAATGCTGCGCATCCATTTTGCCTATCATGCCAAACATGCTTCTCAGAGACCTTCCGCCACGCAGTCACCTGGAAATGGCGTGTTCGATATATCCCGAGTTGGATCCGAGTGCCACTGAGTCCGTCTTGTTGCTTTTGAGGGCGGGGGACGATCTGACAGCGAAGTTTCAGGAATACATGCATCATTTCGGAGTCTCCTCGGGTGGGTTTTCCTTGATGATGTTGTTGGTGAACAAGGGTACCGGCGAATTTCTTCAGTGTTCCCCCGCCGAGTTGGCAGAAAGGTCGGGTGTGTCGAGGGCTACGGTGACAGGAGTAGTGGATACGCTTGAGCGAGCGGGATTGGTGATGCGTGAGCCGGATTTGAATGACCGTCGAATGGTGATGATTCGGCTGACCCCTAAGGGCCAGGATGTAATCATGAAAATGTTACCTGTTCACTTCAAATACATGGCCGACTTCATGCGTGATTTTTCTGAAGATGAGCGGTCGGAGCTTTCAAAGCTTTGTCGGAAGATCATTGAAATGGCCAAGCGTCCGGAACGTGACGGGGCTCATTTGGCTGGATGGCAGCCGATGCCATTGGGGAGTGACAAGCCGGGATATGGGTGAAGGGTGCCGGGGTATATTTTCGTTGGGGTGGAAGGTCTATTTTTGAATGAGGGTTGATATGTTAAGAAACGTTTTGCTGTCTTTATTGTTTATTTTGATCGTTGTCGGTGGTTTGGCTGGAGCCTATGCGAGCCAGATCCGTATGTTGATTGCGGCAGGAGAAAGCATGGTTCCTCCACCTGATGCGGTTTCGACTGTTGAAGCGGTTCAGCAGAAGTGGAAGCGCAGTGTGTCCGCTGTTGGAACCGTTGTAGCGGTTCAGGGTGTCATGGTCAGCTCGGAAATCCCTGGAAAAGTGGTTCATTTTTCCTTCGAATCCGGACAGTGTGTGGAAGAGGGGCAGATATTGGTGGAGCTTGACGCGTCCTCCGAGCAGGCACAATTGAAGGCAGCCGAATCTTCCTTCCGGTTGGCGCAGATCAATCTCGATCGATCCCGTGAGTTGCTGGCGCGGGATGCTGTTGCGCAGTCAGACTTTGATGCAGCTGAGGCCCAAGCGCAACAGGCTGAAGCACAGGTGGAGAATCTCCGGGCGATACTTGCAAAGAAAACCTTGAGGGCTCCATTTGCGGGGCGTTTGGGGATCCGGCAGGTGAACCTTGGACAGTTTGTGGGGAGTGGTGCCCCGATGGTATCGATTCAAAGCATTGATCCTGTTTATGTGGATTTCTACGTTCCCCAACAGCGTTTGGCTTCCGTCAAGGAGGGATATGAAGTTGAGGTGACTTCGGATCTGCAGACCGAGATTCTGCGTGGATCGGTTTCGGCGGTGGCTGCGGAGATTGATGAAGCAACCCGCAATGTGCGGGTGAGGGCATCTTTGCCCAGTCCGGATGGAGTGTTGCGTCCAGGAATGTTCGTGCGGGCAAGGGTATATGAACCTGTTGAGGCGGAGGTGACCGCGATTCCGGTCACTTCGGTTGTGTATGCTCCCTACGGCAACTCTGTGTTTGTTGTTGAGGAGAATGAGGCTGGCGCCACCATCGCGAGGCAGCGATTTATCCGTTTGGGTGAAGTCCGCGGAGACTATGTTCAGGTGCTGCAGGGCGTGGCAACCGGCGAGCAGGTCGTGAGCAACGGCGCATTCAAGCTTCGGAACAATGTGAAAGTGAAGGTGGATAACTCGAGTTCGCCCGAGATCCAGCTTGATCCAAAACCATCAGAGGCCTGATTCCATTTGGCATAATCAATCGGGCCATAGACATGAAAACCCATCAGAAAGCTTTCACGGACGTCTTTATCCGGCGCCCGGTTTTGGCAATTGTAGTCAACCTCGTGATTATTATCGCGGGCATTCAGGCATACAACTCCCTTACTGTCCGGCAGTATCCCCGCAACGAAAATGCGGTGATTTCGGTGAGCACGGTTTATGTTGGGGCGAACGCCGATCTTGTGAGGGGGTTCATCACCACTCCATTGGAAAGGGCTGTGGCTTCAGCGGATGGAATTGACTACATCGAATCAACAAGCTCACAGAGCTTTTCGACCATTCGTGCCCGCCTTAAACTGAATCATGACGGTAACAAAGCTTTGGCGGAAATCAGCACGAAGGTGGATCAAGTGCGTGGAGATCTTCCTCCTGAGTCCCAGATTCCGGTGATCTCGATTGAAACCGCGGATTCGGGATTTGCGTCCGCCTATCTCAGATTCAATTCCAACATATTGGAATCAAATGAGATTACTGACTACTTGACCCGGGTTGTCCAACCTCGCCTGACAGCTGTGCCGGGTGTGCAGCGTGCGGAGGTTCTGGGCGGAAGGGTATTTGCAATGCGTATATGGCTCGACCCGGACCGTATGGCGGCTCTCGGGGTGAGTCCGGCTCAGGTGCGCCAGGCGCTTGCCGCAAATAACTACCTTGCGGCCATCGGGCAAACACGTGGAGCACTTGTGACTGTGAATTTGTCGGTCAACACTGACCTGCGAAGCCCTGAAGAGTTTCGGCAGCTCGTCATACGCGAGGAAGGCGGGGCAATTGTCCGGTTGGGTGACATCGCTGAAGTGGTGCTGGGTGCAGAGGACTATTCCTATGATGTGCGGTTCTCGGGGCAGAGTGCAGTGTTCATTGCAATTTATGTGATGCCGAACGCAAACACTTTGGATGTGATTCGTGGTATCCGGAATGAGATGAAGTTCATACAGGAAGATTTTCCTGTGGGTATAGAAGGGGGGATAGCCTACGATTCCACGCTCTACATCGAAGATGCGATTCGCGAGGTTTATCACACCTTGGGCGAGACCCTCCTGATTGTGGTGGTGGTGATCTTTCTCTTTCTCGGAACATTCCGTTCGGTGTTGGTGCCGGTAGTGGCGATTCCGGTTTCGCTTATCGGGGCGGTTTTCCTGATGCAGCTTTTTGGATTCAGTATTAACCTGCTCACGCTTCTGGCCATTGTTCTATCTGTGGGGTTGGTTGTGGACGACGCCATCGTCGCAGTTGAGAATGTTGAGCGGCACATGCGAATGGGAAAAAAGCCATTCGATGCCGCGATTCACGCGGCCCGGGAGCTTGTGGGCCCGATTATCGCGATGACGATCACCCTCGCTGCCGTTTACGCTCCGATCGGGCTTCAGGGTGGGCTTACCGGGACATTCTTCCGCGAGTTCGCATTCACCCTGGCCGGAGCGGTATTGATCTCCGGGATGGTGGCTTTGACGCTGTCTCCGATGATGGCCTCGAGAATGCTGCATCAGGATGAGTCTGAGCGCGGACTCGCCGGGAGGATCACCAGGGGATTTGACCGGCTTCGGGCGCGTTATGGGCGTTGGCTCGATGCCGCATTGGATGCGCGTGGATTTGTCTATGTGGTCTGGGTTGTCCTAGGACTCATGGCCGTGGGGATGTTTGTGATGTCGCCCAAGGAGCTCGCTCCTTCAGAGGACGAAGGGTTTCTTTTCTCGATTGTTCAGACGCCCCCCAATCCTACGCTGGAGCAATCCCTTCACTACACCGATCAGATCTATGGATTGATTTCGGCCCTTCCTGAGTATTCATATGGCTTTCAGATCACGCTGCCGAGCATGGGAATGGCAGGTTTGGTTCTTAAACCTTGGAGCGAACGCGACCGGCATGTGTCCGAGATACTCCAGGAGTTGCAGGAGAAGGCCAGTGGGATCACGGGTGTGAGTGCGATGATCGTGAATCCTTCGGCACTCCAAAGTGGCGGACAGTTTCCTGTGGAATTCCTGATCGCGTCGACATCGGATTCTGAGCAGATTCTGGGGTTTGCAAAGCAGATTCAGGAGAAGGCCGTTGAGAGCAAACTATTCGCATTTCCACCAATCATTGATGTGAAATACGATCAGCCCCAGGCTGAAGTCGTCATCGATCGCGACAAAGTGGCCGCTTTGGGGCTTAATCTTCAGCAGATTGGGCAGGACTTGGGGGCGGCAGTGGGTGGAAACTATGTCAATCGCTTCAACATTGATGGAAGAAGCTACAAGGTCATCCCTCAGATTTCCAGACAGAATCGCCTCACTCCAGAGCAGCTTGAGGATATTTATGTCAGCGGGCCGATGGGTCGAATGATTCCTCTGAGCACCGTGGCAACGATCGATTACAAAGTTCAACCCCGTTCGCTGAATCGTTTCCAGCAGCTCAACGCAGTCAAAATCTCCGGCGTTTCCATTGCGCCCCTCGACAAGGCTTTGAGCTTTTTGGAAAAAACCGCTGCCGAAATCCTGCCACAGGGATACTCGGTCGACTACACAGGGGAGTCGAGACAGTTGAGAAAGGAAGGGGGTAATAGTCAGTTCCTCCTAACCTTCGGATTCGCCGCTCTTCTTATTTTTCTGGTGCTCGCTGCTCAGTTCAACTCGTTCCGGGATCCTTTCATCATCCTTGGCGGCTCTGTGCCGCTTGCCATGTTTGGAGCGCTCATCTTCACTTTCCTGAAGATGCCGAGTCCCAATCTTCCCTCATGGACTGACGGATGGACGACCACATTCAATATCTACACGCAGGTGGGGCTTGTAACTCTGGTCGGATTGATTGCGAAAAACGGTATTCTGATTGTCGAGTTCGCCAATCAATTGCAGATTCGCGGTCACCCGAAGCTTCAGGCGATCCGGGAGGCTTCGCTGACGCGTTTCCGTCCGGTTCTCATGACCAGTTTTGCGACGGTCTTCGGTCATTTTCCCCTGACCTTGGTCACGGGACCGGGAGCCGAAGCGCGTAATTCGATCGGATTGGTCCTGGTCGGAGGAATGGCGATTGGAACGTTCTTCACTCTGTTTGTTGTTCCCGCGCTTTATGTCCTGATTGCCAAGGAACACAGTTCCAATCCAGACTTGACCTCTTCCGAAGATGAAGAAGCGGTTCTTGCTGGCTCCTGATAATCAACTCCGAAGTATTCTACCATTCAGATGAAGCCGAATCTACCAACAGTTTTGATGTTTTTGTTCGGGTGTCTTGCCTCTGGCTACGGGTCCGATGGACTCCCTCCGGCGCTCGACTTGCCATCAGCCACTTCCTACGCATTGGAACATAACTATGCCATCCGAATGGCAAAGGAACGTATCCGGGAGCAGGAGGGGATGATTGTAGAAGTCAAATCGTCGGTTCTTCCAAATGCCTCGGTCCAGAGTTCCTACAGTCGGACAGATGAGTCCCTACTGAATGGGCCTGGAAGCGAGCAGAATTGGTCGGTGGCGCTTCAGGTCTCCCAACTCCTCTATTCCGGGGGTGGAGTGTCTGCTACCCTGGATGCGCAGAGGTTAACCCGCGAGGCTTCGCTCCTTGACCTGCGTGCGACTGTTGATCAGATATTGGCGCAGGTGAGAGGAGGCTATTACGATGTCATCCTTGCTCGAAACCGTATCGAAGTTCAGGAGCAGAACATTCGCCTGCTTGAGGAGCAGCTTGCAAATGCGCGAAGTCGTTTCGAGGCCCAGTCCGTATCCCGTTTCGATGTGTTGCGTGCGGAAGTGGAGCTGGCAAACGCCCACCCAGCGCTGATCCGTTCAAAAAACGCCTACCGTATAGCCGTGGACGAGCTGTACCGGGTGATCGGATTCAATCGGGATGGATTTGTCGGTGTGCTTCCCTCGATTGTGGGAGATCTGAGTTTTACTCCTGTTCCAGCGGAGTTGGAACCTTCCATAAGACAGGCGCTGGAAAATAGACCCGAGTTGCAATACCTTGAAGTGATGCGAAAAGCCAGGGAGGCGGGCGTCCGGATCGCCCGTTCGAACTATCTGCCCAATCTTTCGTTGTATGGCGGATACGAGTGGGTGAAGGATAGTATGTCGGATCGGGTCGCGGATTCCAAGGATGGATGGCGGGTCGGTATCCAGTCGTCGTGGGCGATATTTGACGGAAGAGCGACGCAAGGCCGTGTCATTCAGGCGCGCTCACAGGTCAGGCAAGTCGAGATTCAGCTTGCGGATCAGCGTGTTGCGGTGGAACTTGAGGTTCGGCGGGCTGTGTCATCCCTTCAGGAAGCATTGGAGTTGACGGAGTCCGCCAGAAAGGTGGTGGATCAGGCGGAGGAAGCTCTGCGCCTCGCTGATGCCCGCTATAATGCTGGATCGGCCACACAATTGGATGTTCTCCAGACCCGGGTTGCCCTGACACAGGCGCGGACCAACCAGCATGAAGCAAACTACAGCTACCTGATCGCCGAGTCCGCGCTTCGGAAAGCCATGGGTGAAACCCGCTGATTCCATTTACACACAAAAAAAGGCACCTTCGTGACGAAGGTGCCTTTTGATTCTAAATGTGCCTATGAGCGATCAGGCCGGAACCTTCGGCAGAGTGGCCGGCAGGTCGATCTGTTTGGTTGTCTTGCGTTTGACGCGGATCAACCTGGATCTTCTGCGAAGCTTGCGATCGAGTTTTTCCACCATCAGGTCGATGGATTTGTAGAGGTCATCACTTACCTCTCTGACGATCATGGGTTTACCGTTGATTTCGATATGACCCTTTGCCCAAAGCTCCCTCTCGCTCGTCGATATGATATCACATCCGAGTTCCACGCGGAGACGCTGAATCCGATCTTCATGGGTGAATAGCCTTTCGCATTTGGTGTAGACGGCATTTTTCAGAGCATCGGTCAGTTCGAGGTGGTTCCCTGAGATGATGATTTCACTATTATTCATGATTATCCTTTGTTTTCCTTAGTTCAGGTTTAGGAGAAATGGTCTCGCCAACTCGGCAAGATGGTGGAAATACTCTTTTTGAATGAACGCGCCCTCTAACAGCCTTAACGCTTTTGGCACGCTGGTGATTTCCGGTGGATCGTCTGGTATCGGGAATGAATTCATCAGACTGTTTTTAAAGCATAGTCCGACTACCCGCGTTTTCAACCTTTCCCGGTCGATTCCTCGCTTTTCAGACGGAATTTACAATGGGGTGCATATCCCTGTGGATTTCACGGATCGTGGCGCTTTGGATCGTGCCTGCACTGATCTCGTCAACCGACTGGAGGAAGTGTCCGGGCCTGTGTTGCTTGTGAACAACAGCGGCTTCGGCTCGTTTGGAGTTTTCAGCGGTGCTGACGTGGAGCGCGACGGATGCATGATCGATGTGAACGTGCGTGCCCCGATGGTGCTGACCGGTCGTCTCTGGGATATTTTGAAGGAGCGGGGAGGAATGGTAGTAAACATTGCTTCCACTGCCGCTTATCAACCCACTCCGATGTTTGCCACCTATGGAGCAAGCAAGGCTTTCCTCGCCCATTGGAGCTTGGCGCTCTGGAGGGAGAACCTTGGCTCCGGTTTGCACGTGCTCACGGTTTGTCCAGGGCCTACTTCAACTTCCTTTTTCCGGAATGCCGGGTTCAGCGAACGTCCCAACGTGGGCAGGGGGATGGGGCCGGAACGGGTAGCCGGGATGATCGTCGATGCGATTCGCCGGAAAAAGGTTCTTCTGGTCTGTGGATTTCGCAACCGGACTATCGCGGCTTTTGCGGGGCTGCTGCCGAAAGTATGGGTCACGCGCCTGACCTATTGGCTGGTGAAGCAATTCAATCTGGAGCGTTTAAAACAATCGCAGTAATCCGTTATCCAGGAGTGGCAATCGTCTTGTCTTGATTGTTCTATCCGGTCCCGGAGACAGATCGTGACGGACCTCACCGCTTGCTCTGAGGTAGATTAAATTGAACTTTCAGACCGTGTGGCTCCACATGTTCAGCGTGCATGCTGCCTCCGTGCAAATCGATGATGCCTCTTGCAATGCTGAGTCCGAGGCCGGAGCCCCCCGAGCTTTGCGAGCGGGACTTGTCGGCCCGGTAGAATCGCCTGAATATTTCGGTGAG
Organism: Opitutales bacterium; assembly: GCA_033813415.1. Taxonomy (GTDB): domain Bacteria; phylum Verrucomicrobiota; class Verrucomicrobiia; order Opitutales; family JAFGAQ01; genus JAFGAQ01. Next base: position 14,706 of record JAPXRV010000007.1, on the reverse strand, counting down.
TTCAGATGGTGCCACGCCTGGGCCGGTGTCTGCCACCGAACATGACAGGTGGTTGGATTGCGGGTCCCAATGGATGCTGACCCGGATTTCGGTGTCGAACCCGGCGTAGCGGATAGAATTATCGATCAGGTTCGAAAAAACCTGCGACACTTTGAGCGGGTCAACAAAAGCGGATGCATCCCAGCCGGATCCTTCTTCGATAATGGAAAGACTCGGATTCGCGGTCCGGTAGGATTCCAACAGTGGCCGCACGATTGTCGACAAGGGCTGGTCCGATCTTTGCAGGTAGTCGGTTTCAGCGGCCATTCGTGATAAGGTCAGCAGGTCTTCGACCAGGAGATGGAGACGTTCGGAATTGGAATGAATCTTTCCAAGGAATCGTTTGATCGTTTCGGGGTCCAGATTGTCGATGTCTTCGCAGAGCGTTTCGGAGAATCCCTTGATGATCGTGATCGGAGTCTTCAGTTCATGAGACACATTAGCGACAAAATTGTCTTTAACTGATTCTGCGTGCTTCAGAGGTGTGATGTCGTGGAACACGAATAGAATGGATCCCTGAGGGCTTTCCGGAGTGGCTGGCAGGCGGTTGGATGTGATGTCAAACCAGCGGTCTTTTCCATTTGCTTCCCATTTGACCGAATCCCGTTTTGGACCTTTGGAAGCCTTTGATTGGTAGATACAACGAAGTAGGCTTGAGGAGGTCATAAAGCTCTCTATCGGAAGCCCGGTCATGGCTTTTCCATGGTTGAAGCAGTTCCGCGCTTCCCAATTGTCGTGAACAACCGTGTTGGTTGGATCGAGTGAAAATACGATACCCGGAATGCTCTCAATGAGGTTCTTGAGTTCCGCCCTGTTGTCTTCACTCGCTTTCTTGTGGAGCCGATCGTCTGTGAGAATGTCAGTGTAGGCGAGAATAACGCGGTCCATTCCCATATTGTTAATGAGTTTGGATTCCGTGCTCTCAAGATACGGATGCCGATTCTCAAGAGCGTCGGCGAAGTCGCGGATTATTGCCCGTTCGCGCTTACGCTGCCAGAGAAGAAAGGTTTGGTGCACTCCAAGAAAAATGACAACGATAACCAGTGTCCACATGTCAGAGGGAGTCTTCAGGATTCGGACGGGATTGTGTAGCCCACTCCCCGGACCGTTTTGATGATGTCCCCTTTGGGTTCTAGCTTTTCGCGGAGTCTGCGCACATGGGTGTCCACGGTCCGGGTTTCCACGTCAGCATTGTAGTTCCAAACATGGGTCAGAAGGGATTCCCTCGTGTGCACTTTCCCGCATCGTGACATCAGAATGTGAATGAGCCTGAATTCGGTCGCCGTCAGTATTACTTCCCGACCATCAACCTTCACTGTGTGACTGTCCGGGTTGATGCACACTCCTCCAATGCTGATCTCCGCAGGAGTTTTCTCCGAGCGCCCGGATACCCGTTTGAAAATGGAACGAATACGCAGAATCAGCTCGATTGTGTTAAAAGGCTTTGTGATGTAGTCATCCGCACCGGCTTCCAGTCCTTTAACGCGATCGGGAGAGTCCCCCTTTGCAGTGAGAAAGATGATTGGAATGGATTCAAAATCGGAGTTGGACCGGATCATCTTGCAGAGCTGGATGCCGTTCAGCTCGGGCATCATAATGTCAAGGATGATCAGGTCCGGAAGAAACTCTTTAACCAACCCGAGAATCTGAAGCGGGTTGTTAGAGACCCGAACTTCGAAACCTTCATTTTTGAGTTTGTAATCAATGAGTTCGGTGACGTCAGGTTCGTCATCGATCACCAGTATCTTTCTTCCTGGAGCGGGCGTTTTCACGGATGTAGGGCATTGAGTACGGTTTGAGCCAATCCGGATGTCAACCATCTAAATCGGGAAATACACAGGAACCCGACATTGTTCGGTGGTGTGATATCCCATGTCGAGGCACTCAAGGAGCAGTTGCCGTTGCGCATATCTGTGCTTCCTGTTGGTGGTGGACGTAGCAAACTTGAAGGTCCGGGCGTGTCGGCATCGATTTCCCGGGATCCGGATTGAGGTGGATTTGAGGAATGTGTTGAACCGGTCGGATTTCCTGCCTAGACCTTTCGGACGATGCAAGACGAAGATATTCTCAGAAAAGGTCGTGAATGCTTGGCTCTGGAAGCTGATGCTATCCGGCACACTGCGGATGCGCTGGATGGAGCCTTTGTGCGTTGCATAAACCGGATCCGGGGTTGCATGCTGGGCCAAGGCAAGCTCGTGTTCTCAGGCGTTGGAAAAAACGCGCCGATCTGTGAGAAATTGGTGGGTACTTTTAACAGTACCGGAGTTCCGGCCGTCTTTCTCAATCCGGTTCAGGCGCTACACGGTGATCTGGGGCTTTGCGGCTCGGGTGATTTGGCGTTCCTATTCAGCAATAGTGGAACGACGGAGGAGTTGGTGAATCTGGTTCCGCTGTTGAAGAGACTCGATGTGACGGTAGTGGCGGTGACTTCCCATCCCGGCAGCAAGCTTGCGTCAGTGTGTGATGATGAGCTCGATTTTCAGTGTGAGCGGGAGGCTTGTCCGCTAAATCTTGCGCCAACAGCAAGTACCACAGCCGCGTTGGCATTGGGGGACGCTTTGGCTATGGTGTTTTTGGATATGCGCGGGTTCACACGTGAGGATTTTGCACGTTTTCACCCATCTGGTAATCTTGGCAAATCGCTTTTGTTGCGGGTTAGTGAGGTTATGCGGAGCGGCGAGCGGATGGCCCGTCTTCCGAACTCGTGCAATGTGCGGGAGGCGGTATTGGAAATCACACGGGCCCGTTGCGGCACAATTGCGCTCACGGATCCTGAGAGTGGGACGCTCAGCGGAGTATTCAGCGATGGTGATTTTCGTCGGGCATCACTGAAATACCCGGATGTTTTGGATCGGCCGGTTTCGGATTTTATGACACGCTTTCCGAAGACGATAGGAGAGAATGCGTTGGCTGTCGATGCGCTGAGGGTCTTTGAAAAAAGCAGGGTTAATGACCTCGTGGTGATTGATGGATCCGGCCGACCGGTTGGTTTGATTGACGGCCAGGATCTGCCAAGTCTTCGGTTGGTTTGAACAGTGGGTGATCTTCCCTGATCATCGCCGGTTTGTCTGCCATCGTGTGGCCATCGTTATGGCCGGTCTTTCCGCATGAAGCATTGACGGTTCGGAAGAAACCGACCAACACTCAACGCAGGTCTGATCGCCGGGGGGTGGGAGAAGCCACATCCGGTTGGGATCTGGTCCGGAATATCGTGATGCATACATCTCAACACACAGAGGAACAACTCCGCTCAATAAGGAGAGGGGCTCTCATCGCTGCGAGCCTGACGGCATTTTTGTCCCCTTTTATGGGGTCCTCGGTAAATGTGGCGCTTCCCGACATCGGTAAGGCCTTTGGTATGGGAGCGGTTATGTTGGGTTGGGTGAACCTTTCGTTTCTGCTGGTTTCGGCATCACTGGCGATTCCATTTGGGCGCCTTGGCGACATTTGGGGCCGCAAGCGCTTTTTCATGGCCGGGATGGCGGTATTCACGCTTGCTTCGGTCTGGATCGCTCTGGCGTGCTCAGGGCCCTTGCTGATCACGGGCCGCGCGTTACAGGGGATTGGCTCCGCGATGATCACAGCCACAGGAATGGCTATCCTGATATCGGTGTTTCCGCCTGGAAAGCGGGGAAAGGTTCTCGGCATTAATGTGGCGGCTGTCTACCTTGGTCTCTCCGCAGGCCCGTTTATCGGCGGAATGATCACGCAATACCTTGGTTGGCGTGCGCTGTTCTGGATGAATCTTCCGATTGGTTTGTTGCTCCTGGTGGTAGGCGTCGTGATGTTAAAGGGAGAATGGGTTGAGGACAAGGGTGCAAAATACGATCTGCCTGGTGCTCTCATCCTCTCAGCATCATTGTTTGTGTCGCTCTATGCATTTTCGCAGCTTCCGTCCGCCCGCGCATTTTATCTCCTGTTCCTGGGTGTTTGTGGATTGGCGGCCTTTTCAATTGTCGAACACCGCTCAAAATCTCCCATCATTGATGTGCGGATTTTCTACACCAACCGGGTATTCACTCTGTCAAACGCAGCCGCATTGATCAATTATGCGGCCACTTTCGCGGTCACATTCCTCGTGAGTATCTACTTGCAAAAGATCCGCGGTTTCAGCCCAAACATCGCCGGGATCGTATTGGTTAGCCAACCGGTGATGCAGACTTTGTTGTCACCTTTCGCGGGTCGGCTTTCGGATCGCATCCAACCGCGCTATGTTGCTTCATCCGGAATGGCATCCTGTCTCATCGGACTTTTGCTGCTGTGTTTTGTCGAGGAGCACACACATGTCTCTTACCTCATCGGATGTTTGATATTCCTGGGTGTTGGGTTTGCCGCGTTCTCTTCCCCAAACACCAAAGCGGTCATGGGGGCGGTGGATCGGAGGATTTTTGGAGTGGCGAGCGCCGTATTGGGAACAATGCGTCAAATGGGAATGACGTTCTCGATGGGGATCGTCATCATGGTGCTGGCTCTTTACCTGGGTGATTCGGACGTTGGAGTTTCGAATGCCTCTCAGTATGTCGATGGCATGCGCTACGCATTTGTCGTGTTTGCTGTGTTGTGTCTGGTCGGCGTTTTTGCCTCGCTTGCCCGCGGCCACTCGAAAAACTGAGGCTGATCCGAACGGGCATCGATTTCCCATGCCAGGGGAGCTGAGCCATTCAAAAGGAGTGGCATCGGGTGTGTGTTACCGGCTGTCGGGCGGAACCGGTTCTACCCCGGCGGTGAGCTCGATCCAGTTCCCATCCGGATCACTCACGACCGATTCGAAGTATCCGTCACCCGTCCAGCGCGATGTGTTCAATCTGAATCATGCTTTGGCTTAATGACCATGGCAAAGCCATAGGTCAAGGGTCTCTGATAAAAAAGAAAGCCGCTCGTTTCCGAGCGGCTCCTTTTGATGATTGGTATGCTTATTCTTTCTCGCTCTTCATTCGAAACCGAATGAAAAAACAGGCCAGAGAGAGTAGCTTATTGAGCGGAAAGAAAGAGAGATACTAAACACATGAATATAAGCATGCATTTCCGGAATTTTCAAGGGTATTATTTGATCGGCTTGTCGATGTTTTTTTACGGTGGATTATCTTCAGCTTTGAGCAGTTCATAAGACCATGCCCCATCTGGCCGCTGGTCTTTGACTTCAGGTAGCTATTAGCGGATATGATAGGATCGCGAAACTACCTCTGAAAAGAAGGCGAATCAGGGTAGTTGAAGTTGTTTCAGGTCGAAGAGAATGAGGGCTCCGGTTTCGTCCAGAACATACAGGGTGTTAAGGTCGTCGATTGACAGCTTGATTGGTCCGCTGAGCTCGCCGGGTTCGTTGCCGGTTTGTCCGAGTGTGAGGATGTATTCCCCTTCAGAAGTGAAGACTTGTATGCGGTCGTTTCCGTTGTCAGCCACGAAAAGGTTCCCATTCGCATCAAAAGCCACATCATAGGGAAAGCTCAGAGAGGCCCCGGTATCGCGTTCAGGGGCTATTCTGAACAGGAAAGAAGCGTCGGCGCTGAACACCTGCACGCTGTGGTTGTTTTTGTCAGCGAAGGCGATTCGACCCCGATTATCGATTCCGATCCCTTCAGGATAGGACAGGAGGGCGTTGGATGCCGTATTGTAACCTGAGGAAGCCTCGGGATCCCGCTGACCGATGGCACCAAGGAACTCCCCATTTACGCCGAAACGCAAGGCGTGCGATTTCATGACATCGCAGATCACGAGGTTGCCGTCAGGGTCAAAGTGTGCATCGACCGGTTCCTTGAACTGATGAATGCCGTCACCATACTCACCAAAAGCCTGAAGTTCCTCGAACTCTTTCGAGAAGACTCGAACGCGGCAGTTTTCGTAGGCGGACTCGATGACCCAAAGGCGGCCGTCCTTTCCAATGAGTGCTGCAGCGGGTTTGGCGAAGGTCGTGGATGTAATTGGAGACTCCGGGGCAGGAGTGGCAGGGGCCTCGGGTTGAATGATGCTGATACGTGCATCCGACGGATGGCAGAGGAGAATGTAGCCGTCAGGCCCAACTGCGAAGTTTTTGGTGCCCTTGAGTCCGGGAATCCGAGATTTTTCCGCCTTAGCAGCAAGCGTCGGCGGGGGGGGATTCGATGTTCTCACAAAAACCTGAATGCGGTTTGAATTATCGAGTGTGAATACCCTCATCCCGTCGCTTGAGAAAACCGCTCCTCTAAGCCCGGAAAAGTTCCCGGTTCCCAAGCCTTTGCTTCCCCATTTGCTGAGGAATCCACCGGCGGAGTCGAAAAGCTGAAGTCGCGAATTTCCCGAATCGATGAAGAGCACTTCATCCCTTGGAGAGATCACCAGTTTTTCTCCCCAGAGCATACCGGTTCCTTTCCCGTATTTTCCCCATGTGGTTACAAATTCACCGTCTGGTGAGAACTTCTGAATGCGTGAGTTTCCCCGGTCGGAAACGTAGATGCATCCTTTGCTGTCGATCGCCAGCCCACGTGGTTCACGGAACTGGCCCTCCGCCCTGCCTTCTTTGCCGAATGAACCAACGTGGTTTCCGGAAGGATCCCATTTGCTCACGCGAACCTTAGATGAAGAGGGTCCGTCCACCAAATAGATGCCTCCATCGGGAGAAGGCGCCATCCCGAATGGGTTGTTGATTTGGTTGTCTTCCCTTCCCGGTGCGCCAAAGCTGCGAATCAGGTTTCCCTCGATGTCAAATACGTGAACAAGCGAAGTGCCGTAGGAGTTGACCACTGTCACCTGATCGGCCCCATCGATGAACATCGATTTCGGGTAGTTGAGTTTTACGGTATCATCATCGGTGGACGCCCATGTCCGAATGTGGGTTCCGTCCGTATCAAAGTGATAAATACCAGTCGTGTCAGGATCGGAGTCGAGCACAAGGAATCGACCAAAGCTGTCAATAACAAGGCTGCTCGGATCCTTCCAGATGATCCCATCTGGAGTCTTCAAAAGAACCGATTTTTCAAATGTGAAGTGAATCCCATCCGGGTCCGGTGTGATCAAAGCTGCCGGGGATTCGGTAGAGGGGTTGGATACAGGGTCGCCAACCGGTCCTGCCTCGAGTAACCTTAGTCTCTCTTCGATAGCAGCGTCGGGCAGATACTCAAGACTATGGCGATAGGCATCGATTGCCGCGGGAATATTACCCTTCATCTCCTGATAGGCGGCTTCTGCCCTGAGACGGCGGGCCTGCTTTTGGCTGTCCGCGGAGTCTGCATGCATCCATAGGGTTCCAAGCATCACAAACGAGAGGATAACATAGGTCAGGCGAGGTGAAAGTTTCATGGTTATGCTTCCTGTGAGTTTGATGCCAGGCTGGTGAACGTCATTCAAGATCAGCGTGTTCTGTCATCCAGAATTGCGGTTTATCCAGATGAATCGGTTCGGTTCCGGTGTTATGTTGATGTGCCGATCATGGATGGAAAAACAAGGGGCGGGGTGGATTGGCAATTCCAAACACCCCACCCCCTGGTGAATTCATGAATCACTCTTCAGCCATGTCGTCTCCGTCTTCATCGGAGCCTTCATAGTCGGGTTCGTCCCATGCCGGAGCCTGCTCCATTGCGTGGTTCTCCACCGAGCATGATACTTCCTCCTGTAGTGAACCGATGGTATAGGTGCCACCGGATGGGCACACAGGGATCATGTTGTCATCCATGTATTGTGTCAGATCATCCCATGATGGAGTGCCTTCGGTCAGGTCATGTTCGCTGGCCCACTGGTTTTTGGCGTTTGCGATCATGCTCTGGTTGTAGTGGCAGGTGTACATCTCTTGCATGAGACGGTTCTTCTCTGCTTCGATCGCGGCGGAGGCCACACCCATCGATACGGCTTGAACGGTTCCTGCGACAATCGGGTTATACTCAGCTGTGCGGGTGTAGGAAACTGCAAGAATACCTTCCCCGTCCGTAATCTGATAACCCGCAGATGCATTGTTTTCGTTTGATTTGAGAATCGCATTCACCTTGTCCATGAGCGGGGCGAGCTTCTGCATGTTTGGATCCGAGACCTGATCTTTGGTGATGATCGATCCATAGACCTTGAAGTATTCCTTGTAGAAGCGGCTACCCACAAATGAAGCACCGCTCATACGGCTGGGCAGGTCACTGAGATACTGTTTGAACTCAGGTGTGGATACCAGCCCTTCCGCTGAACCATTGATCGAAGCCACCGCATTCTCGATTAGAGCGGATTGGGTCCCAATCAGGAGGTAGTCTCCGTTCTGGACGATTGCCACTTCCAAACGGACAGGCAATGGAAGCGGAACGGGGAACGAGATCATTTCGGACCCGCCAAGCTCGCGTTTGGAGACCGGAATCTGCTTTTCTTCGATCAACTTGCGGATCATGTCCATGATCGACGAATCGGAGACTTTCATTCCAAACATGAGAGATGGCTCGGGAATGTTCATGATGGATCCATCCGGCATCGGCAGGTCGATCCGGGTGGCTTCCGACAGGGCCAGTCCAAGGAATAACTCGTCTGCCGATGAGGCGATGAGCGCTTCGATATCGATACCCATGGCTTCTTTGATCTGGGCGATTTGCGCATTCTTTTGATCCCTGATTTCGGGTGGCGCGAAGTTCAGCAATGCTTCGTCGATGAGTTTCCAGACTTCCTTTAGGCTGAGCGATCCGGATGCGGCGAGCACCGTATCTTTCGGGAACAGTTTGAGCGAATCCAGTGAAGTGTTGGCCCTGGAGAGTTTCCATATCGCACCTGTCGGTTCAGCTGTGTCGAATTCGACATACATCTTGGAGCGACTTACATTTGATGTGAGCGGAGCAAGGCTGAATCCAAGACCCTTGATTTCATACAAACCGAGCCATTTCATCGCAGCATCGATCTTGTTGATGGTCTCAACGTTTGATTCCGCATCCGAAGAGGTGCCGGCTGCAGTGGTGAGCAGGTCGATGATCTGAGCACGCAAGGGCGGAATGAGGGTGTCCCCATTAAAATACCCCATCATAAAGGGATTCAGGTCCAGCTTGGAGAACACGGTCCCTGCCTGAAGTTCAGCGCCGGGCTGGAAGCCCGGTAGGTTGGGTTTGGCAGCTTGATCTGCCGCCTTCAGTTCGTTAACCGTGGTGCTTTCGCCTTTGAGCTCAGTCAGTTTGCGCTGAATCGCTTCATCTTTTACGAAGCTCAGGCTTTCCTCATATAGCTTGATGGCTTTTTCCTTGTCGCCTTTGAGCTCCGTATAGGCTGCATCGGCGCGAAGTTTGCGGGCTTGTTTGATGTCTTCCTGGCTCTGGGCAAGAACGCCCGTGAGTCCCGTGGACATGACAGCCAGTGCTAGAATCGATACTGGTATTTTCATAGTTCAGGATTGGGTTATGTGATCATTCAGTGAGAAATTCGGGAGTGCTATCATTCGGTGATCTCTGTCAGGAGATCGCTTGCCGATCCGGAAACAGGAAGCCCGATGCGATTCCATTCGAGCCCGGATGGACCGAGCAAATGACCATCGGTGAGGATCAGGGCTCCGCCGTCCGTCAAGGAAAACACATGTTGGGTGAGGCCTTTGCCGTATGTTGGCTCGCCAAAGAGCCGGGCCCTTGAGTTTCCGAGTAACGCGGCCGCAAAAACCTCTGCGGCACTTGCTGTGTGCCGATCCACGAGGATGCGGACGCTGGTGTCTCTCAGAACTCCCGGGTTTTCGGTGCGCCATACCCGCTTTCCTTTTCTGCCCTCTACGGTTACGATCTCCTGGTCCTCGTTGAGGAACATGCGGGCGGCGTCGATAGCGGCGTAGAGGTCTCCTCCCTGGTTTCCGGAAATGTCAATCAATAGTACCGAACCACTGAGTGAGCGGTTGAGCGCATCCAGAATCTCGGAAGGAGTGGATGGCTCGAACGCGAAGATCCTCAGGGCTGGAGTTCCTTCGATGTTGTGAAGGCTCACCGTTCGGGACCGCTGGGGCGTTCTCCGGATCGGAACGCTGGTGGTTGGCAGTCCTTGTCTTTGAAACGTAAGCGTGACCTCAGAGTGGGGTTGTCCACGGATCATGAGTGCGACTTCCCGGGCTCGAAGATTTCCTACCGGTTCTCCATCCACTTCAAGCAGCAAATCCCCCTCGCGGATTCCCGCTGCCAGAGCCGGGCTATCCGGGTATGGAATGCAGATCACGCCACTCCTCCCGGTCCGTTCCCGTAGATCCATGCCCACACCGGCGTAGCTTTCCTTCCTCGCCGCCATCCACTGCTGATATTCATCCGGAGACAAATACTCAGCATAAGGATCAATGCTGCTCAGGAGATGGTCGATGGAGTTCCGGACACTTTCTGCAACCGGAAGCGGGTTGAGCGCGTTGGTATCGATCAGTCCTGCAATCTGGAAAAATACCATCATGGCATCGTTCGACGTCCAGCCTCTCGGCAACGACGATGACGTGTCCGCCGCAAGGCTGGGTGTTACCTCCGTCCTGGCCGTGGGCTGTTCCGCACTCAGGCATCCTCCGGTCACGGCAGAGAGCAGCGCGATTGTACAGATCCAGCGACTCAAAGCTCCTGGAGTAGAACCGAATGGTGTCGTATGGATGGCGTTGTTCAAAGGGTGGTCAGCAGGGAATAACGCTCGAGCAAAAGAGCCACTTCGTCCTGGAGCTTATGCAGCGTCTCTTCCTTCTGTTGGATCAACATCGAAGAGTCGCCGGAAAGCTCGCGGCTATGGTTCTGGATCACCGTCAGTTCATCCAGGATTCTGAGTCGCTCGATTTCTTTGTCTTCAGGCAACTGTTGAAGTTTCTCGCATTCGGTCCGGAGGCGCCCGATCTCCTCGTCCATTGCCTGCATGGCTTCTCTCTGCTTCTGGAGACGAGCGCTCAGACTCTCGCGGCTATCCTGCAACGTGTAGGTCTTGCTTTTCTCCTGCTGCGTCTTGGATTCCACATCGCTCAACTCCGATTGGCGGTTGTCGAGCCTGCGTTGATAACCATCCTCTCCGGTGGCCATATAGCCGATGAGTCCGCCTTGGCGCGGATCATCCGAAGTGGTGCACGAGACCATTCCGAATAGAACCAGACAGACAACACTTAAACGAATCACACTTGCTGACATATGCCCTCCAATTTGAATCAGGCGGATGCCCGGTTGTTAAGAGCTGCGAGTTGACGTGTGTTTTCCTCAAGCTGGGCTTTTTGCTCTTCAAGTTTGGCAATTTCCTGATTCAGGGCTTCAAGGCGGTCGGATGATCCGGATCCGGATTCATTTGCCAACACTTCCCTTTGGATGGTGATTTCATCGGTCACCTGCGTCATCATCTGCTGAGATTGTTCAATGCTCTTCGCAAGGGTGTTCCTTAATGATTTGAGCTGATCGGCATTGCTCTGCTGACTTGCAGCGAGGGTTTCGGCCTCCTGAAGTTGGGTTTCGAGTGCAGCGATCTCATTGCGGATTTTGTCATTGTAGACTTTGGTTGCGCGGTGGCGTTTATCCGCTTCGGCGATACAAGCGTTGAGGTAGTCTTCCTGATTTGCGTATTTCTCCTTCTTCTTGGCTACGTGATCGCCATAGGCCAATCCGGCCACTCCACCGACTGCTGCCCCGATCAAGGCCCCTTTTTCAGTGTCGCCAGTTGCGGCGCCCACAATTGCCCCCAGCCCGGCGCCAATCGCAGCGCCGAAGCCGGCGCCTTGGGCGCGGGTGGTGCTGCTGTCGGACATACTTGCGCATCCGCTGAGCAGGATCGAAAGACAGAGGAACGAGATGGTCAGGATTTTCATAGTATTGAGTGTTATCGGATTGAAGGTTGTGAAAATTCGTGAAGGTAACGGGCTTTCAGAGGTGCGAGAGGATTGGAAGATGTGAACATTCTATTGAAGAGTCTTCAATGCTTCAACCCACTCATCCATATTCAGACGTTTGGATTCGCGGAATTCTTCATAATGCCGGATAGCGGTTTTATTCATCTTGATCTGTTCAACCAATCCCAGACCGATCAGGTATTGCTCATATTGTTGGAAACCCGCGGTGACGGTGTCCGGTTGGATCCGGATGAGTTCGTTCAGGATCACTCCGTATTGAGCGGTGGCATCGCGGATGTTTGCCTGAAGGTTTGCGTGGCGCTGCTCGTAGGTTGCTACGTCTGCTGACTTGCCGGTTTGGCGGCTGATCTCAAGGACGCGTTCGCTTGCCGGGAGTTTGAGCAGCTCATTTCTGAGGAACCAGGCCGTAAATGACGCCATTCGGGCCCATGCTGCCGCGGAGTCTTTCTCTGCCTTGAGCATAAGTGCCTGCACATCGCCGAAGGAAGCTTTGAGGAGCCCCAGCGAAGTGATGACATCCTCAGGAACATCGCTGGCTTGCGAGATTCCGGTTTCGATGCGGGTCAGACTATCCTGAGCGTCTTTGAGGGAGGATCCCGTGCGAACGCTGGTGGGGTCGGTCGATTGTTGCGCTGAGCCCGGGGTAGGTCGATCCTTTCGGTATTCATCCCATTGTCCGGCGAGCGCGTTGGTGATCTCCCTTCCGGCAAAGACCGGGCTGGCAATGACCAGCCGGAATCCCATCTCGGCCTGGGAGCTTGGCGAGCCATCCGGCTTGTAGTAGGGTTGCTCTGTGCGAAGGGAAGCCCGCACCTGATTTTCGGGGGTTCTGAAGTGTCCGCCCCTTACCACATAACCACCGGTCCGGCCTTGGATGTATTCGACTTGATAGGATGAGAGCGTCATCTCGCTCACGTTCCCGAGCATGTCATGTAAGCCCAAAGGATTGGGTTTAAGGAGGCCGGCTTTTTTGAGTTTGTCGTGAGAAGACCTTGGCCCGGAGAACCACTCATGCTTCAGCAGGTCACGCCCATAGGGGTGGCGTCGGTCGAATTCGGCTTCGGTTACCAACGATCCCCCACGTGCGGCGAATTCCCATTCGGCCTCAGTCGGGAGTCGTAGAAAACCTGGATACTGATCCAGCCGGGGCAGCGAATCCGGTGCTTGTTGGTAAAGCCACTGATTGAAGCGGTGGATGAAGTCCTGAACCTCAAACCAGGACACCGAATTTGCGGGTTCCAGATCGGTGGAAGGTGTTTCCGGGTTCATGATCGCATTCCACTGCTGGCGGGTGACCTCGAATTTGCCCATATAGAAAACCCAGTCCACAGGCTGTTCCGCAGGAGAAAGAAATGATCCGCCGATATAGAGGACCGTCGGATATTCTTTATAACCACCTGCTGCACGGTCACCGACGAGTAGCCTGCGGTTTGCGAATGGTTGAGGGCCGATGCCAAGGGCGACCGGACGGAAGACCATGGTCTGTCCATCCGGCATGGGCAAAACAAGGTCGTCGGCGGGTGTTTGGGCGAGTGTAGGTAGAAATGGCAATCCGATCATCCAGAGAAACAGCAAGAGCGCGGCGCGAATCCGTAGCGGAAACGTCGCTTCCATTCTGGTGTATGTGGGGGCGGGCATGTTGTCGGTGTGGTTATTCGTCACGAAGGGCTTCGGCTGGATCAATCCGTGCAAGCCGGATCAATGCTGCGGTGGCTGCCAGGCAGGCAAGTCCGAGGATGATCACTCCGGCCAGGATCGCTGTGGAAACCGGTAGGTAGCAGAAGCTTTCCCCGGCCTGAAGGTGTCCCCTGAAAAGATGGTTGATGACAGCCGCCATGGCCGTGAAGAATCCCCAGGCGAGCAGATAGGCTCCACCGGCTATGAATGCTCCCTGAATCAGCGGAAAGCGGAATAGCCGTGGCCCGGAGAGTCCAAGTAGGCGGAGGACGCTGAGCTCGCGTTTCTTGCGTTCCACCGATGCGTAGAGACTGGCGATGAGTGAAGCCATGCTTCCGCCGATGCCAACAGTGGCGATCAGCCAAAAAATGAGGGTGAGGTATCGATCCATCTCGATGACCGTTTGGATTCGTTGGGCCTCGGTGTGAACCGGAATCCCGCGGTTTTCGAAGAATCGGCGCAATCCGTCGACATCCTCCAGTGCCCGTGCGTAGAGCCGGAACCCGGCGTATCCCCTCCGGGAGAGCAGGAAGTGCCCGCTGCTGGCGTCGAAGCTGAGGGGCCGCGTTGTAGCAAGCCTGAGGATCCCCGCAGTTCTCGCCCCCACCATGATAGTGTCTGCTGGAACGCCTTCCGTTGCAATTAGTTGCAAAGGGATCGTCAGAGGCTGGTCGGTTTGGCCCAACACCAGATCCGCTGAAGGCAGTTGACCCGCAAGATCGGGATGGACGAGTGCGGAGATGGCATGGATTTGCTCATCCGATCCTTTATCCCAGGGCGGTTCTGGAAGAATGCCGATGCGTTTGCCATCCTCAGGAAGGGCGACGATCCGGACGGAGCGCGTATCGGCGGTTCCTGGGATTGTGAGGGTTCCTTTCAGTTCTCTCACCCATGGAAGTAGGGTGGCCCCATACCCTCTGATCTGGGTTTCGACCGCAGCAAGGCTCGAGTCGGCCATAGGGCGCAGTTCGGTTGATAGCAGGATATTGGATTGAGTTTCCGGAATGGTGTAACCGAGGGTGGCTTTGAGTGCCGCAGGCGCCGGGGATGCAATCCGGGTAAACCCGGTATTGGCCCTTAACCGGCTTTGAAGGAGGGTCGGCAATGGGCTTTCTGTGCTGACGACTACGCCATCGTACAGGGGGTAAGCCAGTGGTTTGTCTCCCGGCCAATTGAATGCCGGAACTCCAAGCCCATCCTTGAAGGATTCGACGTCTTCAAGCAGAGACAAGGGAACA
>JAPXRV010000006.1:0-77505 GCA_033813415.1 Opitutales bacterium | reverse complement strand
AGTTTTTCCGAAAAGACCTGGCTCTGCACGAGATTGCGTTTGGAGCGGACCTTCAGCTCATCCTTCAGCAGTTTCTCCAAGAGTTCAGCGGCGACGTTCTTGTGCTGTAGTCCCCGCACTTCGGCAAGGAACTGGTCGCTGAGGATGGAAATATCCGGTTTGCTCAGTCCTGCAGCGGTGAAGACATCAATCACCTGACCTTCGGTGGTGATCGCCTTGCTCACGAGCTGACGGATGGCTGCATCGATCTGCTCGGGGGGCTTGCGGTTCTGGCTGCTCTGTTTGTTCAGGGCAGCCTGCAGGGCTTGGAAGAAGGATACGTCATCGCGGATGGCAGTGGCTTCCTCGCTGGCGGCGCAGAGGGCAAAGGCTCGGCTGAGTTCCGTTACCACCTGCACCCAGCGTTGCTTGCCGTCTTCCTGATCGAGGATGTGTTCCTGCCCTGCTGGAAGGAGCTTCAGGCGCTCGGTGGGGGTGCCTGTCGTCCATTTACCCCACTTGAAGCCATGCAGCATGTCGCAGGCGATACCGTGCTTCTCCAGCATCACGGCAATGGCTTGCGCGGTATCGAAGGTCGGGTTGCCTTGTCCTCCGCTTTCGGTGTAGGTGGCCATGGCCTTCTTGAGTTGATCGGCAAGACCCAGATAGTCTACTATCAGCCCGCCGGGCTTGTCCCGGAATACTCGGTTCACCCGTGCAATGGCCTGCATCAGTCCATGTCCCTGCATCGGCTTGTCGGCATACATCGTATGCAGGCAGGGCGCATCGAAGCCGGTCAGCCACATATCCCTTACGATCACGATCTTGAAGGGATCATTGGAGTCCTTGAAGCGCTTTGCCAGTTCCCTGCGCTTCTGCTTGTTTCCGATATGCTTCTGCCACTCAGGGCCATCGTCCGCACTGCCCGTCATCACGACCTTCAAGGTATCCGCCTCCCATTCGGGGCGCAGCCGGATCAGGGCAGCGTAAAGATCCACACAGATTCGACGGCTCATGCAGACGATCATCGCCTTGCCATCCATCGCCTCCAGCCGCTTTTCGAAATGCTCAACCAAGTCCTTTGCGATCAGAGCTATCCGCTTGGGATCGCCTACCAACGCCTCCAACGCTGCCCATTTGGACTTGAGCTTCTCCTTCCTTGTCAGCTCCTCCCCTTCGGTGATCTCCTCAAACTCCGCATCGAGCTTTGGCATTGCGGCCGCATTGAGGCTCAGCTTGGAGATCCGGCTTTCGTAGTAGATCGGCACCGTCGCCTTATCTGCAACCGCACGCTGGATGTCGTAGATGGAAATGTAGTCGCCAAATACCGCCCGCGTGTTCGCGTCGGTCTTCTCGATAGGGGTGCCGGTAAACCCGATGAAGGACGCATGGGGCAGGGCATCGCGCAAGTGTCGCGCCAGTCCATCCACCAGGTCATATTGGGAGCGGTGGGCTTCATCTGCGATCACTACAATGTTGCGACGATCCGACAGCATTTCCATGCGGCCACCTCGCGCAACATTGCCCTCGCCCCCGACCCCTCTCCCAGAGGTAGAGGGGAGATGGGAACAAATCGATTCCAGGACTTGATCAGTCTCATCGAGCACGAAGCAGTTTTCGAACCGCAGAACAGTGACGCCTTGTGCCTTCAAATAGGCATCACGCTGCTTGTCGTGTTCGACGGCTTCGGGTGTCTGGTGCGTTGCTCCATCACACTCCACGGCGAGCTTTGCCTCTGCACAGTAGAAATCACACACATAGTCTCCGAACTGATGCTGCCGCCTGAACTTCGCGCCATTCAGTTGTCGATTCCTCAGCAACTCCCAAAGGAAATCTTCCGCAGGCGTTTGCTTCTCCCGCATCTCCCGGGCTCGCTTCACCAAGCCAGCAAAATCAAACCCACCTCTGTAGTGTAGCTCGCGCTCCTCATCTCCGCCACTTCTCCCAACGAGAGAAGGGAGCCTTTCACTCCCTCTCCCGCTGGGAGAGGGTTGGGGTGAGGGTGTGAGCGGAGCGAACTTATGGATCGTCGTGAACACCACCCCGCCGCTTGCGCGGTTGAGCAATTGCCTGAGGTGTGCCCGGTCTTCTGCTTGAATGGGTGTTTGTCCCAGGATGTCGGCACAGCGTTGAAACTGCCCGAAGAGTTGATCGTCGAGGTCGTTGCGATCTGTCAGCACCACGAGGGTCGGGTTCTGCATCGCAGGGTGCCGGATGACCCGAGCTGCATAGAACAACATAGAAAAGCTCTTACCACTGCCTTGGGTATGCCACACCACCCCAGCCCTGCGGTCTCCTGTTTTGCCTCCATGCATGCGACCTGTCCAGAAGGCTCCCTTCTCCTCCTTCACGCAAGCTTCAAGCGCAGTCATCCCGCTTGCACGCACCGTTTCCTCCACTGCTGCATTCACCGCATGGAACTGGTGATAACCCGCAATGATCTTGTGCATGGCTCCGCTATCCGGGTCGTCCTCAAATACGATGAAGTGTAGCAGCAGGTCGAGAAAGCGTTCTCGTTCGAAGACACCATAAATCAGGGTTTGGAGTTCGAGCGTGGCCTTGGGTCGCTGTGGCTGCTGCCCCTCAACCCCGGCCCTTCTCCCATCGGGAGAAGGGATACTCTGGTTTTCGCCCCCCTCTACCTTTGGGAGAGGGGTTGGGGGTGAGGGTGGAGAGGAGCCGTCAGGCTCCCTCCATACCTTGAACCACTCCTGGTTTGCCGTCAGCGAACCCATGCGTGCCTGCAGGCCATCGCTCACGATCAGGGTCGCGTTGTAGTGCAGCAGGGAGGGGATTTCCAACTTGTAGGTTTGCAGCTGGCGATAGGCTGCCCAGATGTCGGCATCTTCATCCGCTGCGTTCTTGAGCTCGATCAAACCAAGTGGGAGCCCATTAACAAAGACTATGATGTCGGGACGTCTATGATGCCTCCCAACATCACTCTCACCCCCGGCCCCTCTCCCAGAGGTAGAGGGGAGGCGGGAAATGAAATCATCTTTTGGAGTAGAGGGGTTAGCCCCTCCGATCACTGTGAACTGGTTCACCGCAAACCAGTCGTTCGCCCCCACATCGCCGAAATCCACCAGCCGCACATGATCGCCCGCGATGCTGCCATCGTGCCGGGGAAATTCGACCGGCACGCCGTCGCGCAGCATCCGATGAAAGGCGCGGTTCGTCTGCACCAGCGCCGGCGTCCCCACCCGCAGCACTTTTCTCAATGCCTCTTCCCGCGCCTCCTCGGGAATGGCCGGATTCAGCCGCCGGATCGCACTGCGCAAGCGTCCCACCAGCACCACATCCGCATAAGACTCCCTCTCCCCCGGGGTGAGGGTGCCTCCGGCATGCTCACCCGGTGCAAGCTGGGGTCCATGCCCGATGGAGTAGCCGAGTTCCTTGAACCACTCCAGGGCAGCGTCTTCGATGTTGGATTCGGTGAGGGTCATGGCTGATCAATCAACGGTGCGATAAGCTTGTTTGCCGTGAGTTGGAGCCGTGGGAAAGGGCAATCGCAACACACCTTCCTTCGCCAATGGTTTAAGGTATTGCTGCCTGAGCGCATCCGGATCCCGGTTCACGAGTTGGGCAAGGCAACTCAGCGTCACGTAGTGGCCTGAGCAGACGGCAAGAATCACTGCCTTCATGGTCTCAACAGGCAGCTTTCCTTTGGTTCTTGGCTGGGTCGCAAGTTTTTCAAGTTGCTCACGATAGGCTGGAATCAGTCTCTCCAAGGAATCGATCACAGGCGCATCGAGTTGATTAGCCAGCAGGCAACCGTTGGCATCTCGATGCTCGTCGTTCATCGATACTTCCGCCAAATATGCGGAGCTTTCAGTCAAATGTGCGGAGGTAGACATGGAATGTTCGGAGCCCACTCCGAACACTTCTTCCGGTTTGGGTAGAGCGGCCCCAGGTAAACAATAGACCGCCCCTCGCCCCGCATTATGCGTTTTCAGAAAACCGTCCCGAACGAGGTTTTGCAGCATCCGAGTCAGGTCAAAAGGATGCAGTGCTGTCATTTCCCGCACGCGGGCATGAGTCACCACCCGTTCAGAAGTTGCTGCAGCGAGAGTAAGTCGCTCATTCTGCCCGAGGGCATCAAATTTTGCTCCGAACGCCTTCCGGAGAGCAGCCACGACTACCGCTGGCAGCAAATCCACCATCCGCAACTCAAGGCGCGTCTGATTGTAGGGTTCGATCCGCTCGTAAAGGGCTGGAGCCCGCCAGTGCTGACTCGCCCAACCTTGATAGATTTTGGGAATTCCGGAGCCTGCTTGTTCACCCACACCTACAAACCGAAACATCTTGTGTAGGGTCCGGTTACGACAGTCGTGCTCGCCTCCTTGAATGGCTATGTCAGCGGGAATGCGCATCAATCCTGGATTGCGGAAGCCGAACATATCCGGGCGTTTCACAACAAGCACCGAAGCACGATCCGAGTAGTCTGCATGCACCAATGTGTTTGCCAACGCTTCACGAAGGGCTTCATGGACCGGTGTTTCATCCTTTCGCTCCCCCCTCTCAAGCGAGAACGGCACCTTCAGCTCTCCCGTCAGCTTCAGATAAACCTTACGGTAAAAGTCATACAGATTACCGGACCACTTCCCGTCCAGAGTCAGCCGATCCACCCAGCGCCGCTCCGTATTCACCTCAGCTCGCTCCTGATAGTCGAGCATGTAGTTTGGCAGCTCCTCCTGGATCGCAACCATCTGACCAAACATGAGTAATCCCGCAAGGGTGATGCCGCTCTCAGCGGTCTCGCGATCCTTGCGCCAGCCACCGATTTGGCGCAAAAACTCACCGTCAGGCAACACGTTCCAAGGGTGGTTTGGGTCACGATTGGCGAAGACCTGCCGATAGGCTCGAAAGGTTGCCAGGTCGAGGTCCTCCAGGTCATAGCCGCGCAGGATTCGATCATCCCGACTGTCTTCCACTTGCTCCGCTAACATCCGCTTGACCTCGTCGTCAGGCAGTGGACGGTCCCCATCGTTCAGGCGACGAAAGGTGTGTTGAGCAAACGGATTGGTTGTCAGATATACGGGGCGTTGTTTGCGTGTCGCCCGCGGGATTTCAACCACGATGACCAACCGACCTTCGAGCTGGATTTCCCGCACCTGCAAATCGGTGAGCAGGTTGCTGCTCACCTTCTGTCGGTTGTTCAGGGCATCGAACAGTTCCTTCCGCACCTTGGCTACGTTCCCTACACCCTCGACGATGAACTGCCCCTGTTTCTCCCTGACGCCCAGCAGAACGATTCCCCCTTCCGTGTTGGCAAACGCACTGTAGGTTGGCCAGAAATCCTCGGGCAACGCTCCCCTGCCATCGCGTCCAGCCGCAAGCTTACACTCAAGGTCAACGGACTCTCGCAGAAGTTCCAGATCAGCAATGGATTGGATGTCGATCATGGGGACAAGCTACGGTTGGAAGGGTGAAGGGTGAAGAGTTAAACAGGAAATGACTCCGAATTTTTCAATCTTCCGGTTTCACGCTTCACTCTTTTCATGATAGATTCGGTGAGGGTCATAGTGTTATCCTGTCGTCTGCACGACCTAAACCTGAGCGGACTTAATAAACGCAGCCCCTTTGTGGTTCTCAATGATCTTGAATGCTGCCGTTTGCGACATGGTCAGCATGTAGGCGTGGTGCAGGCTCAGAACCGCGTCCTGCAGTCTTTGGTCGTCTTCGAGCATATCGACTTTCAATCCCATTTCTACGCATGTTGCAGGGGACAAATGGCGTGCATGGGAAAGTGACAGAGCATGGTTAGTCAGCTCTTCAACAATCCTTTCAATCTTCTCGGCCCGTTTTGCGTCTTCGGCTAGCATTCCGGTAGCTAACCATTCTCGAACAAGTGTTTCAGACCACGAGACAGCCTTTTGGCACTCGCCTATAAAGGCCGGGGAATATTTTGCGATGATTGGCTGCCAAACAGGAATCTTTGACGGGTCTACTCGTATCTCATCGCGAGCCCTATTGAACTCCTCAAGAACGCCATGAGCTGGAATTCCGTTAAACTGCGGATCAACCGGACCGAGGCTAGATTGCTTGCCCATCAAGATGCTCTTACAAGCACACGATATCATCGTTCCACCCGACATCGCAAGTTGGGGAACAATTGCTCGGATGTTGCCATTAAACATCTGCCTCAGGTAATCGACCAAAGATTCGGTTGCTGCGGTTTCACCACCAGGGGTGTGCAGCACCAAATCTAAGCCTAGGGATCTATCCAGTCCGTTGACTGCGTTCATGAATCCGTTCTTATCTTCGTCATTTATTCCGCCTCCAGAGACGCCCTGTTTTTGCAGCCAGCCGCTGCAGTAGACGATGACATTGCGCGTCGTAAGCTCATGTAGCTGCCTCAAATACTTCCGCCTAAGCACATCATGCGCACTCCCAAGTGCTTTCACCTCGTTGAGCAACTCATTCCAATTAGGCATGGGATACTCCTTGGTTTTCTTGTTGAAAATCAGGTGTTCCAGGTAGCCAAAGTGTAGTCGATTTTACTTCCGAACGTTTGTTGTCCTCGGACATGACTCGGAATCGCTCTCGTTGATTTTCTGACTCCAAATGAAGGACAGAGAAGATATTATCGATATCCTCCTTAGTCAGCGGTTTTGGAATTGATTGGAGCGGTTGTTCCTTAGGTAGTATCGGCATTGGTTCATTCAGTTGATTGTGATCGATAAGGTGGAGATTTCTCCGCTCAGCAGCTTCGGAAGCAGCGTGTCGCGCAGGGTTGCGAGGGTGCGGGATTGCTGTTTGTTGGTGACAATCTTCTCATACCACGGCTGGCATAGACGAGTAAACGCTTCAGCAACAGACGCACAAGGGAGGATCGCGGTGAAGCGGTCGATATCGTTTTTGCCAAGGTGAATCACGGTTGTCGCGGTCTCAGTAGCTTCAACTTGAGCGAGGGGGGCGATGATACTATTGCGAACAAATGCGGCGGAAAATCCGGGCTTCGGTGCGAAGACACAGACTCGCTGATTTAGCCACGATTCCACGCCTGCCCAAATGTAGGCTCGGAATTCACCGTCCATCCCGACGGCAATGTCGCCAGGCTTAAGCAAGTATCCTTTAGGATGCTCTTCAGTCGTGAAAACTCCTGGGCTTTCACTGGGTAAGTCTCTGATTCTAACCAGTGGCTTTCCAACTCTCTCCGAGTTGAAAAGAGATGAGGCAAACGGAGCACCATATATTACATCTGCGATTTCGTAGATCGAGGCAACTCGCCACCCCTTCGGAATCGGGCCGAGGGGGGAGTCTTGGAAGCTCGCGGGGAAGAGGGAGTCGAAGTGGGAAGATTGAGAAGTGAAATCAGAAATGGCGGAAGGCGGTTCCATTTCACGCTTCACGCTTCCTGTTTTACTTTGTTGCGTGGGTTGCCCGTTTCGATCCATGTTTCGCCGGACTGGATCGAAATCAATAAACCACGATTGAAACAGTGCCCGTGCCATCGCCTCCAGCGTGGCGTTCATCCGCCGGTTCAACTCGATCTTGTCATCCAGCGCCCCAAGTATTCCCGCAATCGCATTTTGCTCGGGGAGGGGTGGGCATTGGAACTCGAATCCGAAGATGTCGCTAAGGGTAATGCTCGCCTGACTTGCGCTGCCTTGCGCAGTCCCAACGATGTAGGTCTGAAAGTCTGGCTGCTTCAGCAAGTAGAACAGGAAGCGTTGGTCGAGGTCTGCCTTTGTTCGCAAGCGAACAGCGTTTTGGTTCAGGAGAGCGCCTTCCGCCTTCTCCGGAACGCAGATGGTTTTCCCCACGACAGAAGCTGGATTTGTCGGCCAAGATCCAACGGTCGCAATGACGGCATCACGGTGCCTGAGTTTGTAGTCTTCGTATTGCTGAACCGTGTCGTGGTCCAAATAGCTGCACTCGGCCATGTCGATTGACCGGTCGGTGAAGTTCGAAACCCGAATGATAGGGTGCCCACTTGGCCGATAGTCCGAAGACTTAAAGGCGAACCCCTTTTGATGGGTGACACAATTGCCCAATCGCGATATTTTCCATTCACCCGCCATAACCCAGCCCTCCTGTTGAAGAGTGAAGAGTGAAATCAGAATGGTGAAAGACTCCAAAGCAGATGGCCAATGCCGTTTTCACTTTTCTAACTTCACTCTTCACCATTTCCCGCTTCCCATCACAGGGCGAACAACTCCCACTGCTCTGTGAAAATGTAGTTTGACGCACCCATGGGAAAGCAGCAGAATTCCCCCGTTGACCTTGGTATCCCTTCCTCGGCTGCTTGCAGTCGAAAGGCACCAAGGTTTCTTTTTGTCCGGATTCAGCGGTCATGGTTGAATGGTGGAGGTTGAAATCGGAAGGGTGAAATGCTTTGAAGCTGGCGTTCATTTTCCTTCCCCCAGTTTTTTGAGCATGTCGAGGGCTCCGGTTTCGAATTTGGAGAAGGCGAACCACTTTTTGCCGAGGTCCTTGAGAGAGGCACCGATGTGGTAGATGTCGCGCTCATCGAGGATGAGGAAGCGGTCGTGGGCGTCCTTGAAGGTCTTGATCTCGATGGGCGGGTATTGTGCGTTGTGCTTTTCGAGGTCGAGGGCGAGTTGCTTCGAAATGCTCTTGGTAAAGATGCTGGCGGTGACCCCTTGCTTCCGCTTGGTCAGGAGCGTGAGCACGGTATCGTCGACGTAGTTGTCGATAAGGATGAGGGTCTTTTTCGCACTGCGGATGAGGTCGGAAGCGAAAACGTGGGCATCGTGAACCTGCCCATCGTAGAAAATGCCTTGTTTGGGCGGTGCGGAAGCTTCGAGTGCCTGAAAGACTTTTTCGAAGTTTTCGGCGGTTTTGGTTTCCAAGGCGAGCTGGCGCTTCTCGACTGAATCCAGACGGGCGAAGAGACTCGCGCTGCCCTGGATGAAGCGGCGCATCTCGACAAAGGCGTTGATGATCTGGATGCTGACCTTGATCGCCGTGTCGCTCCGTAGAACAGCTGAGAGCATGGACACACCCTGCTCGGTGAAGGCGTAGGGCAAATACTTCCTGTGCTGTCCGCGTCCTTCTTTTTCTAAGGTTCCAATTTGGCACCTTAAAGAATCGTCTGGGCTTGGGGTAACCCATTGTGACCGCAAGCTATCATATTCCTCTTGGGTCAGCTGAAATCGAAATGTGTCAGGGAAACGCTCAATGTTGCGTTTCACCGCACGGTTGAAAAACTTGGTTTCCACTTCGTAGATTTCCGCCAAGTCGCTGTCGAGCATGACCTGTTGCCCGCGAATGGTGTAAATCAGCGGTTTGATGTTGCTCAAGGGGATGATGGAAAGGGGGTCTGCCATGATTCATCCTCCGAAACCGAGTCCTTTGAGGTTGGAGCGGATGGCCTGTTCCAGCTTGGCAGACTCGGCAAACTGCGCCTCCAGTTCGGCAATGAGGCGGGGCATCTTCTCGTCAAAGGGTTCGCCGTCGTCTTCGACTTCCTCGGCTCCCACATAGCGACCTGGTGTGAGCACGAATCCATGCCCAGCAATTTCCTGAGTAGTCGCCGACTTACAGAAGCCGGCAACATCTTGATAGTGC
This sequence comes from Opitutales bacterium, assembly GCA_033813415.1. Classification (GTDB taxonomy): domain Bacteria; phylum Verrucomicrobiota; class Verrucomicrobiia; order Opitutales; family JAFGAQ01; genus JAFGAQ01. The sequence goes on along the minus strand of JAPXRV010000006.1, from coordinate 67,992 downwards.
ATGGATTCGCCCTCACCCCGTCCCTCTCCCGCTGGGAGAGGGTGGCCAGAGGTCGGGTGAGGGTCACCACGCCAGAGGTGATAGGTGGAGGTGATTTTCTCCAAGTCAGCTTCAGTCAGTTCGCGGTGGACGCGGTCGATCAGCGTGCCCAGCTTTCTTGCATCTATAAACAGCGTTTGTTTGCGCCTATCGGTTCCCGCTTTCCTCCCTTCTCCCTTTGGGAGAAGGGTCGGGGATGAGGGTGGTCGCCCGGACTTATCGCGACTTAGAAACCACAGACACACAGGGATTTGCGTGGAGTAGAACAACTGTCCGGGCAAAGCGACCATACAGTCCACAAGGTCAGCCTCGATGAGGGCTTTGCGGATGTCGCCTTCGCCGGACTGATTGGAGCTCATGCTGCCGTTGGCAAGGACGAAGCCTGCCAAGCCGTTGGGGGCGAGGTGGTGGATAAAGTGCTGTACCCAGGCGAAGTTGGCGTTGCCCTTGGGTGGGACGCCGTAAGCCCAGCGCACATCGTCGTCCTTGCGGAACCAGTCGCTGTCGTTGAAGGGTGGATTGGCGAGCACGTAGTCGGCACGGAGGTCGGGATGCAGGTCGCGGCGGAAGGTGTCGGCGTGTTCGGAGCCGAAGTCGGCCTCGATGCCGCGGATCGCGAGGTTCATGATGGCGAGGCGGCGGGTGGTGGCATTGCTCTCCTGCCCGTAGATGCTGATGTCGCCCAGACGTCCCCCGTGAGCCTCTACAAACTTTTCGGACTGCACAAACATGCCACCGGAACCACAGCATGGGTCGTAGATGCGTCCTTTGTAGGGAGCCAGCATTTCCACCAGCAGGCGCACGATACAGGAGGGTGTGTAGAACTGACCACCGTTTTTCCCTTCGGCAGATGCAAAGCGGGTGAGGAAATACTCATAGACACGCCCCAACAGATCTACCGATCTGTGGGTCGGTCCACCCTCACCCCCGACCCCTCTCCCAGTGGTAGAGGGGAGGCCGTCTTCGCTCCCTCTCCCGCTGGGAGAGGGCTGGGGTGAGGGTGCGCGGTCTCCAAGCTCGATGCTACCAATCAAGTCGATCAACTCTCCCAGCCGATGTTTATCCAACGCTGGCCGCGCATAGTCCTTGGGCAGCACACCCTTGAGGCGTGGGTTGTCGCGCTCGATGGCAACCATGGCATCGTCCACCAGCTTTCCGATGGTGGGTTGTTTGGCGTTGGCCTGCAGATACGACCAACGGGCTTCGGAAGGCACCCAGAAGACGTTCTCAGCCTTGTATTCGTCTGGATCTTCGGGGTTTGCTCCTTCGTAGTCCCCTTCCCCTGTCAGCAGCTTGGAGCGGTGTTCCTCAAAGGTGTCGGAGATGTATTTGAGGAAGATCAGCCCCAGGACGACGTGCTTGTATTCCGCCGCGTCCATGTTGTTGCGCAGCTTGTCGGCGGCGAGCCAGAGCTTTGCCTCGAAGCCGATATTGGCGGTGGATGTTTTTGAAGTCTTATCGGTGTTGGATTTCCGGCTGGCCATGGGAAGGGATGGGGTGATTGTTCCGACAGTCCCTGATTAAATGGCGCAGATGTATGGGATTCAATTCCAAACTCTCCATGATCGGAGGCAAATGCACTCCGGTTCACGAAAAGACGTGGAAGTCCACGACATTTCATGGAAAGGAGGGGAGCATCCAGTGTTTGAAATCGGGTGGATGATATGACTTTTCCGAGCGTTGTTCACGAGCCGCAGCTGCGGCGAGAAGCCTGCAATCCCCCTCTCTCCGCGATTGAAGATGTCGCCCCCATGAATCGTGGCTTGGTAAGACGCGTTCCTCAGTTCCTTCGATCACTTGTTGATCCTGAGCAAGGCCGAAGGGCTCATGGCAAGCCAGTCACAAAACCGGGTGGCTGTCATCTGATATCAAGTGAGATCACGCGGGCGCAGTTGGCCAAAACGATCGGCGATATCAGCTCCCACCCGGCTGCGGATTCATCCATCGCACGGACATTTTTGCTCACATTTGCCGCAAACGCTCTCAGCCGCTTGGCAGCGACTGCGGGACCAAGTCCTGCATCGTGGAAAAACCTCAGCCAGTTCTTTCCGAGTGGCTTGCGATCATAGCGCCCCACTTGCAGGAACCGGTATGGTCCTGCTGTGCCAATGGCAACGGGTGCCACATCAAGTCCGGAACGCGCCGCGAGTCGCATGCAAAAGCATTCAGGGTTCTGGCCATTTTACGCGCCTTTGTGTGGAGTGATTTGGATATCGAGGCCCAGATTTGTCAGGACCGAAAGCGTCTTGCCCAGCTCGCAGCTTGGTTTGCCGTTCTCCAAGTCACTGATGAAGCGCACCCCCGTGCCGGATACCATCGCCAACTCCGATTGATTCATTTTAAGGCGCTTTCGCTGCACCTTAATCTCTTCGCCGATTTGCTGAGTCGTCATTCTTATTTCGAGTTTATTCCCGTTCGGTATTACAATCAGAGATGCCTGAGGTAATCAAGCCTATTATTCCCGTTCGGTAATGAAACCGCGATTGCAGCTGAATACTCTGAGCTTGTTCCCGTTCGGGAATATGAACCCAATAATCCTCGCGCCATCATGTCCGTATTGTCGGCCCGGATCGTTCCTTGAAAACCCGTTTCAATGCCCTTGAAACCGCAAACCAAAGGCGACATGCCTTTGGCCGGATTCATTGGAATGCTCGGTTGCTTTCCGTATGGCGTCTCCGGCGTGGATACCGATTTCCTGAAGCGATACCACACATTGGGATCGGATGGGGCTGGTAACCCCATGTGCATTGACATCGAAGAGTCAGGAAGGATTTTCATGGTCGATCATGACGATGCATTCCGGTCTCGTAGGTTGGTTGCGTCCAGTGTGCCACAATTGGCCGAGGCACTTCTGCTCATACATACGCAGCCCCGCGAACATTTCAGACGACTCTTTGAAGCGATTGATCCTGATGCTTGCGGCGATGATTCATTTCTGCCATGTGAAGTCGCCACGCAAATCGAAGAAACCTAACCAGACGCGTCGGGAAGACCCCTACCTGCGTTTCAGTTTCGATGATTTGCCCAGGCCACAATTCTCACCCCGTGATCGACGCACCCCCTCCTTCAGAGGTGGACGCGTCTTTTATCCGCATAAGAGGTTTATGAAAAACCATGCGCGCTTATTGTGGTCAATGGTGTTGGATGCCCCGAAAATATGGATCATAGGAACGGATCATGAGTTTGCAGGAAGATGAACCCGTTCAATCCCATAAATCATGTCCAAAAACAACAATCAGACAGGAGGAACAGAGTCCATATACTTTCCGATTGCCAATCGGCCAACCCATCAGCAACATTGATCACGTGAGCCAACCGCTACCTTGGTTTCCCGTATTTGTTGCCGGTTCATGGCAATGAATTGAACACTGATCGACAACATGGAAAAACGATCCCCATTTTCAGCATTGGTTATCTACCTCTTGAACGTGTTTTCGATGGTAGCCTGTTTTCTTGTTTTGTACCAGTTTGGCGAAATCAACGCGAGAGCCCACAATTACCCGATTGAAAGGCATACTTCGTTAGCCGGAAAAATTGGTGATTCGAAAAGTATTGAAGCGCTCCGAATTACGGCCATTGCCCTGAATGATTGGATCACTGAGGATCAATTGGCAAATCGCAGAGCATATCGTTTTGCGATTCCATGTCTATTCTTGGCAGTCGTAGCGTTAACGCTGAATTCTGGAATTTGGGCATTCCTAGTAAAGAACCATGAGAATCCGTTATGGATGAATAGAAAAGGGTTCGTCTTCGTGATCGCCCATGCGGCAATTGTGCTTGTTATTTTGATGTTGGTTGCGAACGAACAAACACAGGAAGTCGAGCCAGCCGGTGGTATTGACTCCGTTCCGCTGCGCTCCACTCCGTGATACAGCTTTACGTTGGCCAAAAATGAATACAATCTCCCGCCCGCTTCGCGTGAGTCCAAAAGGAAAGGTCAACAAGGCAGCGATCTCAACTCCGAGTCGTTGCGCTCCTCTCCGTGATATACCTCGACGTTGAATGCCATGAAAATAAATGAAGATAAGATTGATGATACGGTGCTCGCTTTGCTGAGCCTCACGGCGCACCATGATGGGTTTGTGACCCGGGCATGGAAGGGCCAGGATTGGGACGTGATGGACCGACTGCACAAGAAGGGATGGATTGACGACCCGAAGGGAAAAGCCAAATCCGTGGTTTTCACTGAGGAGGGACTCAAACGCTCGCAGGAACTCTTCCGGTTAATGTTCGAGGAGGAATGAGCGAACGGGTCTGTCGGGCCGGGATTGTCATGTGCGCTCACAAATCCTCATTATACCGGGAAAAATGAAACGAATGTCAGTCATGATTCAGGAAGTTCCGATAGCGGAAGCTCCGATTGAGCTGCTGCTGATTGCCGATCCATCGGAAGAAAAGATTCGTTCCTATCTTCCGATGTCAAAATGCTTCGTTGCCTGTAAGGGTGAAGCGGTTATCGGTGCGTGTGTCGTCCAGGCACTTGGCTCCGGTCGCCATGAGCTGATGAGTATCGCGGTTCAACCGGAACACCAACAGTCAGGCGTTGGCACAGCGCTCTTGAAGTGGGTCATTGATGAATACCGCAAAGCCGGCGCAAGCGAAATAGAGGTGGGTACCGGCACCTTTGGATATCAACTCGCCTTCTACCAGCGGCAGGGGTTTCGAGTCACCCGCATTGACCACGACTTCTTTGTCAACCACTACCCTGCGCCGATCTTTGAGGATGGGATCCAACTCTTCGACATGTTGCGTCTCACCCTGCGGTATTTTGCCAAGACCGCCTAACCCTCCTTCCAAAACTCGATCGCTTATCATGTGTTCCTTCACGTCATTACAACCATCGTTATGGGATGGGGCATAAGCTGCCCAAAAAGGAGTTCTTGGTCTTATCCGATAGATTCAAATGGACATAGGGGAGACGATCGCAGAAGCTTTGAATACTGGATGCTCAATTGATAGCGCGTTATGGCCCGACATGTTCTTTACGCATATACTGACGGAGCGGATCTTGAAGATGTAGCGGATTTGCTGGACGCCCGCTTTGCCGAGTTTGTCGACAGTCGAGACTGGGTGTCTGGCCGAGTGTGGGTCGTTAATCAACGCCATTGGAACGAGACATGCGCGCAGCCAGGTGATTTGCCGTATTGGGACTTGGGCCTGAATCTTGAGTTGCCAGACCCGAACACAGAACCCTCTGGCTGGTTCGCCGATGTTGAGGCCATAGCTGTCTTTCTCGGAGGGCTGCATGGTGAGTCCGGACGTGATTTCATTATCGGTATCGTGGATACTGTAACGGATATCACCGAAGACCTGTTTGACATCTCAACAGAGTCGCCTGAGTTGATTGAGCTGCGAGCGATTATTGGAGTTAACGATGGTGAGTGAGGCGTAACCTAATATGAACAACGCGTACATGGTTGGATGCGCGTCGATCATCCGCATTCGGGTTGGTGTCATTTGGTCTGACGGTTGTTCTGTTTGAAATCTATGTTATGAAGAGAGTGGAAGTCACAACCCGAAGCGAATGGCGGAGTTGGTTAGCTGCGAATCACGACAATGAACCGAATGGGGATCTGGCTGGTCTACCGCAAGCAGCAAGTTTGGTGGATCGTAACCGCGAAGCGACCCGATACCTGGGAGTAGCGTCTGAAAGAAGGTCTCATGTTGCTGACAAAGGGAGAGAAACCCGGCATGCGCTGAACCTGAGCGTAGCCCTCCCGGTGGGCGTTGTTACGGAAATCTCTCTTCCTAACATCACTTACTGCGTTCGCTCCACGTGTTTCAGAAATACGGTTTTTCTTTCCTTGGCGACTTTGCGACTTGAGCTTCGACGCTGCATGCAGCGTCGAAGCGGGCGAGAGAATGATCTACTTCTTCAAACCCGCAGTCTTTGGACTCCGCTCTTGTAATCGATGTCCGCGCTGCGGATCCTAGTGAGCCTAGCTGGCAAACGTTGTTAAAGAGACTCTTGTTTGTGACATCGCTCACTGCGTTCGTTGGATGGGCTGCTCCTACAACGACGTCCGGGGCAATATCAAGGTTTCTGTCTTGAAAATCCTCAGGCCCCGACCAGACTATAACCATGAACACAATATCCGGATTGAAAGCGCTTCCGATTCCAGAGAGGCTCCAATTGGTGGAGGACCTTTGGGATTCGATTGCGTTGGATCAGGAATCTCTACCGGATCATTCTCAAATCGTTCAGGAAATCCGTCGACGCAGAGCGAGATTTGACGAGAATCCCGGGTCTGGGATAGCCTGGAGCCAATTGAAAAAGCAGATTCGGGCCAGTCATGCCTAGGTTGCTGACCTTTCTTCCAGAGGTCGAATCTGATATTGGATCCTCTGCGCTCTCGGTGGTTGAGAACTCTTAACTCTATTCCAATCCAGCTTCGGAACGCTCACGCGTTCCGCTACGGGGAAATGATTTCAGTCAATCCTCCTCCGCGCCTACGTGTGAGAACCAGGTCTTCTTCCGCGAAGCGCATCCCAAAGTAGCGGGAGCATCTTGCTCGCGCCTGAAGTGTAGTAATGTCTCCCATGACTTCGTGTCCTCTGTGCGGGATTACTTGTCCAGCTCTGTGCCTAACTGGAAAAACTCATCCGCCAAAGAAACTACATCCACTCACTGTTTCGTGCTTTTCGCGAATTTCGTGGTTATGCATTCCCTCTTCCAGCCCTGCGGGCCCTAGTGTCCCGCGAGCTCTTGAGTCAGGGGGCGAACTTGGCGATGCCGAGTTCTTCCAATGCGGTTTTGAAATCAGCGGCTTGGGTCTTGGTGGAGGCTTTGAGGTCACGCCAGATCACTTTGCCGTCCTGGATGAGGTAGGCTTGGCGGTCCCATCTTCCACGGCCGAAGGCCTTGCTGACGACCTTGTCGGTGTCCGCAATGAGGTCAAATGGCAGGAGGTTGCCTTCCTTGAATGCTTTTTGTTTTTCGGGTTTGTCGGTGCTTACGCCGAAGACGCGGATCTCTTTGTCCACCAGTTCCTGGAATGAGTCGCGAAGACTGCATGCCTGGGCGGTGCATCCGGGTGTATCGGCCATGGGGTAGAAGAACACAAGGGTGAGCCCGGAGGAGAAGACCGCCCCGAGGTCGACGGTCTGGCTGTCTTGATTGATTCCGGAGACGGCCGGGGCATCCTGTCCGACTTCGAGCGGATTGGCGTGGGAGAAGAGTGATGTGAGCATGGCAATGGTGACAAGAAGGGTTGTTTTCATGGGTTATGTGTTATGGATAAAGGGTTTGTTGTTATGTATGGAATCGTCTGGCCGGAGGTCGGATACCTATTGCTGCGACGTTGGAGCGTCGGTGTTATCCGGCAGTTTCCGGGGAAACCACGGAAAGAAGGCACTGGTTTCTTTTTGGTAGTCACGGTAGCGGTCGCCCCGCTTGAGTAGGGCTTGTGCTTCCGTTGGCGGTATGCCGGTCATGCGGGTGACCAGGAAGAGCATGATGAAGGGAATGACCAAGGTCGGGATGAACCCCGGGGTGCCCCATGTGAGGATGGGGAAGCTGAACCAGAAGAGCCACTCAAAGAAGTAGTTGGGGTGGCGCGAGTAGCGCCAGAGTCCCTTTTTGCAGACTTGGCCCTTGTTTTCGGGGACTTTTGCGAAGCGCTTGAGTTGGGCGTCTGCCAGGGTTTCGCCTCCGAGCGCCATGATGGCCCAGAGGATGGCGAGGAGGTGGAGGATGCCCCACTCGGCTGGGGTGTGTTTCATCGCAAAATATGCGGGGAGCGCGAAGATGAAGGCCGCGGCAGCCTGGATCATGAAAAAGCCGAACATCATGGGGGACTTCACGCCACCCCAGTCTTTTTTAAGGGTGGTGTAGCGGCCGTCCTCGTGGCTGGATGCGATGCGCACGGAGAGGTGGGTGCCGAGACGAAGGGACCAACCCACGACGATCAGGAGCGGGAGCCATGAGGGTCCATCCGCCCAGTTGAGCCCAAAGAGAAAGAGGGACAGCGCACCGATGGCGTAGGCCCATACCGCGTCCACCCATGAGGGTTTGTCGGTGCGGATGCTGATGACCCAGGTCAGGATCATGATGAGGATCGCGAGTGACAGTGCACAGGAAAGGTGGCCGGTGGTTGACATGGTTTGAATGGGTTCGGGATGGTGGCGGATCGGATCAGCCGGTTGTTTTCATGGGATTGCGAACAGGAATGTCGGATTCCAGTGAGAGACAATTGTCGCCATAAAGATGTTCCGCATTATCGGGTGCGGCGTAGATGAGCTGGGCAACCTGAATGTGGCGGCATTCGAAGCCGGCTTCGCAGAAGGCGAAGTAGAAGAGCCACTTGCGGTCAAAAGCTTCCGGGAAGCCCAATACCCGGCGTTGGGTGGTGGTTTCGAGGAAGCGTGCCCGCCATCTGCGGAGGGTCTCGGCGTAGTGGGTGCCAAAGGATTCCATGTGCTGGAGATCCCAGTTGGAATGGCGGGCCACTGCCTCGTGTATGCTCTTGAAAGTGGGCACATGGCCGCCTGGGAAGATATGCTTACGGATGTAGTCGGATCGCCTCCGGTAGCCGTGATCGCGGGAATCCGGGGTGAGGATGACCTGTAGGCCGACGATTCCGTCGGGAGTGAGCAGCCGGGCGCATTGCCTGAAGTAGCTGTTGAGGTGCTCATGGCCGACGGCCTCCAGCATTTCGATCGATGCAATCCGGTCGAAGCGGCCGGTCATGTCACGGTAGTCTTTGAAGAGAATGGTGACCCGATCCGCCAGACCGGCGGCAGCAACCCGTTCTTTGGCGTAAGCATACTGTTCCTGTGAAACCGTGAGGGAAGTGACGTTGCAGCCGTAGCGTGTGGCTGCGTGAATCGCAAAGCCTCCCCAGCCGGAGCCAATCTCGAGCACGTTCAAACCGGGGCGCAGATCGAGCCGGCGGCAAAGGCGGTCATATTTTTCGGTTTGGGCATCCTCAAGTGCATCATGCGGAGAGGAGAACCATGCGGAGGAATAGGTCATGCCCGGATCCAGAAATTGCTGGTAGAACTGATTTCCGAGATCGTAGTGGGCGTGGATGTTCCTGACGCTTCCGCTGCGTGTGTTTCCGTTCAGGAGGTGCCGGATCCAATCGGCTCCTTGTGCGATTTTCTTAAAGACAGGAAGCACTAATCCTATGGCTGGATTCCCGAGGTGGTGCCGGTTCAGGAGCAGGAGCTTGAGGAATCCACTGAGGTCATCGGTTTCCCAGAGTCCTTCGATGAAGGATTCGCCCAGTCCGATGTCATCGCCCAACACCACTCTGCGGAACCACTCACGATCTTTGACTACGATCGATACGCTCGGTCCATCGGTATCGGATGAACCGAAAAAGCGGGTGGATCCGTCGGGCAAGGTGAGGAGAAGCTGACCGGTGCGGATTCGGGTGAATGCGTCGAGGAGCAGGTTTTCGCAGGTGATGGATCTCATGACAGGAGACAGTTTGCGGAAGGATTCCCTGGCAATTGGCCAGCGAACAGATAACGGGTGAAGTGGACGTTTGAATGCTAGTAGTGCTTTGGCGGAAGATGAATGGAACTCCGGTCAATGGCTTGAGCGGGATGTTTAGTCGAGGGCGATTTGTGAATGCATGAACTGGAGGTTGTCGCCGGGTTTTGTTTTCCGGATTCTGTTTGGCTAGACAAGAGGGTCGGGAACGCGCATCGGGCGCGCGTTGAGGTAGGTGCGGATGTTTTTCTGGAGATCGGGCTGGGCCTCTTTGCGGTAGAAAGGAACCTTTTTGATCGCAAGGATGAGCGCGTGCACGTGGATGGCCACGATCCCCTGAAGGGTGATCCAGGGGTATCGGAGGGTCTGAAGCAGGAGGTTTCTGGTGGTGAGCGGAATCCGTTGGCCTTTCATTCCACTGCGGAAGAATATCCCTTCTTCGTCCGATTGATCGATGGCGATCTGAAGCCGGTCATCTGGAAATCGCATGCTGAAGTGCAGCTTTGTTCCGGCGGCGGAGAACGGGGAGATGTAGAATTCCTTGACCTGCTGGTCCCTGAATCGGCCGTGCGAGAGGGTATCCGGCCCGAGGATGTAGAGTTTTTGTTCGTTAAAGGTATTGGCCACTTCTGCGAGGATGCAGGCGGGATGTCCGTCCGCATCGGCGATGAAGTAGAAGGAGACCGGGTTGAAGATGTATCCGAGGGTCCGCAAGTGGGTGACCAGGCGGATCGAGCCGATGGTTCCGGTGTATCCTTGGCGGCGCAGGTAGCGGATGAGGTTTTCCCGGATGGAGGATGCGCCGGACTGAAGGTGATCGGTGGCCCGCAGGGAATAGATGGTTCCAGGCCAGTGTCCGATTAGAGGATTGCGATCGAGCAGATGAACTTCATCCAGATCGATGCAGAACATGAAGACCCGATAGTTGAAGGCATGCACCTTCGGTCGCCTTCGGTCATGGTAGATTTCGCAGTTATACAGGCAGGATTTCATGATCGAGACCGAGGCGGTTTTTGAGGGATTTGACGACCTGAAGTCCGGCGACATGGGCGTCTTCATGAAACCCGTAGCGGAAGTAGCTGCCGCAATAGAAGATGGGGCCCTGTTCATTGAGTGACGGGAGTTTGTCCTGAGCCTCAACGGAGGCGGGGTCGAAGCTCGGGTGTTTGTAGTCCTGTTGCCAGCGGACCAACTCCGGATTGAGCGATCCCGAGTAGTCGATGCTGACGATCCATGGAGTGGATGTCCCAAGTGGCTGGAGGCTATTCATCCAGTAGTGCGTTGACGCACGGGGGAGCCCATCGGAGTGGCCGTCCAGGCGGTAATTCCAGCTCACCCATGCCCGCTTTGCCGGGGGCAGGACGGAGGCGTCGCAGTGCAGAATCGCGCGGTTGGTGGAGTATTGGAAGCAGGATAGAAGATCGTGCTCGATGGGCAGCGGCTCGGGCAGCAGCGCAAGGGCTTCATCGGCATGGGTTGCCACGATACAGTAGTCGAAGCGTTCGCTGTTTCCGGATTTGTCCATGACCCTTACCCCCTGATGTTCGCGTGTGACGGCGTAGACCGGACGGTTGAGCATGGGCGGGGTCTCGAGTGCGCTCAGGATTTTATCGCGGTAAACTTTGCTCCCACCCGGGATCGTTTTCCACTGAAACTGGGTTCCGATTCCGAGAAGTCCGTGGTTTCTCATGAAACGGAAGAGGGACAACGCCGGATAGTCGGTGATGCGTTGACCATGGGTGGACCAAATAGCCGATGCCATTGGAAGCAGGAAGTCCCGGGCGATGGCCGGGTCCAATCCGGTTTGTTCAAAAAACTCAGCAACCGTCATCCGGTGGTCGGAAGCGGCATCGACAAAACGGTTGGCGGTCTCGAAGAGCTTTTTGATGCCCGACGCAAGCTTCCAATGTGACGGACGGATCAGGTTCTTCCGGCATGCAAAGAATCCGTTGAAGCCTTGGGAAGTGTAATACGACCCCTTAAGGGTGTCATGCACCCCGAATGACATGTCGGTGTTAAACGAGGGGACCTGAAGCTCGTCGAACATGCGGTTGATGTTCGGGTAGGTCGGATCGTTGAACACCATGAACCCGGTGTCGACCGGGATTGTTTTTCCGTTTTCCTCGATCTCCACCGTGTGGGTGTGGCCGCCCGGGTAGTCTTCCCTCTCATACAGGCTGATACGGTAGAGATCCTTGAGATACCATGCACAGGTAAGCCCGGCAACTCCGGTTCCGACGATCGCGATGGATTGCATGCGTTGAATCCTTTCATCCGGAGTCAACGCCGACCATCGGCGATGAAACTCCCATTTGGTACGCGTATTCAGGATTGCCCGCGAGGCAACCCGGCCGGACGGAAAAAAGACGTTCCAACGATAGAAAGATTCTGTTCCGTGAGGTAATCGCTTGGATCACTCCCAATCTTCGTCAGCAGGACCTTCCAGGCTCATGCAGTGACCTGTTTTCCGAGGGGCAAACCTTACTCGGCCAGGACCGCTTTGGGGGCGGCATCCGGGGCATACTCAAGCAACTGGATGTCCTTGAACTTGGTCTGGAAATACTGGAGGTTCCATGTGCCGGCGAAAAGGAAGACCGGCCGGTCGCAGTCGTCGAGAACGAGTTGGATTCCGGACATGGACAGCCCCTTGAGCACCTCGAGGGAGGGAGGATCGGCCACCCAACGGGTGATGGTCCACGATGCCGGCTCAAGGCGGGCAGGGGCGCGGTATTCGGTCTCGAGGCGGAACTTGACGACGTCAAACTGCAGGGGCCCGACAGCGCCCAGGAGTGGAGCGGAACGAGGAATACCGACTTCCCGGAAGCTCTGGACCACCTTCTCCTGAAGGAGCTGTTCAATTCCAGCCCGGAAGCGCTTGAAGTTACTGGTGTCTTCGTTGCGAAGAAATGCGAAACACTCGGGAGCGAATCGGGGGATTTCGTCGTAGCGGATGGATGGATCTTCAGTAAGGGTATCGCCGATCCCCAGACCGGAGTGCCCGCCAATCCCGATCACGTCGCCCGGCCATGCTTCATCCTGGGTTTCCCGCTCTCTCCCGAAGAGCTTGTGCGAGAAGGATAGGCGCAGGCGTTTGCCGCTCTGCACATGGGTCACGACCATGTCTCTGGCGAACATTCCCGAACACACCCGGACGAAGGCGACGCGGTCGCGGTGGTTGGGGTCCATATTGGCCTGGATCTTGAAAACGTAGGCCGAAAACGGCTCGTGTTCGGGTGTGATCGTGGTCTCGCCGGATAAGCGTGGCCGCGGCGTTGGTGCAAACTCAAGGAACCCGTCGAGGAGGAGCTGAACCCCGAAGTTGTTAAGGGCGCTGCCGAAATATACCGGGGTGACCATCCCTTGGAGCACCTCTTCCGTGTCGAAGGATGCCCCGGCCATCTCAAGAATATCCATTTCCTCGATGAGGTGGTGAATCCCGTCCTCGGAAAGGTGTTCGCGGATGGTCGGATCATCGACACTGGTGACCTTTTCCTCTGCGCGCAGGGCGCCTTTGCCTGTTTTCCTGAAAAAGTGGGCGCGGGAACGCAAGCGGTCAAAGACACCCATGAGATCAAATCCCATGCCGATGGGCCAGTTGACCGCATAGGCGTGGATGCCCAGCACGGACTCGATTTCATCCATCAGGGAGAGCGGATCCCGACCAGGCCGGTCGCACTTGTTGACAAAGGTGAAGATGGGCACACCCCGCATGCGACAGACCTCGAAGAGCTTGCGGGTCTGCGCTTCGATCCCCTTTGCCGCATCGACCACCATGATTGCGGCATCGACGGCGGTCAGCACGCGGAAGGTATCTTCCGAGAAGTCTTCGTGACCGGGGGTGTCAACCAGATTGATGATGAAATCGCGGTAATCGAACTGCATCACAGTCGAGCTGACCGAAATCCCGCGCTTCGCTTCCATGGCCATCCAGTCGGAGGTGGTGGCGCGTTCCTTGCGCCGTGCGGTTACCGAGCCCGCCATCTGAAGCGCGCCGCCATACAGCAGGAGTTTCTCGGTAAGGGTGGTCTTGCCAGCGTCCGGGTGCGAAATGATGGCAAAGGTCCTCCTCCGCTTGATCTCCTTGTCTGCCCTGTTCAACATATGCTTCTCTCTCCTAAAAAGTTTGGGCAATGACACAAAGGGAAAGAGCAGTCAAACCCGAACACCCACGATACCTCCATGGATCGCTCGATGTCAGTTATGTGATCGGGCTGGGTGTTGTTAGCCCGAGGTCCTGCCGCGGTAACATTCCATTTATGCTGGATGCGCTACTGAGAAAGGAAACACCCGTTCGATGGGGTGATGTTTTCCGGCTTTTCTTACAGTGGGCAGGAGCCTCCACCGCAGCATCCGCAGGAGTTTCCATGATAGGATGCCGATGATTTTGAGCTGCTGCTGGAACCGCCTGTTCCCACACTGAAGGCGGCGTAGACCCGCCGGACGGGCTCGCCTGTTTCGGGATGCCGGGTCAGCGGGGCATCGGCCATGGACTGACGGATTTCGAATCGTCCGGCGGGTTGGGTTTTCTCATCGGATGGGATGATTTCGTATTCGTAGATTGGCATGGCGTGAATATGCTGTTCAATATTAGAGCTGGCTAATTAACGTCTATCGATGTGGCCAGATAGAGTGGATGTCAAATTCAAAGCACAGGTTATCGGGGATGTAATCCGGGCAGGAAACCGGGTGCTCCGCTTGACAAGACCGCAGATGGGCAAGCATACTTGGTGCGGATTCCTTCCCGTTGGCGGTGGAATCCGGAATCTCCACAGTATGGTCACGCACGAAGCAGGATGAACGCACAGAATTGGATCAATCTACTTGGCATGAGCAAGCACCCTTTGGGTGGGTATGGGTGTCGTCTGGAGGATAGGTGTGGTTCCGTGGGAAAAGGGTGTTCCACCGCCAGTAGCTACCGGATGCTGAAGGAAGGGGAGACTTTGGGCTTTCATCAGGTCAAACAATCGCAGGTCTGGCACTATTATGCCGGACAGCCCATGTGGGTGTATTTCCTTGTCCGGCATCACCTGTTGGCCCAGCGTCTGGGAAAGGACCCTTCGCGGGGAGAGCTTCCCATGTTGTCGATCCCGGAGGGAACGCTCGTGGCGGCGGAAGTGGAATCGCGAAAGGGATTCACGCTTTATGGTGTGGTGCTGACTGGAGTGGATGTTGTTGAACCCGCAGCGTTGCCGGATCGCGACAAGCTGTTGTCCCGTTATCCTGAGCATCGGGCTCACATTCTGCGCATGTCCCGGGCCTGAATGCCTCTCCGTTGTGCGGCTGGCGCAAATGGGGAATTGGCTATTCTCCGGGGCTCGGTTGCTTCGTCAATCGATGGGCATTCAATGGTTGAACGCTTGAATCCACTCAGATCCCGGAGCCGGTGTTCTGGTTCTCCATTTGGGCGAGTTCATCGACTCTGGATGCCGGATTTACCGCGAAAGGCTTGATCCTGAAGGTCTTGTCCATTCCCGAGATGACCCGGGATCCGCTTCCGTAGGTGAAGTAGGACCATGCCCACTGAAGCAGAACAAAGGCTTTGTTCCGGAATCCGATCAGGAAGATCAGATGGACAAACAACCATGCGAGCCATGCGGGGTATCCTTTCAACTTGAGGCGCCCCATTTGGGCAATGGCGGCGGCCCGGCCTATCGTGGCCATGGATCCCTTGTTGTTGTAGACAAAGGATGGGCGGTTGTGGGTGATCTGGGTGCGGCATTCGATCTCATCCCGGATGATGCGTGCAACATGGTTTGCCATTTGCATGGCGGCCGGGGAAACCGTTGGTACGGGTTGTCCCAGTCCGTCCTTGAGGGTGGCGATATCCCCGACAGCGAAGATGTTGCGGTGTTGGTTCAGGCTGCAGTCCGCTCTCACCGGAATGCGGCCTTTGGAGTCCAGTTCGATTCCGAGTTTGGCCGCGAGTGGATTTCCCCTTACTCCCGCGCCCCAGAGGATCGTTCCTGCCTGAATCGTGAGGTCTTTGAGAACGACCTGTTCCTTCGAAATGGACTGCACCGGCTCATTCTTGAGGATGTTCACCCCCAGGCGACGAAGTTGTTTTTCGGCTTCAGCGGATAGCTCGGGGTCAAAAGCGGAGAGGATGCGGTCGCCAGCCTCGATGAGAATAATCTTTGTCTTTTCCGGATCAATCCTTCGGAAGTCCCGGCGCAGAATGACACGGGCGAGCTCGGCGCAGGCTCCCGCGAGCTCCACACCAGTTGGGCCGCCGCCGATGACGGCGATCGTGAGGAGTCTCCTCTGGGTTTCGGGATCTTCGGTGATCTCGGCTTGCTCGAAGGCAAGCAGCAGGTTTTGCCGGATGCGGATCGCATCGTCGAGTGACTTCAGCCCGGGGGCGTGTGCCTCCCACTCGGGATGGCCAAAGTAGTCGTTCTGGGCACCGAGGCCGATCACCAGATAGTCGAAGGCCAGGGGTTCCTTCTGAGCTTTCAGGATCACCTGTTTGTTCTCTGCATCGATACCGGTGACTTCGTCCATCAACACGGTGACATTCTTCCTGCGGGAGAGAATCGAGCGGATTGGTCTGGAGATCTCCGGCATCGATAGGCCGGCAGTGGCCACCTGATAGAGCAGCGGCTGGAAGAGGTGGTGGTTTTGCCGGTCGATGAGAATAATCTCGGCAAACTCTGACCGGAATCGCCGACAGAAGGTGAGGCCGGCAAATCCGGCCCCAAGGACGACAATGCGTTTCTTTCGGATAGGTTTGTCCAACAGGCTCATGGTATTTGATGTATGCGAATCGTGATCCCATGCAAACGGGAAGCTTCAGGAGACGAAAGAAATTCAAGAATTTCGCTGGTAATGCGGCTTCCGGTGAATACGTTTCTTCGTGTTCCGTCTTATCCTCTAGTGTTGAATCCCGATTTCCCAACGACCATGAAAAAACCTCTGATCTGTTTGTGGATCGCATTTGCTCTACTCTCCCTTCCCGCGTGCCTGCAAGGACGTTTCGAGTGGGAGGACGAATCTGACCGTGAGTTGGTGAGTGCCTTTTATGATTCGCTCGGCCGTGAGCCCGGTTATTATGAGCTTAAACGCTACCGTTCCTACATGACTGCGGACAACTGGACTTTGGATGACGTGAGGCGTGACATCGAATTGCGCAATCGTGAGCGGGTTCGCCCGGATTATGTTCTCACCTTCAGTGAGCGTGAACAGTGGATCAATTGGGCGTTTGAAGATGAGCTCGGGCGGGCACCGACGCAGAAGGAGCGGATAAACTATGGAAAGCTGCTATGGGGTGATGGATTATCCCGGCGGGAGTTCAGACGCCGTATCCGGTCCGATTTCAGCGAGCAGCTTGATCGTTTTGACCGGGGGTCCAACCGTCGTGGTGAACGATCCGGAAGAGAGGGTTCCGGAGAGTATGGATGGAAGGATCGTGAGAGCGGGCGTGGAAGTGACCGTGATTCGGATGGCTGGGATGATCGGGGTTCGCGCCGTTGGGATGACCGCGAGGATAATTGGGACGATACGGAAGAACCTTTGGATGACACCTATCTGGTGGATGAAAAGGTCAGGTGGGTGGATGGAGCAGAAGTGGAACGCATCATCCGTAAGGCCTACCGGGATATACTCTCCCGCGAACCGGATGACACCGGGATGCGGGCCTATCGCCGCCGGATGTTGGATGAAGGATGGTCGGAGCAGCGCCTGCGCAATCACCTGAGTGAAAGCATCGAGGCGCGCGGTCCGGAGCTCAAGCGGATGGTGATCCGGGCCTACGAGGATCTACTTGACCGGCAGCCGAGTCCAAGCGAGATCGATCACTATGTGCAGGTGGCCTATTCGGACAAGTGGGAGGAGAAGAAGCTCCGCAAGATGATCCGGGAAAGCCGGGAGTATCAATATGATCGCCCTCACCAGATGATCAAAAAGGCCTACAACGAGGTGTTGTTGCGTGAGCCGGATGGGACAGCCTTTGAAGGGCTGCGCAAGCAGATTGCCAAGAACGACTGGGACTACGAGCGGGTGAAGAAGCACTTGCGCGAGAGCCCGGAGTATCGCACCCGGACGGTTCCGGAGCTTGTGAAGAAGGCCTACCGTGAGGTGCTCGGGCGGGAGCCGGATCCGCAGGGATTTGAAGCCTACCGCAAGCAAATGCTGCAACAGGATATGAGTTACGAGGCCCTGGTGTCGAGATTGCGGGACAGCGATGAATACCTTAACCGGAACAAATCCAAGCCCTGAGCGCTTGGACTACGGTGTCTCCTTCGATTGTTGCGGTGTCTTCCGGAGGGGTCGGCTTCAGCCATTCGACGAAGCTCATGATTTAACCCATTCGACGAAGGTCACGGCAAACCCATTCGACCAAGCTCACGGCAAGCCGTCCTCATCTTCTTCTCTCATCACCGCTGCGGACGGATGAGCTCCGGTTCGACTGTTCAACTTGCACGAAACAACCGCTGGCTGGGATCTCCGGGCGTTCCCGATCTTCGGGCCATCTGGATTCGTCTTCACTTTGGGCCAACAGCCCATTCCAGATCGGGAACTGCCCTGCACGGCCCTCTGGCTGTTTGAGCTAACCCCTCAACCCGTCCCGGGGGCCCGATTCGGGGAGAGGCCGGATTTTCAGATCCACGCCCTGTATACCTTTTATTTTGACGCATCCGGAATTTCGTCCGATTTTTCCGGTTAGCTGCGCAATTTCACTGACACCAACCCATCAAATCCGATCATAATGTTCAATTTTGGATTTCTCTGCTCTTAGCCCTCCCTTTCAGCGGAGACTTCCTTAAATGTAAAATTCGGTTATTGATTCTTTTCAGTGGTGCATGAAATCCGTTGTTCAAACACTCATTTCTGTGGTGGCTTCGTTCCTCATTACGATTGCCGTTTATCATAGATCCACGCCCCAGTCCCCTATCTATTATCTCACCGTCACCCTTGAAAATCCTCAGGCTAGTGTGGCCCAGGTGTTTTATGACACAGGCAAGGGTTGGAGTGAACAGGAGTCAGCAGTTGCCGCCTATCAAGGCTACTTCCCCACGCGATTCCTGCTACCGAAGATATCGGTCCATGGCATCCGATTCGACCCCACGACGATACCCGGGAATTCCATGCGCATCTTCGATATCCGTATTACGGATGATCGAGGAGTTGACCATGAGGTCATTCCACTGAGCAGACTACAACCCGCTAGCGGAATCGACTCGTTCAACCTGCGCGACTCCTCAATCGAGCTTACCTCCGCCCCCGGGAATGGAGACCCTCAGCTTAGCCTCAACATGCCGGGAAGCCTGGATCCCCAATCGTTTCCCCAGACTTATCCACATCCCTTAGCCCTTTGGCACATTGCCCTGATCTTTGTCTCCTTTTTTGTTACCATTGCCGGTTGCTGCCATTTAATGACCCCTGCAGGAATTTCCGCCTATAACTGGCTGCGCTCTCAATCCAGCCCCTTAGGCACCCCGAATGTTCGGCAAGTTGGCTTTTTCAAGGTGGCTCCGGTTCTCAGTATTGGCCTGACGATCGTAATCGTGCTGAATCTTTTCTTCGCCCTCCTATTCAGCCTCAATTATTACTTTCTGATGGATGACTTTTGGGTGCTCGACATCGCGAAACACAACTCCTTGCTGAACCTGTTCAACGAAGCGCACATCAGCTTTTATCGTCCCCTCGTTTTTACTCTTTTCAAAATCCAGATCCACCTCTTCGGTTGGGAGGCTCCAACGCTTTTCTCCATCGTCTCACTACTCATTCATATACTGAATTGTAGCCTTTTGGCATGCCTCGTTTGGAAACTCATCGCGGACCTGCGCGTCAGTGTGTTTGCAGGCGTGCTCTACTTTCTCAATCCCTGGGCGGGCGAGTCCACCTTGTGGTTTTGCCTGCAGTCGGATCTTGCAGCTGTCACGGGTTCACTCATCGTGTTGTTTTTCGGGCTTGACTTGGAATCAGACGGAAAATCCTCCCGTTTGCGCTTGCTATGGGTGCCAATCGGCTTGTTCTCAGCATCCCTCTTCGCCTATTTGGGTAAGGAATCTGCGCTCACTTTGCCGGCCGTATACGGTCTGATATTGGCCATTCGCTACCCGGTAAGGGCGATTTTCAGGAATTCTCGATTCTATGCTAATATGGGCGCAGTCTGCCTCTCTCTGATGCTCTACATGTATTTGCGCTCACGATTCCTGTCGGCATTTGGCGGGGCCTATGGAAACTACTTTGAGCTACTGCGCAACCTCAACCTCGTCGAGTTGCTCCATCCATTTGTGACACCGGCAATCGCGCAGGACAACGCCTTCTACACAGCCCTCACATTCCTTAATATCATGCTCATGGCCTCAGCGCTTATCATGGCGGCATGGGGTAGATTCCGAGCGTTCATCTTGCTGGCTCTCGCCTTTGTGTTTTCACTACTACCCATTCTGGATTTCACCATCCCATTCAATAGCTCAGCGGGCACCCGCTGGCATTACCTGCCGAGCTTCATCATGGTGTTGCTCTTGGCTTACGGGATGCATGCTGCATTAATGCACGCGAGATCAACATATCTGCAAAAGGGCATTATACCGGCGCTTACGATTTGCTACCTGCTGATACTCTCCGTATTCATGCAGAGCCAGCGTAACAACTGGTCGAAGGCCTGCGACATCTCACGCAGCTGCATAGAACAGTTTGAGCAGGTGCGTGGACAGTCAACCCACTACTACCTGCCTAACATTCCCCACCAGTTTCGCGAAGGCTCAGTCATCATTGCGGCCCATGTGTTTCACCATCGCTTTCACGATCATGGCAACTATAAGGTAAGGGGCGCATGGAACCTTCTGGAAGACCGCCCGGGCAAGCCAGTTGTCTACCACCGGATGTTCGATCGCTACAGCGACTACACAGAGCCCCACCCCGATGAGTTAGTGTTCTATTTTAAGTATTAGGCTGCGTGGAAAGTATAAACGAAATCGACAGAAGAAAGTCTGGTGATTGATCTGACACTCAACGTGCTCGTCTGATACACTGTGGAGACGCTGCAGTATGAGGATTTTGAACACGAAAACTACATCCAGTGCCTTGCGTCCAGCGTTGGATTGACGAGCGTGTATCGGATCGGGAACTGCCCTGCACGGCCCCGTGGCTGTTTGAGCTAACCCCTCAACCCGTCCCGGGGGCCCGATGGAATCTCTATCTCCTTGATATCGCCGGAAATGTAACGATGCAGGATGCTCGTAATAAGGGTTTGATACGGCATTCCATATCGATTGGCCCGGCGCTGCAGTGAGCCGAGGTCCCGCGATGAGATCCGGATATTGATTCTCTTGTCTTTACTCAAGGTGTTGTGGGCCGCTTCCCGGAAAAGTTGTTTCTCGTGATCGGTGGGAATTCTGGCGTTAGCCAGAATTTCATCTTCATGCTCAAGCAATTCCTGTTCAAAATCGTCGTAGTTCATCTTTTCCCCTCTATGTATATTCTCGTAGCTTTCCGACTCGGAATGATCGTCTTCAGAAACTTCAGATCCCCTGATTGCACATATGGAACCAGGTAGATGTAGTCTTCTACCCGAACATACATGATCTTCTGATCAGGATACTTGTCTCCATTTGGATGCTCTGAAACGGCTACCAAGTCCCCTTGGTCAAGACGGATTCGGGAGAGAACTCTACTTCGTAGTCCATTCTATTATCTTGTTCCGGACTTGGTCGGTCGAAATCCCCTTACCGGAATCAATCGAGTTGATTGCTTTCTGAACTCCAGACATGAAACGGATGCGCTCTTCGATTTCCTCGAAAGTCGAAGTCTCAGGCATTTCCCGGATTTTCTCGATGACCAATTCCTTAATGGACATGGAATTAGGTTATCTTTTTTCGGAGTTTAGTCAATCTCCGAACGTCACCGCTGCGGATAAATGAGCTCCGGTTCGATTGTTCAACTCGCTTGAAACAACCGCTGGCTGGGATCTCCGGGCGTTCCCGATCTCCGTGGCACCTGGATTCTTCTTCACTTCGGGCCAACAGCCCATGCCAGATCGGGAACTGCCCTGTACGGCCCCGTGGCTGTTTGAGCTAAGGCCTCAATGGGGACCTGAGGTGGCTATTGGAGCTTGTTATTCTCGCGCTGAGACGCTGGGGCGCAGAGGTGGTGAAGTCGGATCGATTGATGCATCAGGCGATGGGTTCAATCCGACGCCCCATGCGATAGGTGTCAAACGACCGACCAACAACCCTGAGGGAATCCACAATTCTTCCCTCAATCAGGAATCCCTTCTTTCTCTTCGGAGAGGCCGAGGTCTCCAGGCCCAAAAGACAGATTATCTGACTCTCCTGATGTGTCCTCAAGAAAGGCGATTAACTTCGCGGAATCATCCGGGATTGCCTCCCGGACATGAAGCTCGAGTCCGGTTTTTGTAGTATGAATCGATGAATGCATTTTTGGTTCTTTGGGTCTTGAGCGAAGATCCAACGCAGTCGGATCAAGCGGGCGTGAGATTCTTTTCATTCTTCCGCGACCGATTGGATGGGCTCATTCTTGAACATCAGAAATCGACTGCAAGGTGCCATCTAGAATCGACCTCTTTCAAGCTTAGGAGAACGCGCTCAAACTCACGAAGCTCGTCGACAACAGCTATTTCGGCGCTCGATGAGGGGGATGTGAAATGGCCGATGAGCGCTTGGATCGTCGCGAGGCCTTCAGCTGCCGTAAACCACTGCTCTTCGGGAATCATAGTGTCATCCTCGACGAAATCGGAAGCCTCGTCTGGATCCTGACTGAAAAAACTCATGAGCTCTCGCACTTCGAGCCGCTTCGCTACCTGCGAAAGCTGCTCTTCCGACTTCGAGAGAGAGTGTCCGTTTACGTGAATATCCAGTCCGTCCGGCAGGTTCTCGGCTACGATGTAAAGTGAAGCGCTCATAGTATTATTTCGCCCATCAGTGTTATTGGTTGCCATCTGAGGGCGATGGAGAAGGCGACCGGCCGGGGTGGTGATTCGGCCTGTGTTGTTTTATGTGAAGTAGTCAGAGTCGATTCGCTTGACTTCATACACGGATGAAGATGCAACACCAATTCCGTAGTCGAACATGAGTTTCGTTAAGCGAATGCCATCTATCAGGATGATTTTTGTTTCGATTTTCGACACGTAATCCAGAGCATCGTTCGTAAACGAAGAGGTGGTGATGAAAATGCCCTTTTTTGCGCGCTGTCCTTGCAGCGCACCAGCAAACTTCTGAATCTCGGGGCGTCCTACAGGGCCTTCCCATCGCTTTGCCTGCAAGTAAATGATATCCAGACCCAGAGGGTCTTCTTTGATTATTCCGTCGATTCCTTCATCTCCTGATTTTCCAATTGCTTCACCCGCGTCCTTCCGGCTGCCTCCGTAACCCATTGTTACAACGAGATCAACGACGACTTTTTCCAGAAAGAGCGGTGGATTGTTTTTGATCTGTTCCAGAAGATCGGACTCGACTTGTTTTCTCACCTCAAGGTATGCAAAATCCAGTAGTTCCTCCGGCGTTTTACTGGGTGTCGTTGCAACTTCAGAATACTCCTCATCAGGTGATCGGCGAACGGTTCGGAATTCACGGTAATCCTCAAATTCCTGTAATACCTTCAGGTCTATCCGATCAGGGTAGTCTCGCAGCGCTTTAATTCCGATATCAGTGATTTTGGAAATAGCTCTTCGGGGGGCACATAATAGACCGGCTTTGAGGATGTGGGTTTTGGCCCAACCAACGCGATTGTCAAAAAGCCTTGCCCCGCCGCTTGGAAGCATCTCCCGTCTCTCATCTTCTGTGAGTCCAAAACGTTCGGCCAACACTGCTACCAGTTCCCTGTTGACGTGTTCTCTGCCGTCTTTGTGTTCCTCAAGTAGAGGCCTCATCAATGATTGGAAATCGGGTATGGCCATATTTTTCCTTTCGTCAACGTCGCACATCAGGCACAGCTGACCGGGAGTGCGCTCCATGCAGGACGCGGGGTGGAACTGCGGTAAGTCATTCGAACTCGGGGTGGGTCAGGCGTTGCTCTCCATGCGCGTTTGTCTGCTTTTCGTGTTAGTATGGTGGAAGTATTCTCAACAATGCATGCCAGAGAACTGTAAGTGTAAATAGGATCCCGCGAGGGAATAGAAGCCAAGAGAAGCCGGTATCCACTGTCTGCCCAGAGTCCAAGGTCTCCGCCAGCTTCGAAATATACGCTGCACTATGCGGGTAATCCATGATGCCGTCAATCCAATCGTCCGGAATTCCCTCTATAGCGCAGGAGATCCCAGCCAATGCTCCCGCAATCGCCGCGACTGTATCCGTGTCTCCGCCGAGTTTAACGACAGTCTCAATGGTCGTCCTGAAGTCTCCAAAATGGATATGCCATGCAGCCACAGCTACTGGCAGCGTGTGTAGGACGTATCCCGAGACCCCGCGCTTCAGTCCTAACGGTGTTACGGCCTCCTCGATCTTTCTCGATCGACACGCATTAACTGTTCTCTGGACGGTTTCCCTCCACTCGTCTCCCTCTCCCGCACCAATGAGTATTTCTTCAAGCCTTGAAACAGGAATCTGATTACAATTTCGTGCCGCGGCCGCTGCAAGATCCGCTACTGCTCGTGCGCCGAAACCGGCCTTGGGGTCGGAGTGCGTAATGGCAGAAGACGCTTGGGTGAATCGATACCGCAGATCGTCGTCCTCCGAGTGGAATACACCGATGATCGCCGAACGCATGGCTGCTCCGTTCCCGGCGGAGAAAACGCCACTTCGTGATGATGAAACTCCGCACCAAAGCCGAAGAATGCTCTTCAGGGTAGCCATTCCGATTCCAGCGGGCAGGCAAAGAAGCCAAAGCCGAAGCCTCCATGCGAGACAGCGGACAAAGCCATCAGGGTCAACCGGATTTCGTGCCAATGACTGTGCAACAAACACGGAATGATCGGTATCATCGCTCACCATACCGTGTCCAAATAGGAAACGATGCTTAAGCGGCAGCCGGAGCACCTTGGCTACTCGACGAGGTGCGAGACCCTCATACGGAAGACAGATTGAATCACCAACTGCGCAGCCGAGCAGGCATCCTTCTAGGGCAGCGCGGCGATGTGACATGGTTTCTTTTGCTTAACGTCGAAGTCCTCCTGCGCCTGACTGGGGGCGAGGCTTCGACTGCGGGTTGATGTTGTAGCGGTCATGACGGCTGGAACTGGCGGCGGGTCAGGCGTTAGGAGGGACGTCTTGTGCTGCTTCTTGTTTGACTGTTCGACATCCAATCAGCGACGGCAATTGGGATAAGCCCTCCGCCTATCGAAGCAAAGATGGTTCCGAAATAGATTTGATCCAACTTCGTCATTGAATTGGGTTCACATTCAGGTTCGACGAGAATAGCAATCCAGGCTCCTCCGATAACGAATACCAATCCAATCAGGATAATGATGGAAAAGTGAACATAGTAGAGAGGCTCCACCTTAATGTTCCGCCATTCCGTCAGGCTGCCGCTCCGCTGAATGGAGAATATTACAAAGGTCACAAAGAGTATTCCATGGGTGATGAGGGCGGCGGGCATGCTGCGGGTAACTCCGAGGACTCCAAAGGCGATTATGCCCAGAAGACCGCCGATCGTTGTGAGCATTCCGAGAAGGTGCATTTGTTTTCCCATCAGTGTTATCCGTTGCCAGTTGAGCAGGGGACCGGGGTGGGGTTTGGTTCACATGATCGAGGATGGAGAGGATTGGATGGGTTGGCAATTGGAAAGATGGATGCGGCTGACGGAGAGGATTTGTTCCGGGATGACACGCGGGGGTTGCATTGGGCGGTGGGTCGGGTTAGAAATAGGGCATTATGAACCTTGAAGCCTTTCTCCTGTGCGATGCTGCGACTGACTCCCATGGCAAACTGAATGTATTGGGGGCTTTTGACCGGATCCTTCTTACGGCCCTGCCCGGCGTTCACGGGAACTGTGCGGTGGCGATCCGTTTGCGGTTTGAGCGGATGGAGGCCGGGCCTCACGTGTTCGAGGTGCATTTTGTGGATCAGGATGGTAAAGACATCATCGACCCCTTGTCGGGCAACATGCAGGTGCGCTTCGGGGATGGACTGTCGTCGGCGGTCATCAACCTGATCCTGAATCTGGTGCGGGTGCGTTTTGAATATGCCGGGGAATACCAGATCGATCTTCGGGTGGATGGTGAGACGCTGGGTGTGCTGCCGGTTTCGGTAAAGCAGATGGCCCCCGGGCAGACGCCTCCGGCTGGCTGACGTTCGGGTGCTGAAGGCGTGCTTTTGCACATCGAAACAAATCGGGTCGAATATGAGCAGAGAGGGATTTGCGGCGATTCTGTTGGCCGGGGGTAGCGGATCGCGTCTGAAGGAGGTCACGCGGGACAAGACGCTTCTGCGGATTGGTTCGTGGGGAACGGTGGTCCGGTGGAACCTGAATGTGTTTCTGCAAGCCGGGATTTTCCAGGAACTTGTCATTGTGACACGGGATGAAGCGCAGCGCGCTGCGATTGAAGCTGAGCTTGCCGGAATTCCGCTGGGGCACACCCGCGTGCATTGGGCTCAAGGTGGAGCGCGGCGTCAGGATTCCGTGTTCAATGGGCTGGAAGCATTGCCGGAGGATGCGGGATGGGTAGCGGTTCATGATGTGGCCCGGCCCTTTGTGACGGTTCAGGACCTGGTGCGGCTGAAACAGGCGGTCTTGGAGGATGGAGCTGCGGCGCTGGCGCGTCCGGTGACGGATACCATCAAGCAGGCGGACCATGAAGGAGAGACGCGCAACCTGAATCTCAGGGATCTTCAGCGCCCTTTGCTTTGGGCCATGGAGACGCCTCAGGTATTCCGCTATGGTGCGATTCTGGATGCCTACCGATCCGTTCAGCACAGTGGCGCGGTGGTAACGGATTGCGTGGGCGCTTATGCGATGAGCGGAGGGCGGGTCAGCCTTCTGGAGTCTTCCCAACCGAATTTCAAAATCACCCGGCCTGTGGATGTGGAATGGGCGAATTATCTCATTAACAAGGGTGTGATCCAGGCTCCGGATGCTTCAGCATAGACGCCGAAGTCAGTGAGCTGCCTGTTCGAGAAAAGAGAATGAGTCAGCATGGTGCAACTACGTCCTCATGCAGTCGAACGTTGTTCAAAAAAGAGTATTCAACATCGCTTCGCTATAAGCCCTTCGGGCCACATACGTTTTGCTGACGCAAAACAACAGATTCTTACTCATAGTATGTTGTCCCGAGCGAAGTCGAGGGACATCTGTGCACTGAGCCGCAGGCTCGGGGCGTATAGCCCGCAGGGCGATGTTATGATACTCTTTGTATTCAACATCACTCACTTTGCTCGCTGGATGGGCATTGCTATGAGTTTCGCCCACCACGATGGCTTCGGCCTTACCGCCTCGCCACAAGGTTTGAAGAGGGTTAACCACGAACGACTCGAAAATCATGAAAGAAGAGGAAAAACTTTATTCAACCACTGATGCACACTGATAGACAATGATGGGAAGATCTCCCGGGAAGTCCATCAGTGGTTGATTCCAACTTCTTCCCTTTGGGTCTTGGGGTCATTGCGTGAGACAAATCTTCTTCAATTCTGTGGATCCTGTCCAAAAAAGAGTTCTCTTTACCACAAAGGACGCGAAGAGCACGAAGGGGGAGAAAGATGGAGAGCAAGATCAACCACGAAAATCATGGAATGCACGAAAAGGGGGAGAAGAGCGGCTCGGTGGGGACACCTCGCCCTGCCTTGGATACGGGGAAAATTGGCTGTTGCGGGTAGGGATGAGCGTCCTCGCTCATCCGCCAGCGAATGAAGGGCTGGTGGGGTATGGCAAAAGAGGATGGCTGAAGCCACCCCCTCCGGAAGAGGACTGTTGATTTCTTGTCCGGAGCAGCAGCTCTGAAGAGGATTATTTGCCACAAAGCACACAGAGACCACAAAGGTTGGAGGGAATGATGGCAGATCTTTCTTCGTGGACCTTCGTTTCTTCGTGGTGAATAGAGCTCTTTGTCTTTCTTTACCACAAAGGGGGAGAAGAGGCGGCTCACCGGGACGGTTCGCCCTACCTTGGATACGGGGAAAATTGGCTGTTGCGGGTAGGGATGAGCGTCCTCGCTCATCCGCCAGCGAATGAAGGGCTGGTGGGGTGGCATGGCTGAAGCCATGCCCTCCGGAAGAGGACGGTTGATTTCGATCCTGGGGCAGCAGGTATGAAGAGGATTATTTGCCACAAAGCGCTCAGTGAAAAGAGAAGTCGAGGAACCTGAGCGGCCTGTAATGTTTGGCAACGCCCGCGGGGAGTAGTCTTCATGGGCCATTGATCGTGGATGATGCAAGTAAGCGGTGTTTTGGGTTGAGTTGTGGATCGGTGGCTTTAGTCTGCTTCCCATACCATGCAGCAGTCATATCAGGTCATCGCACGCCGTTGGCGCCCACGCAGTTTTAAGGAACTGGTTGGGCAGGAGCACATTGTCCAGACTCTCCGGAATGCAATCGAGCAGGATCGGATCGCGCATGCTTACCTTTTTGTCGGACCCCGTGGCACCGGAAAGACGAGTACTGCCCGTTTGTTTGCCTGCGCGTTGAACTGCGAGAATGGACCGACTATTGAACCCTCTCCGGATTCCCCGATTTGCAAGGCGATCATGGCCGGGCAGTTTCTCGATGTGATCGAAATCGACGGGGCCTCGAACAACTCGGTGGATCAGATCCGCGACCTGAGGGAGGACTGTAGCTACGGTGCGACGCAGGGGCGCTTCAAGATCTACATCATCGACGAAGTGCACATGCTCACCAATGCGGCTTTCAACGCACTGCTCAAGACGCTCGAGGAGCCTCCGCCGCATGTGAAATTCATTTTCGCGACGACAGAGGCTCAGAAGGTCCTGCCCACGATCGTGTCACGTTGCCAACGCTTTGAATTCAGGCCGATCGACGATGCGGTGATCATGGCCAAGCTCTCCGAGATCGCGGCGGCGGAAAAGATCAACGTGAGTGAGAGCGCTTTGAAGGCGATTGCCAAGCTGGCAAACGGGGGGATGCGGGATTCCCAGTCGATCCTTGACCAGTTGATCGCGTTCTGCGGCAACCAGATTGATGAGAAGGATGTCAGCAACGTCTATGGACTGGCGCCGATGGATCAACTCGGGAAGATCGCTTCACTGATCGAGGATCAGGATGAGCGGGCATTGATGGTGGCCGTCGATGAGTTGGTCAATGAAGGGCGGGATCTCTACCGGGTGTTGCTCGATCTGGAATCGTATTTCCGTTCGCGTCTGCTGGAGCGTCTGGGTGGAAGTGCGCAGGGAAGCGGCGGTGTATCCTCTCAGGCGTATGTCCGCGTGATTGACACCTTGAAGAAGGGTGAGGATGCGGTGAAGCGTGGACTTTCGGATCGGGTGAATTTCGAAGTGACCCTTCTCAAGGCCTTGCGTGAGATTGGCGCGACTTCAATTGATCAATTGATTCGGGATATCGCCGCGATGCGGGACAGTCTGCCTGCGGAAGAGGAAAAAAAAAAGTCCTGACGGGCGGGACTGATCGCCCGGCTGTTTCGATCCCCATGGTGCTGGGGCGGATTTCAGCGGATGGGCCGGGGCAGGGAAGTGCTCGAAGCATTCCGGATGAAGCACCAGTGTCGCCGGCTGTTCCCTCGGGCGCATGCGATGAGGACGAGGAAGTGGATGCGGAATCCCCGAACGCTTCTGTAGTGGCGTGTGTGCATCCTGCGGAGATGGGATTTGACGGCGGAGATGTGGCTGATTCGGAGTTCCCGACTGAATTGCCGGAAGGATTTGTGATTCCGGTTGATGATGCTGGAGGCGGGCGGGATGATATCACGGAGGAGGATTTTTCCGGAGCGACAGATAGTAAGGAAGGGGACTCAATAGAGGATTGGGTTAAGAAGATTCCCCAGTCCACGCGGGACCTGCTGGAAAAGGAGTTCAGGATGCAGTATACCCGGGTGGTTCAGATCAAGAACCCGCTTTCCAAGTAGCGGATTGATACCTGAGGATTGTGTCCCGGAGCGGATCTCTGTCTCGTCTCCGATTGATGTGACCGGATTCGGGGATCGAAGATGCCACGAATTGGTCAATAGGTTTGACAACAGGCCCATCCGCCTCCCCATTTCAACGGTCTGTGATGACATCAATTATCAGTCCGTTAATATTCTTGTTCACTTCGGAGTGGTATGGGCCGGTGCAAGTGAGTTTTGATCATGCTCACGAGGGAAACCCATACGATCATGAGACGGCCGACTACCGGGTGGAGTTTGTTTCCGCGAATGGTGGGCGGGAGGAGCGTCTGGCTTACTTCGACGATGGGCAGTGGAAGGCATGGTTCGTTGCCAAACACCCCGGCACCTACGATGCGAGATTGATGATGGATGGATCGCCCGTGGGCGGGGTGGATGCGCAGGGCTTGGTGGTGCCAGAGGACGAGTTGCTTGGATCGGGCTTTGTCCGGGTAAGGGGCGAGCGATTTGAGACGGATGAAGGGCTTCCCTTTTTCCCGTTGGGTCACAATCTGGGCTGGCAGGACAAGCGGATTCTGACAATTTCCGACCATCTTGGTCTCATGAGTGAGGCCGGGATGAACTGGGCACGGATTTGGGCCTGCCACTGGGACGGAAAAAGCCCGTTCTTCGATACCAGAGATGACTCCGTGGCTCCCGATGGGGAGCTATTGCCCTCGGCATTGAAACAGTGGGATCGGATTGTGTCGGCCGCGGATGCCGCCGGAATGCGTTTCCAACTGGTCTTGTTTCATCACGGGCTTTTCAGCTCGGAGGTGAACTCAAACTGGGACATTCACCCATGGAATAAGGCGAACGGAGGATTTCTGGAGCAGCCGGGGGATTTCTTCACGGACCCGAAGGCGATCCGGTGGACCAAAAACTGGCTTCGGCATGCCGTTGCGCGTTGGGGACATTCACCATCGGTGATGGCATGGGAATTGTTCAATGAAGTCGAGTGGGTGGATCCGGTGCGCAAGAATCATGACTGGGATGCTGTTTCGACCTGGGCCAACAGCATGGCCGGGATGATCCGTTCGATTGACACGCATCAGCACCTTATCACGATAAGTTCGGAAGTCGAGCATCCAGCGCTCTATGCCAAAATGGACTTCTATCAGCCCCACATCTACCCGGCTGATGTATTTACTTCGATCTCCGGAACGCCTCCGGTCAAAGGAAAGCCTTGGTTTTTCGGAGAATACGGAGGGGCCAATTTTGTTGAAGACCGTGAACATCGGGTGTTGCGGGATGGTATATGGGCCGGGATTCTTTCCGGGCATGCGGGAGCCGCGTCCTACTGGTATTGGGAACGGGTGGTCATGCTGGATCTGGATGCCGAGTACCGCAATGCCGCGAATATATTGGATATTTCGGGGTATCCGTCATGGAAGGAATCCAAGGCGAAGACGGTGGTTCTCAAAAGCGGGATCGAGGGCACCGGATCATTCAAGCCCGGTCTGGGGTGGAAGGCCACCCGCCGATATGCCTTCGATTTGCCGGAGGGCTTTTCAGCCGCCCACCAGATGGAGGTGTCGGCGTACATGAATTCCCAAACTGGCGAGCATGCGGAAATGACCCGTGAACCGCTCCAGTTCAGCTTTGATGCCGCGAAAGAAGGGGTCATTCGGGTTCGGCTGACGGGGGTCGGGGCGAAAGGGGCGGAGATGGTTTTGTCGCTCGACGGACAAGAGGTGTCCCGCAAGGTTTTTGATCCCCAGCCTCCCAGCCACGATCCGAATGATTGGCCACCGCCACCCGATCCGGTGGAGGTTCCTTTCGCAGCCGGACCGCACGTGTTTTCAATTGCCAGTGTGGGAGCGGATTGGTTTCGCCTCGAAGGGATTGATTTTGGCGGTTTGGGGCAAGGGATCCATGCCTATGCTGTAGGAGAGGATGACCGGTTGCTGATGCGAACGGTGGTCGCCCCCGAAGCGTTGGGTTCTACCTTTGACCTTCAGGTTGAAGGGATCGCTCCCGGGTCCTACGAAGGCCGGGTCTTCGATTTGGACACAGGTGAAGAACGGGCAATTGATTGTGTTGTCGAAACGGATGGATGGGCTAAAGGACTACCGGCTAACGTGTCGGATAGTGTTTGGATGCTCACCCGCAAAGGACTCTGAATTTGGCTCTCGTTTTTTGAAGGGATGGTAGTCTCTTCGGGATACCATTGGTTTTGATTATGGAAGAACCAGCATCAACAATAATGGTTATGATCATGCGACAGTTTTATATTCGGATTTTGGTAGGAGTTGGATTACTTATCGGACTTGGGGCTTGCTCGAATGTGGAGCAAAAAAGCGGCGGGGCCGATCCTTCTCCGATGGCTGGAGCTGAGCCACAAGCTTTGGGGAGTATGACCGGGCTATCGAAGGGGATGCCGGTCACCGAATTGGTAGAGCTCTATGGTCAGCCCAAAGAAAAGACCAAAATTGAACGGGAAGATCTGGTTTTTGAGCGCTGGATTTATGAAGAGCCATTTCAAAGCCGGGTGGACATGGTGGCATCTCGCATGGAGGAGATTCCCTACATCGATCCGTTGACAGGAGAAAGCAGGACCATTCAGGAACCGGTTTTTACTCAGGAAATGAAGCACTATGATTTGAAAACGGACATCCTCGTGTTTGATGGAAAGGTGATCGAATGGAAGCAATCGACGGTAATGGTGCGTTCGTTGGAGTAGGGCAGGGGGTGCCCCTTTTTCCTTTCATGGTGTTTCCCAATGAGTGAAGCTCCTTTCTTTTTGCAGAGGAAAGTCATTCATGCGGAATGTGCAAATGGTGCCAACCTGAAAATCCCTGGAATCTTCAGGAGGTGGGAAATCAGCGGGTCGATTTGAGGGTTCCGCGGGTCACTCCCAGCTGATTGATCAGTTTGAGATCCCGCCAGAGAACAGAGCTCTCAATTCTTCCCTGAAGAAGGAGTTGGTAGTTACGGAGGGTGCTTTCCATCTCATCCGGACTCTCGTTGAGGAACTCGATTCTGAAGACCGACGCGCCTGCCTGAATGAAAGAATCGAGGTATTCCGCGCCCGTTTGAGCCCGGCCGTTGAAAACGGTGTTTCTGCACCCGGCATCGGCCTTAACGGGATGTTCCATTCCGACCCGGTCCCGAACGGAGAGTTCAGTGGAATCGCAGGGGCGACCGCAGTCCCTGAAATCCTTGCCGTTGGTCAGAAATGCGCAGAACAGGCAATGCTCCATGTGGAACATTGGCATGTGTTGATGAAGGGTGATCTCGATCATGCCCTGAGGGGAGGCCCGCAGAAGATCAAGCAATTGGTCCTGATTGAGATCGTATGAGGCCGTGATCCTTTCGAGATGGTGGTTCTTGAGAAACCATTCCACGCTGATCGGGTTGGAAATGTTCAGCGAAAAGTCACCACGGAGCCTTTGTCCTTTTAAGCCTTCAAGGTGGTCATAATTGCGAACGAGGAAACCGTCGGCGCCGGATTCGAGTAACTGTTGGATAATCCTGTCTTCTCCTGGTTTGAAGATGCGGGGTGGGGCCAGCCAAAGGTTCCGGTTGATGGAGTCCGGGCTTCTGGATTTCCGGAACGCTTCGCAGGCTTCCCTTATCTTCCCCGGGTGGTCGAGTTCGAGGTAGATATCCCGGTATCCTTTCAGTCCCAGGATTCTTTCAAACTGTTCCATCGTGCGAACCAGCGGGACAAAGTGGACGTCACTGGGATTGACCGGCCTGAAGGTGAGAGAAGCCGCAGGCGCCCAATCAAAAGAGCGGTTGATTTTCCATGGGATGGGTTGCTCCCGTTGCTCAATCAAGGCAGCCACCCCATCACGCCTGAGTTGGTTCAGGGCAGATACCGGAATCATGCAATCCGGAGGTAATCGGCATTCCAGATTCTCTAGATGAAAAGGACTGCCCCCGAGTCTCCCGATTTGTTGGATGAGAAAGTCTTGGTCCAACGCGCGTTTTTCGGCTTTTTGGAGCGGGATCACACTGGTGAGTGATGTCGAGTTTCCGGAATCGTCGGAAAAAGTCAGTTCAAGAGGTGCGCCTACTGATCCGGATACGATGGCCTGAATAGGAGATGTTTTGCTGTCTGCGGGATGTTGCCAGCTTTGGCGCAGGCGTTTTTCGAGGACGGGATCGGATGTTTTCCAGACCAGTTGACCCGCTTGAATGCGTCTGGGATCGACGGCTCCTGGTAAGAACCGCAGGAATGCTCCGTTCTCACGCTCGTCAATGGTCATGATCCGGCCGCCCTCCTCCGGTTTGTCGGGATGTCCGGCGTCGAAGACCACCCCATCCCCTGCTTTGAGCCGTGCGTTGCCGGAGATGGTGACTCCATGGGAATCCACCGAAGCGACTGTTCCCACGCAAACACCTCTCTTTTTGCCGAATCTAGCGTGGACGAGTCGTTGGTTGTGGATCCCTTCGAGCCAACCGGATCCAAGTCCCCGTGAGAAAGTCATGTCGAGTGTGTACCGGTCTTCGGAAGATGGTTGTTCAAAATCCCGGTTTTCATGGTCTTGCAGCATCGCGTTCCAAACCTTGTCGAGTTGCCTTCGGTAGACGTCGGTCACGGCGGCCACATACTCCGGAGATTTGAGTCGGCCTTCAATTTTGAGTGAAGCTACGCCGCTGCGGATGATTTCGGGAATGAGGCTGATACCGGCCAAATCCTGAGGGCTGAGGAGATACCGCCGGTCGCCCAAGGTGACCGTCTCGCCATCCGCGATCAGCTCATAGGGAAGCCGGCATGCCTGGGCGCATTCCCCCCGGTTGGCGGATCGTCCTCCGAGTGCCTCGCTGGTGAGGCATTGACCCGAATAGGCCACACACAAGGCTCCATGCACAAAGATTTCAATCGGCATATCTTCATCCGATCCACCAATGGATTCGATGACGGATGCGGTCTCGCTCAGCGAGCACTCTCTGGCAATAACCGCTAGACTCGCTCCCAGCCGGTGTGCGAATCTCACCCCGGCCGCACTGGATATGCTCATCTGGGTGGAAGCGTGAATGGGGACATCCGGAGAAAGACTTCGAATCAGTCGACACGCCCCCGCGTCCTGGACAATGATTGCATCGACTCCACTGACGATGACATCTTTCAGGAACCGCAGGGCTTCCGGGATTTCGCGCGTGAATAAGAGCGTGTTGAATGTCAGGTATCCCCGCATCCCTCTCTTGTGAAGAAACGCCATCAGTTCAGGCAAATCTCCGGTTTTGAAGTTTTCGGCGCGCATGCGCGCGTTGAATCTGTCCAATCCGAAATAGATCGCATCAGCCCCGTTTTCTGCGGCCGCATGCACGCAATCCCAATCACCAGCCGGAGCCAGAATTTCCGGCTTGGTTAACGGCCTCAATCCGGGATGGCCGGTTGGGCTTTGAAGTCGTTTGGGAATGTATTTCGGCATGGCAGAAGATTGCGCTCGGATGCCATTCGATTGGTTTCCCGCGAATCGTTCCGACCGGGATGTGGCCGGGAATGATCAAAATGGCTCAGCAAACAGATGGAAACCGAAATCTAGAGTGAAAGCAAGATGCCCCGGTTGTTTTCGATGGGGCACGTCTCGGCCCTATAGGTGATTCGTGTGACTGACAAACGCGAGAGAGCGGCTGTCCGGGGCCCAGGAGGGGACATTGATGGTTCCTTGTCCGCCGTAGAGCCGGGCAATGACTCTGGGCGCACCTCCGGAGGCTGGCATGATCCGGATCATGACATGACGATAGTAAGGGTGATCTCCAAAGGGAATGTCCGGTGAATACGACAGAAATACGATCCATTTGCCATCCGGGGAGGGATGGGGAAACCAGTCATTGAATGAGTCGAAGGTGATTTGTTCAGGTTCGGAGCCGTTCGGTCGCATGCGCCAGATTTGCATGGTTCCGGTGCGCAGTGAATTGAAGTAGATCCATTTGCCGTCGGCGGAATAATCGGCTCCATCGTCGAGCATCGGATGGTTTGTTAGATTGGTTTCGGGGCCGCCTTCTATGGGAATACTGTAAATGTCATATTGACCGGACCGACCTCCGGTGTAGATGAGATGGGTCCCGTCCGGCGACCAGGCATGCCAGTAGGATGGGCTGAGGTCGGTGACAAGCTTGGGGATGCCTCCCTCAATCGGGACAATGTAAACGGAAGAGTCAGCTCCCGGGTCGCGGTCGGCCCTGTGGTGGCTCAGGGCAAGCCATTTGCCGCACGGAGAGATCCCGTGGTCGTTGTTGTTGGCGATGGCGAATCCTGTATCGATTTGCGATGGGGTGCGTGTTTGAAGGTCAAAGCGAAACAGAAGACCTTTGCTGTTGTAGATAAGGCTACGCCCGTCCGGAGTCCAGTTCGGCGCTTCGATTCCGTCCGGAGTTTCGAACACCGTCTCACGCGTGAAGCCTTGCAGATGGAGGATCTCGAGTCGGCTGCCGATGTAATCCTTATAGGGTCTGAAGCCGGCTGGAGCTGGTAGGGTAAGCCGGACGTTCCGGAATCCCGCGCACAGGAAATTGGCCGGATCCGGATGCTCGACAAAGAGCCCGACGTGTCCAGACGCTGGAATCTGCATCCGGATGGACCCCAGAACTTGCCATTCTTCACCGGGATGGGCACCCTGAAGGATGATCCGATCATCCTTCAGCTCCATCTGAATGGATTCAAAATGTTTCCCACCACAGTGAATTTGCTGAACCGGACCATTGTCTTCTGATCTGAATGCAATGCTCGCCGACCCTTCTCCAGAGAACCGAGCAGTCACAAAGACAGATTCGGGATCGTGGGATCTCTGAAAGTGGATCCCAGCCGCGGCTTCCGGGTCCGGGGTTGTAAAACCTAAATCCGCTTGGAGAATCCATGGACCGGACACAGGCACTGCCCCATAATGGGCGGTGACAGTTTCCCGTTTCAAAAGAGTGGCCTTGTCCGATAGCACGAAACAGCGCCGGGTGGGATCGAAGGAAAGGTTTCCGCGGAAGGAATCGGAGTTGCTGGGATTCATGATTTGTTTAAGGGCTTGGGATTCGGTGAATTCCCGGGAATGAGCGAAATCACGGGTGGCATCCGGGATCATGGATCGGGCCGGAAAGCCCCTTCCACGTGAATGATTCACAATCCCCGGCTGGATGCAAGTTTCCGAAGGTTACACTCTGGTGCATCATCCCATCCAACAATGAGGTTGCATTTGGATACGAGGAGTATCTCAGTATCGGTAATGGACCAGACGGCCGATAAGGTTTTTGAATACTGTCCTAAGTGTGGATCTCCGGAGTTCACGTCACTTCGCAGGGATCTTTTCGTGTGCAAACAATGCGGGTTCCATTACCACATCAACGCAGCCGCTGCCTCAGGGGTTCTTTTTTACGATGGGGCAGGCCGGGTGTTGTTCACGCTCAGGGCAAAGGACCCGGCCAAAGGGAAGCTGGGCTTGCCGGGTGGTTTCATCGACCTTGGTGAAACGGCTGAAGACGGGTTGAGACGGGAAATCCGGGAGGAGATCGGTATTGAGGTGGGGGCAATGAACTACATTGGTTCATTTCCCAATACCTATCCTTATAAAGGTCTGACCTATCGAACGCTGGATTTGTTTTTCGAAGCAAAATGGGAATCTCAACAGGTGGCGATTGATCTGGATGAGGTGGATGGGCTCGTGTGGGAAGACCCTTATTCACTGGAGTCTGATCGGATCGCATTCGAGTCCATGCGGCAGGCGCTTTCACGGTGGAAGTCCCTCCATCCACGTTTGGACAAACCGGAATCGGAGTAAGCCTGAACTTTCTTCATGGATGCGGGCAGAGCTGGCAGTTGGCCCCATCCCGTTTCACTTGGAGTGGAATTCCTGCTACCATCCAATAGACATTGTCCGCGTTGCGGGACGTAAGCTGGTTGGCCCATCCGACCAAGTCCCTCCAATGTCGGGTATCCGCATCCACCGGAACAATTCCCATTCCAACCTCGTTACTCACGATAATTGCGTGGACTCCATGATTCCGGATCGCACGAAGTCCGGTTTCCAGTTTGCTGAGGACTTCTTCGGTTCCGAGCTGCTCGGAAAGGTGGGAAACCCACATGGTCAGGCAGTCAATCAAGAGGGTGGCTCCACGGTGTTGAATCGCGAGTGCTTCCAGATCGAATGAGTTTTCAACCGTATGCCAGTCGGATGGCCGATCCTGCCTGTGACGTTTGATCCGCTCCTCCATCTCGTGGTCAATGCCCGAGGTCCGGCATGTGGCGACATAAACGACCGATCGGCCGGATGCTTTGGCAAGGAGTTCTGCTTGCCGGCTCTTGCCACTGCGGCATGCGCCGAGAATGAAATCAATGGATGCGTGGGTCACCTTGAAATAGAGGGTTATGGGTCTGTGGGATTCTATCTATGCAGGGAACTCCGGCTTCCCGCAACCCGTCAATGCTTCAAGAGCCGGTGCTGGATTCCTGATTTCAAGATGATCCCATAGTCCTCCATGCTGTGGTGCAGGATTCTCTGGCCGGATTTCTGCAGAATCGCGAGTCCTTGCTGGTATGGCAGAATCAGTGCGTTGATACTGGGATGCCGTTCAAGTTTGTGGGCCAAATGGTGCAAGGGGTATCGTTTGTCGGCAACATCGTGAATGCAGATGATCCCTCCTGCCCGGATCTTTCGCATGCATGTGATGATCTCACGCAGGCAGAACCGGTATGATATCCCTTCGCCGGAAAAATGGTCTAGAAACGCGAAGTCATAGAGGTCTTTTTCTTCGCGGATGGAGTCCCAGACCTTATCCGAGTTTCCGTGAACGAAGTGGGTCACCTCCTGTTCTTCCCTCGAGAACAGGTAGGAAAAAGCGGATCGATCGCAACAGGTGAAAACACCCCCGTTTTCATGGGCGGCCCGGGCGAATACTTTCGAGGATCTTCCAAATCCTATCTCGAGAATGCGCTTCGCATTCATCCCTCGCACGATCGAGTACATCGTGAGCAGATGCTTCGATACCGAATGATCCTCGGTATACCATTTGAACAGGGTGGAGTTGTCGATGAACGATTGTCCTGCGATATCAGACTCGAATTCCTCGTGACGACGAATCCTGGGAAGGGTTTCCATAGAGGTAAGAGGTAATTGTGTATGTCAGTGTGATAGATTAGAGGTGCGATGCAATGCTGGACTTCCGGAATGATAGTTTCCTGCTTGCCTCAGATTGCGGTGCAGTGGAGGCGATGAATTCATAATACATCCGGAACAAGAAAGTGTTGAATATAATACGCCGTGGTTTGGCTATGAATCCTGGGGTTACGTCAATCGATAGGGGAATCTATGCGCCTTTTGATAAGTGCAATTGATTTTGACCGGGATTTCTGTGAAGAGCGTGATAGTTGACAAGCCAAGCAATCCCTGATTCCAAAATATCCTGTGATGGAGAACCTTCAAGCGCAACTGGAACAACTCGAAGGCCTCGTTCTGGGAAAGACAGATCTGAATGAGGATCAATGCCGTACTGCGGGTCAGGCGTTGATTGCCGAAGAGGTGAGTGTGTCCACCAAAAAAACATTTTTGGCGGGTCTGCATGACAAAGGGGAAAAGCCAGCCGAAGTGGCAGGTTTTGCCCGTTTTTTTCGTGAACTGGCCTTGAATCCAGGGTTGGATGCGTATGCTTCCGATGCGATTGATGTTGTTGGCACAGGGGGCGATCGATCCGGGTCGTTCAATGTGTCAACGGCCACTTCTTTTGTGTTAGCGAGTTTGGGTGTGCCGGTGTTCAAACATGGAAACCGGTCGATTACATCGCGTTCGGGAAGTGCGGATGTGCTTGAGGCATTGGGTATCCCATTGAATGCAGAGCCAGAGGTTCTTCTGGAGTCGATGGAGCGTCTGAATTTCGTATTCTTGTTTGCCCCGGCCTATCACCCGGCTTTCAAGGCAGTCATGCCGGTTCGCCGGGAGTTGGCTGCCGAAGGGCGGAAGTCGGTTTTCAACATTATTGGGCCTTTGATCAACCCGGGGAGGCCCGCGCACCAATTGCTGGGTGTTTTCTCTCCGGCTTGGGTCAGGCCGCTTGCAGAAACTTTGGATGCGATTCCCGTGAAGCGCGGGCTGGTTGTGCACTGCCGTTTGAGTGAGCATTCCGGTATGGATGAATTATCCCATGTCGGAACCAACATTGTTGCCGGGGCCGGGGATTGGGACGAATCCCATGAAAGCGGGCTTCGCTCGCTCCTGGATGCCGTGGGTCCCGGTGACGTTCGAGCGCTTGCGGGCGGCGATGCTCAGGATAACATGCGGATGATGCATGAACTGCTTAGCGGTAGAGGCTCTGTTGATTTGGTTAAGACGGTTTGTCTCAACGCAGGGGTTGCCTTGCTGGTCGTGGGTAAAGTCAAAGACGCACATGAGGGTTATACCCGCGTGGAGCGGGCTTTGCAGGATGGATCTGTCGCGGCTTGGTTAGAGCAAGCTCAGTCTTTCTTTCGTTCATGAAACTCCGATATTTTGGAACGGATGGAATCCGGGGCACTGTGGGACGCTATCCGATTGTTGCCGGATTTGCCCGCGAATTCGCGCATGCGGTTGATGCCTTCATGCTCAAGCGTGGCTTGCTGCGGGATCGATCCGTGTACATAGCGAGAGACACCCGTGAGTCTGGCGAAGAGTTGGCGGGATCGCTTGCTTCCGGTTTTGCGGATTTTGGGCGCCCGGTGGTTTGGTTGGGGGTTGTGCCGACTCCGTTTGCGGCTCGGTGCTTGATCGAGCGAGGCGGTGGTATGGCTGTTGTGCTGACGGCCTCTCATAACCCTGCTTCGGACAATGGTTTCAAACTCTTCGCGGCGAACGGATGTAAGCTTGATCCAAAGGATGAAGCAGAGATTGAGGCATTGTTGGATGAACGCATCACAAAGGCAATCGACCATAGTTCAGGTTTTGTGCTGCCGGATTTGCAGGCTCCGGATCCTGTGGATTTTGCCAAGGGATGGTCGGGGCAACGATTGGATGGCATGCGAATCGCATTGGACACCGCAAATGGGGCGACGGCTGGATTTACTCCAGCGGTTCTCAGGTATTTGGGGGCAACGGTTTTTACCAGCGGAGATGCTCCCGATGGTCGAAATATCAATGCAGGCGTTGGCAGTGAGTTTCCTGGAAATGTGGCTCGCCTTGTCAAGGAACATAATTGCGACCTCGGCTTTGCCCACGACGGAGATGGCGATCGCGTGATCGCGGTCGATCACCTTGGGTATGTGTTGTCTGGAGAGCATTTCATGGGAATCGTGTCCACCTATTGCGATGGTGAGAAAGCGGGAGTGGATCACCCTTTGGTTACAACGATCCAGAGTAATCTTGGTTTGGATGTTTACCTGGAGGATGCGCTTGGGGCATCTGTTATCCGGACGGATGTCGGGGATCGCAATGTGAGCATCGCCATGAGGGAAAAGGGCCTGTGGTTTGGTGGTGAGAACTCGGGACACTATGTTTTCAGTCGCTACTTGCCGACCGGAGATGGATTGGTAGCTTTGCTGAAACTTGTTGAGGCGATGCGAAACGCAGGTCGCAGCTTGGCAGAGTTGGGCAAGCTGTTCAGGCTGTTTCCATCCCGGATGATAAACTTGAGGTTGGCTGAAAAACTTCCCATGGACCAGCTGCATCACCTCCAGAAAGTTCAGGAACGTTGGACATCCAGATTGGGTGGCCGGGGTCGTTTGTTGGTGCGATACTCCGGAACCGAGACCAAAATCCGGCTTCTCGCCGAGTGTCCTGACACGGAGCAGGTGGAGCATGCGTTGGCCGAGTTGTCGGATGCTGCGCGAAAGGATCTTCGGGTTCTCGATTGACTCCTGCTTTCAGGGAATCGGGTTGGGCAAGTGTTCTGGTCTCTTTGGCCTCTTATTTTTTTTCAAAATGCTGATTATTGAAGTGCTGTTGGTAGCGAGTAAGCAATCCATGAATGGAAATTGACTTCATGACGGATTTTTCAAGTATATTGTGAATTCCGTTATGTGATGAACATGCAGGCCAGAGCTGAGAATCCCGGGGACGCGGGTCTCCGGATGTCCCGTATGATAAGGGATGCACGATTGGCTTTGGAAAAAGGTAATGTTTCCTATGTCTCAGCGCTGTCAGCAGATTGGGTGAATCGTTTTCCAGAGCATGCAGGCGTCCGATTGCTGCTGTGGGATGCCAGATCGACAGCCAGGGATGTCGACACGAACCGTGCTTCCATTGGAATGAGGATAAGAACATCAGTTTTAGCCTTGATGCTGCCTGGGCACCGTGGAGTCAAAAAAAATCCGGGCGGCGCAATCCTGCTTTCGGATCGTGTGTTGGCGTTGAACCCTCATCACCGCCTTGCGCTACTCATTACGCTTGAGGCGTCGAGGGCGCTTGGCTGGTTGGAAACGGCTCTCATGGCTTGCGACAAGCTGATTGAGTGTCGGGACCATCGGCCTCAGGATGTGGTGACTGCGGCCGACTTGAACCTTGAACTTGGCAGAACTGCGGAGGCTGTAAGACTGTGTGAATCTGGTATGCTGCGGTTTCCCGGTGACCCGTCAATCCGGAGTGCTTTAAGACGGGCTTCCGTGCGGCGATCCATGAGCGGTACGGTTCGGGTTAGGAATGTGCCCACAGTGGGTGGCTGAACATCCGGAAATTTCGCGTTGCTGGAGATGGGCGGCATAAGACCTGCCGCCGGTCCGGGTTGAAATAGCATGACAGCATTTGAAAGTTCGGGCCTGACCATTGGTGAAAGAGACGGCTCTGTCAGCCCTTATGAATGTGGTTGATTTGAGAGGGTTGCTATTTGGGATTGGTTCCGTGGTCACAGACTGGTGAAGGGCGGGTAAATACTGGGTAATAGAGTGTAAATGGCTCCCATTCTGCTTTGAATGATGGAGTCCGGGTCGATGATTATATCATGAAGCCTTTCCTTCACAAAGTCTATCGGTTGATGGCGGAAGAGAGGATGACTTATCAGGAAGCCTGTCGTGAGATGGGACGGCGTAGTGCCGCCAAACGCAAGGCGATAAAATACGCTAAAGCCATGCGTTCGTTTCCTGCTCCAATGGACCGTCAATTCCCCGGATGATACCGGCGATACAATCCCTTTCCCTGCATCGCGGGGATGGGGATCAATGCCGTGAGTTTTTGTCATTCATGAGAGGATCTAAACAGGATCTTTATTCTTCTCGTGGTATACGACCTAGTCGTTGCCAGATGTGCCATGTTACATTGTACATATGGCATACGGAATTGGGGTAATGGAGAAATATATGCTGAGGTCGGGAGGTGAAGAGAAGACTATTGAAAAGACAGAGGCTGCCATTTGATTTCCCGCGATCCGGGTTGAAGATTGGTTTCGGCCGGGTCCGCGGCGATGAATCTCCCGAAAGGGAGTTTTCCTCCCAAAATCTGTGTTGGTGGAGAGATCCGTGAAACGGTTGCTTAGTCGAGTGGAATCATTTCTTTGGGCTCGGTGTTTTTCTCCATGGTCCAGACACTCGCCACCATGTTGCGGAGGCGGAAGGGAGCGATCGACTCCTCCCCGTATTCGGCAATCACTTTGTTGAGAAACGGACGGGCTTGAATGATTTCCTTTCGAAGCACGGGATCCTTGTCCTCTTCCACTGTCCCACTGACACGGATCTGAATCATGTTCTCCGGTTTTCCATTGAAAAAACACAACTCAACCTGTGGGTTTGCGAGGAGTGATCGATAGAGGTCTCTCATGGTTCCGGTGTGAAAAACGATCCCGTCGAAATCGGCTTTGTACATGAGCATCCATCGTGTCTGCGGTTTGTTATCGATACAGGTCGCGAGGTTGCAGGACATGTTCTCGTTGATGAAGGAAAAGACATCGGTTTTTGTCATGTTTTTCCTCATACGAAGGTATGGTCGGGTGTTGCAAGCGGAATGAATGCTCAGGAGAAGGGGCTTATCGTGTCGCATTGCCGATAATTGTGTGGGAATTGACAATCCTCCCAAGAATAAGATAGGAGACAATGCATGAGCCAAACCCCTATCCGTCTACTGGTCATGATGACCTTCATCTTGGGCAGCGTTTCCCTGTGGGCGCAAAACTCCGGTGTATCGATTGACGGAGGAGCGTCCGTCGATGAGAAGGAGTCGAAGACTTTTGTTATCGTGCATGGAGCATGGGGTGGCGGTTGGGCTTTCAGGGAAGTTGATCGACTTCTTCGGGCGGAGGGGCACACGGTGTACCGTCCCACGCTCACCGGACAGGGTGAGCGGCATCATTTGGCGAATGAAGATATTGATCTCAATCTGCACATTCAGGACGTGGTGAATGTTATTCTGTGGGAGGATTTGAAGAATGTGGTGTTGGTTGGTCACAGCTATGGTGGAATGGTTGTGACGGGTGTCGCAGACCGGATTCCTGAGAGGATCGGTTGTATTGTGTATTTGGATGCGCTGCTTCCAGAGAATGGCGAGAGTCTCAATAGCCTTCTGAAATGGGATGTCTCCGAATCTCAAGCCTATGTGGTGCCCGAGTGGGTTACTCCCGAAACCCCGATTCCCCATGATGTCCCACACCCGACGAAGACGGTCATCCAAGGTATCAAACTTTCCAATCAGGAAGCAGCCCGTGCGATTCGATCCGTTTTTATTCTGACATATGATCTTGGCACAAAACCTGAAGACGATGCCTTTTTTCCATTTGCGGAGCGGGCGAGATCGCGTGGATGGATGGTTTGGGATTATGAAGCGGATCATAACCCGCAGTGGTCGGATCCCGAGGGATTGACCGCATGGTTGATGCGGGCGGCTAAACCTTGAGAAAGGGGCGGGCGTCAGCCAGGCGTTTGCCTTTGAAGGGAAGGTGGTCGACCGAGTTGATCCGTCCGGTCTTGCGTTGATTAACAATGCGGTTGGCGGTTTCAGGTCCGATGCCTGGTACG
The DNA here is from genome assembly GCA_033813415.1 of Opitutales bacterium. Taxonomy (GTDB): domain Bacteria; phylum Verrucomicrobiota; class Verrucomicrobiia; order Opitutales; family JAFGAQ01; genus JAFGAQ01. The sequence goes on along the minus strand of JAPXRV010000006.1, from coordinate 23,725 downwards.
CGGAGTAGCTCGAATGCCGTGGCAGTGTTGACGTCGATCGGGAATCGATCGGGATGGCTATCCGCCCATACACGTTTGGGGTCGCGATTCTTTAACAGTCTGCCTTCCGCGTCGAAGGGGATTTCATCCTTTTGAAAGCCGTATTTTCTCAACAAAAAGTCCACTTGGTAGAGTCGGTGCTCGCGCAAGAAACCTTCCTCTTTGGAGCCGTCTTCCCTTTGTTCACCCGGAATGTCGTTCCGGCCCAATCCGCGCTGGTAGGCGGAAAAATACACCCTGTTGAGATCCAGTTTGCGGTAGAGAGCAGATGTATAGGTGACGATTTCCGCATCGGTCTCGTCGGATGCTCCGACAATAAACTGAGTGCTCTGGCGCACACGTGAATGCTTCATTCCCTTGCCGGTTTGGTGGGCAATGTACTGCATGGGTCCAATGATGTCTTCAAGGAATCGCTTCCTGCCGGAGAGCCTTGCGCAATGCTTTTCCCCGGGAGTCTCGATGTTGACCGAGACCGCGTTCGCTAGGGACAAGGCTGCGTCGATAGCCGCATGCGATGAACCGGGAATGACTTTGAGATGAATGTGGCCACGGTAAGCATGCTTTTTGCGCAGTATCGCCGCAGTTGACGTGAGCATTTCCATGGTGCGATCCGGCGTTCCCACTACTCCGCTGCTCAGGAATAGCCCAATGACCTTTCGCTGCCGGACATATTCCATGAAGATGGATGCCACTTCATCGGGCAGAAGCGAGCATCTGCGCACATCCATGGAGCTGCGATAGGGGCAATAGGCGCAATCACTGCTACACACATTGGACATGAGTGTCTTTAGCATGATCTGCTTCCCTCCGTTTGCCAGACTCACCGGATAGAGCCATGTGCCGTCCTCTCCACGCTTGCGGTGATCACCATCTTTCGTCCCGCAGGCACAGGCCAGATCATATCTGGAAGCATCCGAAAGGAGGCGAAGTTTTTCAAGGGTGTCCATAATCGTTCAAGATCGATAGATGAAACTATGTTCACTATTGATGCATTGTCGAGACAAAGATGTCGCAGCTATGCATTCTTGAATGCGTCTTTTCGGGGAACGGATGCCCTCAGTTATTGAGCGAATGGGGAGAACAGAATTCCGCTCAGAATTCGAAGGTCAGGAGTGTTCCGGTTCTTACATAGTCGGCCAGTGTGTCTCCTTCATATATGTTCCAGGAGACCATGATTTCGAAAGAGAGATCCTGCCTCAGGTGCACCTTCCCGGTCGCATTGAACTCGTGTGAGTTCACTTCAATTGCGTTGTTGATGCCATATCCATAGGCAAAGTTGAAGTCGAACATTCCCAAGGAAGCATCAGCATCGGCATAAAACAACTGGGCTCGATTCCGGTCGTTGTAGGGTAGGGTGTCGTCGACGATGAGGGGATCGATCCAGAAGTAGGGTCCGACTCCGATATCGGCTGTGTGATCGCTGATTCCGTGCCATCCGATTCCAAAGCTGAGGGAATCGGTTTTCAAGGAGGCATGCATCAGCCATGTGTAAGCGTCTTCGTAATCGGGCTGAAGGCGATCCGGCCATGCGTTCTCGAAGTAGGCAAAGATCCCATCCATGCCGATTCGTATATCGGACGAAATGGGGAGGGAGTAGTCCCATTCTGTTCCGATGACGCTCATGACCTTGTCTTGATGACGTCCGAAGAGTTCAACATAGTCGGAGTCCTGACCATGCTTGCGAATTGAGCCAAACCAGAATAGATCCCCCGCATCGTCGTGAACCGCATCCACTTCATACCATCCCGTCATTCCCTGGAAGTTGACATGAATACGGTTATAGCGTGACCAGCGGTGAAAAGCTCCCGCACGGAGGGTTACGCCCGGAATGTCCGTGCTGATGAGTTGGATGCCCTGATGAGATCTGCCATCGATGGTGGTTTGGCGCATGCTGAAGCGTCCAACTGTCGCGGTGGTATCCGATTCCGGAATGGTCCATGATACGAAACACTCGCGCAGGCTGCTGTCGGCTTTGCAGAGTCTGTCGTAATCTCCGGGATGCATCTCCCATGCGCTTTTCACTCCATACCACCACGCGCCCCAGTGGAGCCCCCAGGTGTCGATCGACTTGTATTTGAGCTGTAGGAAACCCAATGCGTTACCTCTGTCATCATCCGAGCCCCGATACTCGTGGCTGATACTGACAAGTCCGATTTCTCCATTCAAGGTACCGGAAGCGAGGTAGGATCGAATGCCGTCGGAGTCTTCAGTTTCCATGGAAACGGCATATTGACCGAGAGAAATGGAAACAAGCGACAGGAGGGCACGGATCCGGTTTGAAGGAGTGATGCTCATGGCGGTAAGGTCAGAGGGTATTGTAGGGGGAGGCCGAATCCCTTCGGGTTGTCCGGCATTTGATAACACCATCCATGTTATCGAACAGATTTGGCCGAACTTGAGTCTGCCCAAGCAATATTGTCCCACACGATAATCGCACGACGGGGACCCTATCCCTCATCGATAATGATGGATAACGTCTGAATCCTCAGGGCTGGGTTGCAGCACCACTTGCAGGGATCACCGGCAGAATCGGCTCAGGAGGCGGAATCGCGAATTCCCCGAGGTCTCCCCATATGAGTTTGCCGTCCCGAACTTTCAGAGTGAACGAGAACTCATCCTCCATCCAGATGTGCGCCTGCAAAGGCACTTCTATAGTGCTTTTGCTGATACCGGGTTGGGAGGCTGAGACGGACAGTGGTTCGGATCCGGTCTTGACGTCATCGAAGTCGATGGTGCCTGTGAACGATCTCTTCAGCCTTTTGTCGGTTTTGTGCGAGATTTCCAGACGCACCCGGTTTTCATTCGGGTCCAGATCGAGAATGGTCATTCTGATTGGATGCGGAGTGTAGACCGGACGCAGGCCCAGCGCGGGGATCTGAAGCCGGATGATGCCCTCATAGATCAATCCGGTTTTCACAGAATCAAGGATCGACTGGCGTCGGTTGTTACGGGCCCGCTTGACTTCCTCCATGCGTGTCTCATTCGCCCGTTTGAACGTCCAGTCCCACACATTTCCATCACTGAAGAGAGAACCTTCCTTGAAATCGAAATCTTTGGAAAACGAGATGGCGAAGACTTCCCGGATGTATTCATTTTCGTAGGTCCGGTCCAGGCCCATTCCGGAGAAGTTCATCACCAGCATCCCTCCGCTGGTGTCATACCGATTGGACCGTAGTACTCCGGTGACCCCGGATTTCAGGAACGGGTTTCGAATCGATTCAATGCTTCCCGAGAAGGATCCGTTGCTGTTCATCTCTCCTATGTGCAGCCATATCTCCTCAGTGAATCCTCTCTCGAGATTTGAGACCACTCCATCCAACGATGTGCCTGATGCCAGGAGCGAGGATATTTCCCGAATCCCCTCCATTGTGCTGTCCATCGCCCTGCCGTAGGCGTATCGGTCAATTCTGGTCATGTTGAAGTTCATCCGTGAGGCGGAAAACGAAAGAGCATCACGGCTGAGCTTGGTCAGCCGGATGGAACCCGGAGCGTTTTCGAGAAAGGGTCCAAACAGCTTTGCGGAACTGCGAACGGGTTTGATCAGTTCCAACTGTAGTTGGTTGTTTTCATACCTTGAGGTTGCTTCGTAAGTGATGGTGTCAGCAGACGATCCATCGTTGTGAAAAACCGCCTTGAGTAGTCCCGACGGGTCAGCGGAGAATTTGAGGAAAACAGATCCCGGATACTGACTGTCTTCGGAAGTTTGGAAGCAGTATCCGTCTGCCGCATCCGATTTGATTTCCCCAAGAAGTGCCCGCGCCTCCTCAAGCGCCTTTTCTCTTTGTTGCTTCCATTTGTCGTTGGCTTCGGAGACCTGACTGACGTATCGGTTTCTGGCATTTTCGAGACCTGCGAGGGCCTGCTTGTGTTCTTCGCTGCCGGTTATGTAGTAGCCTTTATATTCTCCTTTTATCTCCGCGAGCGATATACCGTCAAAGGCATCTGTCACATCGGCAGGTTCGGAACGCTGTAGCGTGAATTTCCACGTTTTGACGAAAAGCTCGGCCCTGACAACCCCGGAGAATTGAGCCGTGGATCCAGCCTTTACTTTTTGGACAATGAGCGGATAGTCGAGGGTGATGCTGATCGGGTCGATCCCAACCTTATGGCTGGCTGGCAATTGATCGTAGGCTTTTCTGGCCTCCGCAATCGACTTTGGATCGATTGAACGAGCTGCCCCGGGATCCTCATCATAGGTGTATAATGGCTCCGCCGTCCGGATCTCCGCCGTGAATTTGACATCAAATGCGTCTGTCCCGGCCGGATAGTTGGTCGATTCAAAACTGGTGATCTTGATGGGCGAATTGGACATTAAGGATTCCAGATACGCTTGCACATCCTTTGACCGGGGAGTGTTGCTGTCTCCGCAGCCTTGGAGCAGAAGAAGCAGCGATAGGGATAGTGTTGGGAGGAGGATTCTAGGCATCGCACTCATAATATGCGTGAGAGGTTTTCGGGTTGAGGAGCAGTCTGATACCGAAAGAAAATAGTAGGATGCCTTGAATCGAGCCTCTCGTCAATACTTCTGTAACGCGATCGTAGTCGAGTTTTACGAATGGCGGAGCGATCATGTATCAACGGCCCCTATTGAGGCGTGCAGGAATTACCTATGCACTCCGAGACACGGTATTAGTTTAGCATTACTTTTGGCCGTTTTCCGGAGGTCCTTTTTTTTACGTGTGCCAATTTCAACAACTTAGGAAAGTGGTGCGGGCGGCGGGAATCGAACCCGCCTCTCAAGCTTGGGAAGCTCGCATACTACCGATGTAATACGCCCGCTCTCGTCTGGATCGCTCAATAAGCTTCCAGAGCCTGTCTGCTTATGTAGAACTTATGTAACCGGATCGTTTCGGGGCCGTCAATCGGAATTGTTGGGCAAAAGGAGAACTGTGTTGGTTCCTGTCAATTTGGCCCGAATGATCAAAATCGACAGAATCCGGGAATTGAGTGCTCAATTATCGGCTGAATGATCCGATTATCGGGTAACCCCTTGCTTCGGTTCCGCCTGATGGCACGGGTTTCAATCAATCAATGGAGTGAGGAGCGATTTCAGAGTAGTCCGATGTCCGGCGCCTTTGGTATTGGGGCTGGTGGCTATTGCGTGCCTGTGTTTCCCAATATCGGGTGTGACGGGGATGACGTCCGGTGATAGTTTGAAAAGTGGGGTTCCTATGCTCAGGAACTTTGGCTCGAGGGTTTATATGGGACATCCCATGAACTATCGGGTTGCTCAATCTTCAACTGGGTTGGTCTATATTGGAAACTATGAGGGCGTTTTGGAATATGACGGCCAGTCCTGGACGATTTTGAAGGACAGTGGGCAGGTATTCGACCTGGATATTGACCGAGAGGGGCGTATATGGACCAGTGGATTCCGGCGTTTCGGGTGGTTTGAGCGAGGCAAGGACAACCGGTGGGTTTACACGGATTTGTATCGTGAGATTGAGAAGTTCGGGTCGGCCGAGAGTGAATTCAGAAATGTGATCGTAGATGGTCGCGTGGTTTATGTGGCGGCTCACAATGCTCTGTTTTCGTATGATCCTGACATGGGAGTGCGCAAGGTTCTGGAGGGGCATTTTATCCGGACACTCCATCAGATGGGGCCCTTGGTGTATGCAGTGGGTGCGGATAGTAAATTTCACACAATTGCCCCAGACGGACTCGTTCCAGTTGAAGGAAGCGACTTTTTCTGGGGTGAGAACTCGGTCGTCGTAAGTGGAGAGCTGGGAGATGATCGTTTGGCTTTTGTGACCACAGGCAACGGCCTATGGGTTTTTGATGGAAAGCAGTTTGCTCATTATCCGGACTTCGCAAAGCTGTTTCCGGAGGGATGCCGAGCAACCGACATTGCTGAGGCTTCCGACGGGCGGATCGTGATCAGCACGGCAGCCCATGGATTGTGGATTTGCGAACCGGATGGAAGCTCGGCATCGGTAATCAACACAAGAAGCGGCTTGCCCTCCAATACGATCAGTTCGGTTTTTGAGGATAAGGATGGCGCATTTTGGATCACCCACGACAAGGGTATCAGTTTTGTTCAGATCCCGGTTCGGAGTTTGTTTTTCTCGGAGGAGCAAGGCATTAATGGTGTGGCGGCTGAGGTCTTGATTCACGACGGAAACTTCTATGTCGGAACCAGTTCGGGTGTATTTGTTGCGGAGCTCGCTCCCTTGTTGGAGGGAGGCTTGGATCTGGAGTGGATACGATTGGATATGGGTAGTTCCACCCGTACGATGGCAGTCGTTGATGGGGATGTGCTGATAGGAGCCTTCTCCGGTTTGTTCATTCCATCTGCCGACGGCATGGATGCTCGTGGTGCAGGTTCGGATCGGTCGCTGGTTATTGCCTCCATGGTTGAGCCTGGAGTGGCTTACGTTGGGGGATACAGCGGATTGAGCAGGATCGTTAAAGGGCCGGACGGTTGGGGAGATTTTGAGCCTGTTTTTACGGAAGACGGTATCGTCCATGGGCTAGGAGAAGATACTCTCGGGAATCTATGGATAAGGATGGGTGAAAACAGGGTTGGTTTGGTGTCGAAGAATCCGGGAAGTGGGCAGTTGGAGGATTTGAAGGTTCTGGCTCAGGCACAGGGGGTTCCCATGGGGTGGGTGAATCCCTTGATCGTGGGAGACCGGGTATTTGTGTTTGGAACGGAGATGCTGGAGTATGATCGGGCAAGGGGTCGCTTTGAACCCAATCGTAAGGTTGCCTATTTTCCCGGGGAAGGTCCGTTTTACTATTCTCAGGAGTTGGCTTTGGAAGATGGCAGCCGATGGGTCTCGCGGAATGATGGACTCGCGAATCTGCACCCTGTGCCGGCGAGTACTCCCGGTATGATGATTGAGTACTTCGGAGAAACCATGGACAATAGAGTGGGTGCGTTTGTTGAGACTCCTGTTGGAGATGCCTACGCAATGTTGAATGGAGTTCTTTATGTGTTTCCTCAACCGGACAGTGCGCCCGTTTCCCCTAAGCCGAAGACGATTCTGCGCCGGGTGGTGGATCTGGATTCCGGAGCGGTTCTCGCGGCGGACATAACAGTTGATAACGAACTGCCGGAAATGGTTTTGCCGTCGACGGTCAGGAATCTGGGCTTTGAGTTTGTTCTGGATCAATATTTGCAGCCGGAGCGCAACACATACCAGTTTTTTCTGGAGGGACACGAAAAGGAATGGCTGCATTTCCGTCCGCAGCATTCAAAGGAATACAACAACCTGAGCCCCGGAAAACATATGTTTTATGTTCACGGCAGGGATGCCCAATTTGTGGGTTCGGATACCGTGCATTTCGCTTTTATGATCCGGACGCCTTGGTTCAAGTCGATTTGGGCCTATGTCGGGTATGTTCTATTGGCCTATCTCTTGATCCATCTGGGGGTGGTGTTCCGTGAGGCCCGACTTCGGTATTCGAACACGGAGCTGCAGAAAGAGGTCGACCGCCGGACTCAGGAGGTATTGCACAAGGCTTCAGAACTTGAGGAACGCAACCGCGAGCTTAGGGAGTCGCTTGATATTTCCGAGAGGCTAAAGGGTGAGGCGCAGGCGGCTTCAATCGCAAAAGGGCGCTTCCTTGCTACGATGAGCCATGAAATACGCACTCCGATGAATGGTGTGATTGGGATGTGTGCGCTTCTGGATCAGACGAAGCTGGATTCGCAGCAGGCGGCTTTTCTTCACACTATCAAAAGTTCAGGTGAATCGTTGCTGAGCATTCTGAATGGGATTCTCGACTTCTCTAAGATTGAGGCAGGTAAGCTTGAGCTTGAGAACAGTTCGTTTGATCTGAGAACCTGCGTTGAGGATGTGATGGATCTTCTCGCTTTTGGTGCCCAGCAGAAGAATTTGGATCTCTCCTTCGAGATGTGCCCGGATGTTGGCGATTTCCGGATCGGGGATGTTACCCGGGTGCGTCAGGTGCTGATCAACCTGATCGGAAACGCCATCAAGTTCACTGAGAAGGGCGAGGTGCGGGTGGTGGTGCGTCGTGCAAACGATCCGCTCCATCCTGACAAAGTCTATTTTGAGGTTCGCGACACAGGCATCGGGATTCCGGAGGAGAAAGTCCGGATGCTCTTCGAGCCCTTCTACCAGGTCGAGGACTCCAATATACGGAAATATGGTGGAACGGGATTGGGGTTGTCCATTTCCCGCAATCTGGTCTGGCTGATGGGTGGCGACATCCATTTGGAAAGCGAACCAGGGAAAGGCTCGCTGTTCAGCTTTGAGGTTTCTTTGCCTCAGGATATGGATTTCAAGTCCAGAGAGTTCAACAGCGGCTTTCGGAGTAGGGATGTTTGGTGTATTGCTTCGTCGATTCCAGCCGAACGGGCATTGAAGTGCCTGATGCGCACTCTGTGCCTACGTTGCGATTACAGCCCCGACTGGACGACTGTCACGGTTTTGGAGGAGAAAAAACCTGCGGGGTTGATGGCGATCGTGGTGGACATGCACCACATGCCAATAAAATTAGATGATCTGATATGTTTTATAAGAGGATTTTCGTTTGTTGAGCACACTCCAATCGTGATACTCACAAAAGAGGTCAATCCTCAGACCAATTGGGGTGGGGTGTATTTTGTGCGCAAGCCCGCGAGGCTACACTTGATGGCGGAGATATTGGAAAGGATCGGGTTGCGATCCGTTGACGACAAATCATCCACAGCCCCGTCTCCGGCGGCGCCTGCAATAGATTCCGCTGTCAATCTGGATGGGCTCAAGATACTTCTGGCTGAGGATAACCCGGTGAACCAGAAAGTGGCTATGCTGTTGCTCAAGCGCATCGGCCTGGTGGCGGATCTTGCCGAGAACGGGAAGGTGGCTGTCGATAAGGTGCGCGAAGGCGCATACGATATCGTCCTGATGGATGTCCAGATGCCCGAAATGGATGGATTGGAGGCGACGCGTCTGATCCGCCAGAACCTGCCTCCGGAGCGGCAGCCGATGGTAATTGCCATGACAGCTGGTGTGACTCAGTTGGACAGGAAAGTTTGTTCCGATGCCGGTATGGATGGTTTTGTTGAGAAGCCGGTCCGGATCGATATTCTCAAGGAGGAGCTCATCCGGGTGCGTTCCAGTATCGTAAGGAACTCCGGCATAGCGGTTTGAGTCCAGTCACTGTGAGCCGTCAGGACGATGGCTGCTATGGGTATCGACATACCCTCATACGGATTGAGGTTTTATGCATTTCCTTTTCCCGGTTCCAGGGTGAAGGGTTGTGAATCGATGCCGATATCCCAATACCGTCTAATGTTCGACATTAGAAGTATTCGAAGATGCAAAATCCGGCGCTGTAGGACGGGAAAACATTCGACTTTCGTTTCCTGAAGGCGCAAATCATCTAACATGAACATTCATGAATACCAGGCCAAGGAATTGTTTGGCCAATATGGTGTTGCCTGTGGAACGGGCATCGCTGTTCAGGATGCCGGGGATATAGGTCCGGCTCTGGAGCGCATTTGCGTGGACACCATTGTCGTAAAAGCTCAGATCCATGCTGGAGGCAGAGGGAAGGGAACATTTGCCGATGGTTACAAGGGTGGGGTAAAGCTGGCGAATTCCTGCTGTGAAGGCGCCGAGATGGCCAAGCGCATGCTGGGAAATACCTTGATCACGAAGCAAACTGGACCTGCGGGTCGAATGGTCAAGACGGTCTATTTCACAGGGGCCTGTAAGATTTGCAAAGAGTACTACCTCGCGATCCTGATGGATCGGGAGACGTCCAACCCGATCATCATTGCTTCCACTGAAGGTGGCGTTGAGATCGAGCAGGTTGCAGCGGATACTCCAGAGAAAATTATCCGGGTTCCGGTGGATGCCGGGATTGGCCTGCAACCGTATCAGTGCAGGCGCGTGGCGTATGCGCTTGGGCTTGAAGGCGATCTTGTGAAGCAGGCAGACAAATTGCTCAATGGGCTCTACCGGCTGTTCATCGAGAAGGATTGCTCCATGGTTGAAATCAATCCACTGATCATTTCAGAAAAGGGCGAACTTCAGGCGCTGGACGCCAAGGTGAGTTTTGATGACAACGCATTATTCCGGCATCCTGAGATTGTGGCTTTGCGTGACCTGAACGAAGAGGACCCCCGCGAGATTGAGGCTTCCAAGTGGGGCCTGAGCTACATTGCTTTGGAGGGAAATATTGCGTGTCTTGTCAACGGTGCCGGGCTTGCAATGGCGACCATGGACATCATCAAGCACTTCGGGGGTAATCCATCGAATTTCCTGGATGTTGGCGGTGGTGCAACCACTGAGCAGGTGACCGAGGCATTCCGCATCATCCTTTCCGACAAGAAGGTGAAGGGTATTCTCGTCAATATCTTCGGCGGTATTATGAGTTGTGCGACGATTGCCAAGGGCGTGACTGCAGCAGCCAAGGCCGTGGGTATTTCGATTCCGCTTGTCATCCGCTTGGAAGGTAGTGAGGTGAACGAAGGCAAGCAGATCCTCAAGGAGAGCGGCATCGCCCATGATTCAGCTGACAGCTTGAGTGACGCGGCACGGAAAATTGTGGAGCGTGTCAAGGCTCAGGAGGCTTGAGTTTAGCCAGATCACCCAATCGAAAAGGAAAAGAAGCATTATGAGTATTCTGGTAAACAGCGAAACCCGCGTGGTGGGACAGGGAATCACCGGTAAGGCCGGATCCAAGCATGCGCTGAACAACATCGCATACGGCACACGTTACGTCGGTGCAGTCACCCCTGGAAAGGGCGGGCAATTGTTCGACAACAAGATTCCAGTGTTCAACACCGTGCATGAGGCGGTGCAGCAGGAAGGGGCTAACACCTCGGTGATCTTTGTGCCGCCACCGTTTGCGGCGGACGGCATTCTGGAGGCCATCGACGCAGGGATTAAGCTGATCGTTTGCATCACGGAAGGAATTCCGGTCAAGGACATGGCGATCGTTAAGCGCGCCTTGAAGGCGAGCCAGTCCCGCCTGATTGGACCGAATTGTCCAGGCATCATGACTCCCGGACAGTGTAACATCGGGATCATGCCGGGATACATTGCCAAACCTGGAAAGATCGGGGTGGTGAGCCGTTCCGGAACCTTGACCTATGAGGCCATGTATCAGCTCACAGTGCGGGGCTATGGGCAGTCGACATGTGTTGGAATCGGAGGTGACCCGATCAATGGAACCAGTCATCTGGATGTGCTCAGGATGTTCAACGAGGATCCGGAAACTGAGGCGATTGTCATGATTGGGGAAATCGGTGGATCGGCTGAGGAGCAGGCGGCCGCTTATGTCCGGGATCACGTGCGCAAGCCGGTTGCCGCATTCATTGCGGGAACAACCGCTCCTGCGGGAAGGCGGATGGGGCACGCCGGGGCGATCGTATCCGGTAGCAGTGGTGGGGCTGACTCCAAGATTGCAGCGTTGAAAGCCGCTGGTATCGCCGTTGCGCCAACTCCTTCGGATATCGCGGAGACGCTTCTGTCGGTTTACAAGCCGAAGGCCTGATTTCCAGTTTTTGTGGATAAAACCGGTGAAAGATTGGCCCAACCGATCGATCACCGGTTTTTTTGCGCTTGAGAAATTCCGGCAATCGACTCCATTGGAACCCCATGGAGTTCGACAAGCAGATCAACAGGCGGGAAACCGGAAGCCTGAAGTGGGATCGTTATGAAGGCAAGGATGTGCTTCCCTTCTGGGTGGCGGACATGGATTTCGAGTCTCCGCGGGAGGTGATTGCGGCTCTCCAGCGCAGGGCATCTCACGGAGTGTTTGGATACACTATTCCGCCTGAGTCAACGGTTCGTGCGGTCTGCGAGTATCTTGAGCGTGAGCATAGCTTCACCATTCAACCGGAGTGGCTGGTTTGGAGCCCTGGATTGGTTCCATCGTTGAATCTGGCTTGCCGGGCCTTTGCGGAAGATGGGGACGGCGTCATGACCTTTGTTCCATCCTATCCGCCATTTCTCTCGGCTCCAGGCTACGCGGAACGGGAGTTGTTGACGGTTGCGTTGGTTCCCCGGCCGGATGACTCAGGTTGGGAGATTGACTGGGAGCGGATGGAGTCAGAGGTGAATCCGCGCACCCGCTTGTTCTTGCTCAGCCATCCTCAGAATCCGGTTGGAAAGGCATTTTCCAGGGCCGAACTCGAACAAATCGGCGCGTTTTGCGTGAAGCATGATCTGATCCTGTGCTCGGACGAGATCCACTGTGACCTTCAACTTGGTGAGAGCCGGCACATCTCCGCTGGAACCTTGTCCCCCGAGATCCTGAAGCGCACCATCATTCTGATGTCACCGAGCAAAACCTACAATCTCGCGGGATTGGCCTGCGCCTATCTCGTGATCCCGGATGAGTCGCTGCGGAATCGCTACAAGCGCGAAGCCCGCGGAATCATTACGGAGATCAATCTATTCGGTTACGCGGGATGCGAGGCGGCGTACCGGTACGGCGAGCCATGGAGGCAACGCTTGCTGGCGTATCTTGAGGGTAACCGTAAACGGGTTTACGAGGTATTGGGTCGCTATTCCCAGACAAGGCTGCGGCCGATGGATGCGACATATCTGGCTTGGCTGGATGTCCGGAGCTGGGGTGTTGACGATCCATCCAAAGCTTTTGAGAAGGGCGGAGTAGGTTTGTCAGATGGTGCGTTCTTTGGACAGCCCGGATTCCTGAGGCTTAATTTCGGATGTCCACGGGCGATGCTGGATGAGGGTTTGCAACGCATGGAGCGGGTGTTGTCGTCGCATGCTCAATCGTAGTGGTTTACTGGCGCATACGCTGTGAAGGCCTCCGGATTTAAAAGGATAGGCTTTGTGCCCGGGTACAGACTACTCGACATAGACCCGTTTCACCCGGTTTCCGATTGAACAGATGATCTCGTAGGGAATGGTTCCTTTTGCTTTGGCCCAGTCACCGACTTGCAGTGCGTCGTCCAGGCAAACCACCGGATCGCCGATTTGTGCCTCGGGAATGGCATCCAGTGAGATGGTGGTGTAGTCCATCGAAATGCGTCCAAGGATGGGGCAATCTTTTCCGCGGATCGAAAGATGGCCGCAGTCGCTCAATTGGAGTGGCAAGCCATCGGCGTAACCGATCGCGACAGTCCCGACGCGTGTAGGTTTCTTGAGAGTGTGGGTGCGCCCATATCCGATGGAAGCACCCCATGGAAGGTCGCGGATCGCGACGAGACGCGAACGGAGCGAAAGGACCGGCTCGAGAGGTAGGGTCTGGTGGCCTTCGAGGTCAAAACAGCCATACAGATTGATTCCTGTCCGGGCGATAGTGAAAGGTGGACGGTGTGAGGCGTCGATGTTATGGATGCCATCGCTATTGGCAATGTGCGCGTGTGCGAAGCGGATGCCTTTTTGCTCCAGGCCATCCATGAGATGGAGCAACGCGGTGACTTGATGGTTGGAGAAATCCGAATCTCCATATGCGAAGGGGAAATGGGAATAAATACCCTCGCATTTCAGGTTTTCCAGTCCCGCGATCTCCGGAATGTGAGTGGCCGCGGCCGCTATCGGAATCCCGAGTCTGCCCATGCCGGAATCGATGGCCAGGTGGCCCTTGGCGATTTTGCCTTGGCGTCTGGCTTCCGCATCGATGAGGCGGGCGCTCGCAAGATCTGACACCGGAAGGGTGAAGTCGTGGGCAATCGCTGCGGGGATCTCATCCGGAAGCACACTTCCAAGCAGCAAGATGCGGGCTCCGATATCCGCGATCTCTACAGCTTCCCTTAACTCGGCGACCCCAAACCACAACACGCCTTCTTGGCGTAGCGCCTGCGCCACTGGTCTCACTCCGAGTCCGTAGGCATTGGCTTTCAGGATTGCCATGACCTGAAGTGGAGCTACCGCTTGCGCCACTTTCCGATAGTTGGCCCTCAGCTTCGAAAGGCTGACTTCAAGCACCACCCGTGCTTCCACTTGCTGAATATCCGCCATCATGTTGTGTTCCTCTTTGGCCCGTGGGGCTCCTCCCGCGTGCGGGGGGAACTGCGGTGCAACAGGGTGAATATTTCCCACTACCAGGCGCTCTTGACAAGCCCTTTCCGATCAATCGTGCTGAGAGAATGAACGCATGGTTTGGATCATCGGCATGTTGCCGCTTCGGGCAAACGGATGGATGAGATTCTATCCGGTTAGTAACGAGTGACTTCCATGCAGAATTCCAATATCTTTGTCGTCGTATGAGCACCAGGAGTTCCATCCGGTTTTCGTGGCGTGATATAAACCGGTTTCTTAAAGGTAGCCGGTTGCTGTTCGCGGCCGGAGTTGCTCTTGGCATGCTGGATGCCGCTGCACAGTGCGCGGTGCCGGTATTCTTCCGGTTTGTGATCAACTCGATCGAATCCGATGCGGCGTTGTTCGTGCGTGAGCAGTTGGGATGGACCATCGGGGCGGGGGTCGCATTATTGGTTTTGTTTCTACCGGCTGCGTATTTCTTCCATGTGTTCTTTTTTGTGTCGGTGATGCGTTTTTGCAGAAATCTCCAGGTTGAGCTGTACCGGCATGTGCAGCGGCTTTCGGTGGACTTCTTCCATCGTTTTCAGGTTGGGGAGATCAATGCTCGATTGAATGGCGATATTGAGACGATATGTGGTTCGGCCGGGATGCTGTCTTTCATTCTGGTATGGGGGCCGGGTATGATCATCTACAGCTTCACAATGATGTTTATAATCAATGCTAAGTTGGCGTGGCTGGCGTTGGTTATGCTGGTGGCAGTGTCTGCGATCACAGCTTGGGCTATGCCGTCCCTCAAGCGTTGGAACCGCGAGGTTCGTGATGCTTCCGGGCAGGTCTCTGCCACGATAACAGAGTATGTCGGTCTCTATGGGCTTTTGAAGGCGTTTTCGAGGGAGGATCATGCCGAGCAGCGGGTGAGCCGCATGAGCGATGATCTGCTGCACAGCCGGGAACGCCTCACTTGGCTGCAGAACCTTTTCACGGATTTCATGCAGACTCTAACCCGATTTGTTGCTCCATTGGCCATTCTTTTTGTCGGTGCAGTGTGGATATCGGAGGGAAACCTGCGAACCGGAGATCTGGTGGCTTTCTGGGGATATTGGCTCCAATTGGGTGGTTTGGCCACCGGTCTGGTGATGGCCTTTTCTGCTCTTATGGCGACGATCGCATCTCTGGACCGCGTGATCGCCTTTTTCAGGGAGTCCCCTATGGTGGTGGACAGCGATCATCCGCTTGCACTTGGAGAGGTCCGGGGGCATCTGGAGTTTCGGGATGTCGCTTTCAAATACCCTGTTTTCGGTTCAGGCGAGGAGGAGGGTCCCGTGCTTCGGGAAATCCGGCTTACCATTCAGGCGGGCGAGAAGGTTGCGATAGTCGGACCAAGTGGTGCTGGTAAAACCTCGCTACTGATGTTGGCCATGCGGTTTTATGATCCTGACGAAGGATCGATTTATTTGGATGGGATTGATATCCGTGATGTGAAACAAGGCGATTTGCGCTGTCGTCTGGGGATGGTGATGCAGGACAGCCTCTTCTTCGCAGGCACCATCAAGGATAATCTCCTTTTGGCAAAACCAGAGGCATCGGAATGTGAATGTTGGGCGGCGCTTGAAGCGGCCAATGCTGCCGGTTTCGTGCGTGAGTTTCCGGGCGGCTTGGATACGGAGATTGGCGAACGGGGGGCCCGGCTCTCGGGCGGACAGAAGCAACGTTTGGCCATTGCCCGCGCGTTTCTTAAAAACCCCTCCGTTCTTCTGTTGGATGAACCGACCAGCGCGCTCGATGCCAAGTCCGAACAGCATGTGAAAGATGCGCTCAACCGCTTGTTGAAGGGAAGAACCTCCGTCATTGTGGCCCATCGCCTGTCGACTGTCATCGATTCCGATCGGATTGTCGTGATGGACAAAGGCCGGATACTTGCGGTCGGCAATCATGAAACGCTTCAGCATGATTGTCTCCTGTACGAAGGCCTTTGCCGTGCCCAGGGACTGGTCTAGGACAACCCTCACATCCGATCGGCCTGATTTGCGTCGTATCAGATATTATGTTCGTGCGCGGGTGTAGTCGGATATGAGCGGAGTAATTGGCAAGGCCTGTCACCTTTCGATGAGCGGAATTTCGGAAGGTGAATCATCGCAAATTCCCATTTGAACCCTGATGGGAGTAAGGCTTGGAGTCCTTCACGCAGGAAGCAACTTCTCAATACCTTTTCGAGCGCCACAGCAGCCGGAATCAGGCGTCGATAAGGCTTTTAAAGACTCCAATTTTGAACTGCTTCAGCAAGTGGAAAGTGTCTCCTGGATGGCTGAGTCGAAGAGCCTTTTGGGCCAGCTTGGATACTTCGGAGCTGGAAATATGGCGGATGAGGTATTTTATGGTTGGGACGATCGACGGGGCGACACTGAGTTCATCAACTCCCAACCCAATAAGCAGGGAAGCATAGATTGGGTCTCCGGCCATTTCTCCACAGACACTTACTTTGATCCCACGTTTGTGGGCTTGCTCAACGATGTAGGCGATCGTCCGCAACACGGCAGGATGACAGGGCTCGTACAGGTCGGAGATCATGTCATTGACCCGATCCACCGCGAGAAGGTATTGAATCAGGTCGTTGGTCCCTATGCTTACGAAAGAACAGTGCTCGCTGATGAGGTCGATAGTGGCTGCCGCGCTTGGAATCTCGATCATGCTTCCAATTGGCATGTTTCGGTCATAGGGGATACCTTCCTGATCGAGGGATGCTTTGACTTCGTCCAGAATGCGGTTGGCTTCGATAATTTCACCCACCCCGGAGATCATCGGATACATCATCTTGGATGGGCCGTAGTGGCTGGCACGCAGTACCGCACGAAGCTGATTTCTGAAGGCATCCGGAAAACGCAGACAGTAGCGGATTGCCCTGAGGCCCATGAATGGGTTTTTCTCACGTGGGCTGATTAATCCATTTGGCAACATTTTGTCGCCGCCAAGGTCAAAGGTTCGGAATGTCGTTATCCGGGGTTGGAGTGAATCAACCACGCGCCGGTATTCATCAAATTGGGCTTCCTCGGATACGATCTGGTTATCGCGCAGAAATACTCCTTCTGTGCGGAAGAGGCCGACACCATCAATTGTGAGTGAGGTTACATGTTCAAGATCCCTAACCCCTTCAATATTAACAAGCAGAGGGATTGTCTTGCCATCGAGAGTGACCGATGGAAGCACCGCTTCCTTTTGGAGTTGATCAAGATAGTTCTTTTTCCTGAGATTAAATTCTCCGTATTGGTAGAGTGTGTCATCACTTGGATTGACGATCACGATTCCCTCATATCCGTCGATGAGAAGTGTGTCGCCTTCCTGTATCACTTCGGAGGCTTTATGAAGTCCCACGACTGCCGGCACATTGAGCGACCGTGCCATGATGACAGTATGGCTGGTCATGCCTCCTGAGTCCGTTGCGATTCCCTTGAGTGTTCCCGCTTCGAGTCCGGCGGCATCCGACGGACTGAGGTCCTTGGTTACCAGGATGCGCCCTGCAACCATTCTGGACATACGCGAGATACCGTAGTCGGTGTGCCCGAGCAGGTTGAAAAGCATGCGCCGTGTGACATCACGGATATCATTCACCCGTTCCCGCAGGTATTCGTCGTCGATATTGTCGAAGAATGCGATGTATCGCTGTGCGACCTTGTGGAAGCAAAATTCGATATTGAATCGGGTTTCCCTTAGTTCCTTCTGTGTCTCCTCAATCAGGGCAACATCTTCCAATACCAGCAGATGGGCATCGAAGATGCGGGCTTCATCCTCCCCGAGGTTTTTGGCGATGTCAGAGCGGATTTCCTGGATCTGCCGTCTGGTTTCCACCATTGCCCCGTAGAAGCGTTCAAGCTCGGAATCAACCGCGGAGGGATCAAGCAGATATTTGGGAACATCAAACTCACGTTTCAGGAAGATGAAGGCGGGTGCTTGTGCTATCCCCGGAGAGGCTGCAATGCCTTTCAGTTTGATTTCCTCTTTGGGTGAGTCCGACATCTTTGAATAGGGTTCGTTTCCTGCCTTGGGATGGCAATAATCGTACGTGCCAACCTTAGGCAAGACTCAAAACCAGTGGAAAGCCATGATCTGATCCGACGAAAAAAAAGGGATGTGGTGTTAGGGAATAAAGTGCAAGAATATTGAGAAAACCTAAACGATGCCAAGCCGAAACCAAGCCTGCGGAGAAAATTGTATCAGCTACATGAAAGTGGTCTCCTCAAAGAACGATTCGGGGCCCCAAGCCTCAAGAACGGATTTGCGAATGGTTGAGATCTCGTGCTCTGATGTCAGGAGTGCGAAACAGCCACTGCCGCTTCCCGACATATATGCCGATAGTCCGTGTGTTCGCTTAAGATTGCGAATCAGCGTTGGGATCGCGAGAAACTTGTTTGCTACCGGTGGATATAGGTCGTTGTGAATGAAGCTTCCCCATTGCGACGGTGATGAATCGATGGTCGATTTGAGGGCAGCGGCTTGTTCCGGGCTCATGTATGGATCTGGGGATTCTCCCCGGAGCGCCTTATAGGCCCAAGCTGTGCTGACTTCGAATCCAGGATGGAAGAGGAGGACACGATGACCACGGATCGCTTCAGAAAGTGAAGGCTTCGCAGCATGGATGGATTCACCCCGCCCTTCCATCCAAACCGGTCCGGTTTCCAAAAACAATGCACAATCAGATCCGATTTCCACTGCCATACGGTAAAGCCCGGAGAAATCAAGCGGATGAGGGTTGAGTTTGTTCACGGCCTTAAGAAGGGCGACCGCATCGCTGCTGCCACCTCCGAATCCGGAGCCGATCGGAATGCGTTTCTCCAGATGCACGCGAAGTGGCTGATCGTATCCGGATATATTACGGTAGATCCGCAGTGCTTTCGAAACGAGATTGGATGGACCCGTGTCGAGACATGGATCACTGCAGGAAAAATGGTCGATGCTTGATTGAGCTAACCAGACTGTGTCGCCAAATGCGAGTGGGGCGACCAACGACAAAAGATTATGGAATCCATCCGGACGCAAACCGGTGACAGCCAGAATAAGGTTCAGTTTGGCGGGAGCATGAATTGCTATTGCGCCCGGTAAGATAGCCTGTTCCGAAGGGGCGTTCATGCTCCAGTCGTGAAAGAGGTGCCGACCCTTCTTTCAAAATCTCGAACCCATTTATCCGGATCGGTAGCTTTGAAAAAGGCGCTACCGGCTACGAACGTATCGGCGCCAGCTTCCCGTGCGGGAACGCAGGTGTTGAGGTCCACTCCACCGTCAATCTCAATGCGGAAAGGGAGTCTGAGTTGATCCCGCATGCGGCGAATGCGCTGGATCTTGGGAAGCACATCATGCCGGAAGCTCTGGCCACCGAATCCGGGTTGAACCGTCATCAGAAGGACCATATCCACATACTCGACGAATGGAAATAGCTCGTCCACCGGGGTGTCCGGATTGATCACAATGCCATTTTTGCAGCCCCAGCTCCGAATCGCAGCAAGGGTGTCCATTACCGGATATTCCGGCTCCAAGTGAATGCTGACGAGGTCCGCACCCGCTTTAGCAAAAGATTGTGCATGCTGATGCGGGTTTGAAAGCATCAGGTGGACATCAAAAAACAGATGGGTACGACTGCGAAGATCGGCGATGGTCTGTGGGCCGAAGGTGAGGTTCGGAACGAAATGGCCATCCATGATATCGAGGTGAACCCATTTCGCGCCCGCGGATTCGATGGTGCGGAGACTGTCTCCAAGCATCGCATGATTGCCAGCGAGGATGGATGGGGCGAGAATCGGACTGCCTGCAGGAGCGAAGGCATCATCCTTCGTTGCGCTCTGAAGATTGGCGTTCATTGCATCAAAATTACCATGTTGCCCAGATGGTGTCCAGAATGTCGTTGGCGAGTTGGTCTGCCATCGCGGGAATTCGCTGGCGGTAAGACTCCGCGAACCCTCCCTCGCGGAACACAAGGCTGCGGGTCGGTAAAGTGAAATCGGAGATGAGCATCCGCCCTGTCCTGTCGGTCAAAGTGAAGCGGACCTGCCATTCCCTGCTCATAACATCAGCAATTCCGGTGTCTCCGCCTAGTGCGGCCACTGTTTCCCTCTTTTCGGATTCTATATGTATTTCAAGAGTCGCGTCGGCAAGCTGGAGGCTGGGTTGGAAAACAACGAAACCGGATTCGATAACAATAGATCGCAAAGCCCGCTCCAATTCATTTTGGAGATCGGGTACCGGAACATTGACAACGACCGGAGCAATATGAAGGGTACGGAAGGGGACTTGTTCCCCTGATTTACCCAATCGGTAGCTGGTGCAACCCGGCAAGAAACAAAATGCCACAAAAAACAAGGACAAAACACAACCGGAGGCAAGTGGCCGTATGCCCCCGGTTCCGATGGGTCCGGAGCGGAGTTTCATGACTCAGGATCCGATCACAGGTCCGACTGATCGCGCCTTAATCCTGTCAATGCGCTCCTGTGCCTTCTTCGCGGATTCCGAATTTGGAGCGACCGTGATTGTCTCGTTATAGAGTACCAATGCGGCGGTCTCGTTCTTGAGATGCCTATAGTAATACTCTCCGATCACGAATTTGCTCTTCGCATAGGTTTCCTTTACCTTGGTCAGTCCTTCCTCGGCGAGGGGTGCTTTGTCGCTTTCAGGGAAAAGAATCAGGAAATCTTCGTAATAACTGATGGCTTCGCGGGTAGCTCCCTGATCGTAGTTCGGCCCCTTGATAATCTTGGAGAAGACTTCGGCAAGCAGGAAATAAGCATCCGGTGCCAGTTCGTGATCCGGATAGAAGTTGATCATTTGATCGAGAGCATCGATCGCCACCGAGTTCCTACCGGTTTTATTGGCGATGATTGCGATGTTCATCAGAGAAAGGGGCGAATACTCGCTGTAAGGTGCGTTGCGACTGACAATGTGAAAATACTGAATGGCCCTGGGGTAGTATCGAAGCAAAGGAATGGTCCCCCAAAGGTATTCTCGTTCCCCTTCCATGATACGGGTCGCGATATTGAACTGCTCCGCAACGACCTTGTCGAAACCCTCGTACTCGGGATACCACACCACGATCGTCTGAAGCGTGTTGAATGCTCTCTTGAAACGATTGCCCTTGGTGTAAATCATCGCCCGGTTGAAGAGCGAGCGTGGAGCGGATCCGGTGCGGGCGTATTCTTTTGCGATCCTCAAGTAGAGGGAAGATGCTTTTTTCAAGCGTCCGTCAGCCTCATATGTCTGCGCCTCTTCATAGAGCTTGCGGGCGGCCGCCTGTTCTTCGGGAGTTGCGACAATCCGGTTCTTTTCCTGTTTGACCTCTTCGGATTCACTGCGAAACCAGTTTACCGGATTCCACGAGAACGCGGATGCGTTCCCCGCAAAAGCGAGCATGAGAAATGCGGCCAAAGCCACGCGCCATGTGATCCGGAACTGTTGCATACAACTTTAATACCACCTAATTACCGACGCGGCCCAAGTCAATCCTGCTCCAAACGCCACTAACAGAATGAGATCGCCTCGCTTGAAGTTATGTTCAATTCTCGCTTCATCCAACGCGAGGGGAATTGAAGCCGCCGACGTATTCCCATACTTCTGAATGTTTACAAAAAAACGATCCATCGAAAGTTCAAGGCGGGACGCAAGCGCTTCGATGATGCGAATATTCGCCTGATGCGGAATGATGCAGACCAGATCATCGGGAGTTGCTCCGTTTTTCTCCAGAATGGACATGGCTGCTTGACTCATGGCTTTTACAGCAACTTTGAACACTTCCTTACCATTCATGCGAAGGAAGTGTTCCCGCGCTTGAATGGTTTCAAGAGATGCTGGTTTTCCAGAACCTCCTGCCGGAATCTGGATCAGTGCGGCATTGTTTCCATCGGCTCCAAGATCGCATCCGAGGACACCGAATCCGGGTTCTTCCACTCGCGAGAGAACCGCCGCACCCGCCGCATCTCCAAAAAGGATGCACGTTTGCCTGTCCTCCCAATCGGTGAAAGAAGAAAGCTTTTCAGCACCAATCACGAGAACATTCCGGTAGGTTGGGTTGACCAGCATCATCGAGCGCGCAACATCCAGTCCATATAGCCATCCGCTGCACGCCACATTGATGTCGAAAGCGGGAACCTGCCGAAGGCCCAATCGGCTTTGCACCAGACAAGCAGTAGACGGGCATAGAGTCTCAGGACTCAATGTCGCCACAATGAGCATATCGATCTCATCCGGATTCATCCCTGCATGGGCCAGCGCTTTACGCCCGGCTTCCGCAGCGATTTCGCTCAACTGAACTGCATCTCCTGCGATACGCCGTTCCTTAATCCCCGTGCGTGTGGTAATCCACTCGTCCGAGGTTTCCACTCGGGCGGTCAGTTCAGCATTGGTGAGGCGGGTCTCGGGAGTTGCCGAACCCACGCCACGCATGACAATGGAGTAGTTCTCAGAATTCATCCAAAACAGCGTTCAAAAGTGGTAATTAATGCCGGAATCTGGAAGGGTGAGGCAATGATCTGCTGACTCCAGTGGCATGTGGCGGTTAGTTTAAGAGGGATTCGTCAGGATCAGGCAATCATTAAAACGTTAATTATCCAGAACTCAGGATTCCGATTCATGAGGACGGGATATATGTATTCTTTTCTGGGCATTTTCCAGATCTTTAAGGATGCGATCGCTGATGTCGTGTTGAATTACGGTGAGGGCTACTTTGATCGCTCCTGCAATTGCAGCCCTGTTGGAGGATCCGTGTGCTTTGAAAACCGGCGCCCTCAATCCAAGCAGCGGAGCTGCTCCGTATTCAGCCGGGCTAAAGTGGGACTTCATGTCGCGGAAGGCGCCCTTGCACAACGCTGCGCCAACTTTCCGCATCGGAGTGCGGGTTAGTTCGATTTTGAGGTAATCTTTGATCACGTGAAAAAGGGACTCGCAGCTTTTCAACACGATGTTTCCCACAAATCCATCGCAAACAACAACATCGACCTGACTGTCAAAAAGGTGGAATCCTTCAATCAATCCGGAGTAATTGATGACGTCTCCGATTTCCTTGAGCAAGCGATGGGTTTCCTGAATGCGTTCACCGCCTTTTCCTTCTTCAGTGCCAATTGTAAGCAATCCGATCCTCGGTTGAGTGATGCCAAGCACGGCCCTCGAAAAATTGGATCCTAGGATCGCGTTATGCATCAATTGTGAGGGTGTCGACTCTGGATTAGCGCCCGCATCGAGCAGCACAAACGGTTGTTTGAGACTGGGAATGATTGTGGCAAGTGCAGGTCTTTCAATCCCATCCAGCGGACGAAGCTTGATCGTCCCGCCACCCATAAGGCTCCCGGTGTTGCCACAACTCAAGATTGCTTTTGCATCGCCTGATTTCACGAGATCCAGTGCGACGAGCATGGACGAGCCCTTTTTCTTCTTAAGGGCATGCATGGGCTTTTCGTCCATACCGATCACTTCATCGGCATGGATCACCTTAACCCTTCGATCATCCTGTAAACCGACTGTCCGGAGCGCCGATCGCAGTTCATCTTCTCTTCCGACAAGAAGAATTGGATCATCCGTAAACTTTCCGGCTCCGTTGAGGAAGGCGATTTTAAGGCCCTCTACAACTTCGAGCGGGCCCATATCCCCACCCATGGCGTCGAGGGCCAAACTGCCCTTGATGGCTTCCATAGGTAAAATGAAATCGACTATTGTCGCTGTCCCTGAGGTCAGGGTAGCGTCAGTTCTTCACTTCGATGACCTGACGTCCACGGTACATCCCGTTTGCGGGATTGACGTGA
>JAPXRV010000005.1:0-78104 GCA_033813415.1 Opitutales bacterium | reverse complement strand
GTCCACGAAAACGTCGACCGGTGGGAGTCTTCCGGTTTGTGAGAACTTGTTGAGGGAATAGACGATTTCCTGGGTCCGCCCCACACTGAAAGATGGGATGACCAGTTTCCCGCCCTTTTCCACGCAAGTGTGACGGATCACTTTCAGCAAGTCGTCACCTGCCTGCTCGGGATCAGCGTGAAGGCGGTCCCCATAGGTGGATTCGGTGATCAGGATATCGCATTGGGGAAATGGCTCGGGTTCTTTGATGACATGGGGATGCGGGCGCCCGATATCTCCGGTGTAGGCGATACGAACGGATGACCCCCCTTCCTTGATCTGGAGGTTCACAACCCCTCCGCCCAGCATGTGGCCGGTATGGGTGAACTTGATGGTGATCTCAGGGTCGATGTAGAACTTGCGATTGTAGGGAACCCCGATGAATGCCTGCATACAGGCGACCGCATCGGTCCGCCGGTAGAGGGGCTCGACCGGTGGCAATCCTTGACGGGATCGCTTCTTGTTGAAGAAACGCACGTCCTGCTCCTGAATGTGGGCCGAGTCGGCGAGCATC
This sequence comes from Opitutales bacterium, assembly GCA_033813415.1. Lineage (GTDB taxonomy): Bacteria > Verrucomicrobiota > Verrucomicrobiia > Opitutales > JAFGAQ01 > JAFGAQ01. Next base: position 77,551 of record JAPXRV010000005.1, on the reverse strand, counting down.
ACCGCGCAGAGGTCCCGGGTGGCGGATGTGCAGATGATCGACCCTTCGAAGCCCTTTTTCCACATGTAGGGAATCAGGCCGGAATGGTCGATATGGGCATGACTCAGGATAATGTGATCGATCGATTTGGGATCGAAGGGAATCGTCCGGTTCTTCTGGTCGGTTTCCAATCCTTTTCCCTGAAACAATCCACAATCCAGGAGGATCCGTTTGCCCTTGCGGGTGGTCAGCAAATGCTTGCTTCCCGTGACTTCGTGTGCGGCCCCAAAGAATTCGATCTTCATGCGAAAACATCCATTACCCTGAAACCGGACGCTTGTCCAGCCGGAACCCGGATTTCCGGGATTTTAACATTATTGGAAGCATAGAAGCATAGTCTCTGCTCGATTCCGGCTCGGGCGGAACCATTGTGGTCAAATACCATCGGTATCCTGATGGCATCTCCTCACGCGCCAATGCGACTCTCCAGCCATCAAACCCCAACACTACTCTTGTCTGGATTCCGCGGCCCATTCCGCCCCATCGCAGCGCCTGAGCTGGACATTCAAAGCCGTTACCCTCCATAATCCGATTCAAGCCTCACCAACAACGACCCATGAATACCACGCTCTCTGGCATCACGTTCTCGCGCGCAGACCAGGCGGATGCCACGGCGATTTTGGAACTTCAGAAGCTCGCCTACCGGAGCGAAGCGGTCCTGTGCAATGATTTCTCGATCCAACCGCTCGTCCAGACCCTCAAAGAGTTACTCCTTGAATTTGAATCCAAGACGGTGATCAAGGCGACGGAAGGTAATCGGATCATCGGATCCGTGAGAGTATGCACACAAAACGGAGCCGGTTACGTCGGCAAACTGATTGTGCACCCTGACAAACAAGGGAAGGGCATCGGGAATCGCTTGCTGGAGGAAGCCGAGGTCGCCTGTGGCGGTGTGGAATATTGGGAGCTCTTCACGGGCACGAAAAGTGAACGCAACCTCAGGTTATACCAGAAACACGGGTATAAGGAACACCACAGGCAAGCCATATCCGACTCCCTGTCACTGGTGTACCTCAGGAAGCGCAATTTCCGGACTCAGGATTCAGAATAGATCCTATTCAATCGGAACCCCCATTACCATCCTGTTTCGGGAATGGCATTTCGAAATAGAAGGTGGAGCCTTCGCCAACTGCCGAAACAAAGCCAATATCACCGCGCATTTCGCGGATCAGGCGACGCGCAATCGACATTCCCAGTCCGCTCGAAGTCTCACCTGCGGTCGGCCGGTTGGAAGTCTTCGCGAACTTCTGGAATACCTTCAGTTTCTCCTCGTCCTTGATTCCCGGGCCATGATCCTCCACTTCGAAGCGGATCTTCCGATCCGCAACAATCAAGGCAGGATACTCATGGCCGCTATCCGTCTCATACAAGCGACATTTGATCACGGTATCAGGTGGCGAGTATTTGATCGCATTCGAGACCATGTTCTCGACCACCTGTGAAAGAGCGTTGCGGTCCACATGGGCGATCAATGGTGCATCCGGCACTGACCACTCCAGGCGTATCCCCTTTGATTCAGCCTTCGATCGGTGTTGCAGCACCACCTCGTTGCAAACCGGCACCACATTGGCATCTTCGGGGAACAGCTCAAAGCGTCCAACGTCAAGTTTGTTGATCTCAAGCAACTTCGAAACAAGCGTCGTCATCTTGGAGATCGTTTTGCTCATCTGGTCAACAACGGGCTGAATCTCGAGCAAACTCTTTGCTCCCACCTTGATCTTGAGCAGGTCCAGAGCGAGCACCAATACCGAAAGCGGATTTTTCAGGTCGTGAGTCGCCACGCCGATGAACTCATTCTTCTCATCCAAAAGCTCCGTAAGCCGCCGGTTCTTGTCCTCGACGCTACGGGCATACTCTTCCACTTCATTCCGGGCATTCTTCAGATCCAGATGCGTGCGGATGCGCATCGTGAGCTCTTCTTCCTTAAATGGCTTCGTCACATAGTCGACACCGCCACTGCGGAATCCCTCAATAATGTCCTCATGTTCGCTCTTGGCCGTGAGGAATATCACCGGGATGGACCGGTGGAGCGGGTGAGACTTCAGGATGCGGCACAGCTCGAAACCATCCATTTCCGGCATCATGACATCCAAAAGAATGAGATCCGGAATCACATACTGCAGGCGATTGATCGCGCTTTGAGCACTCTCCGCCGTCAACACCCGGCACTGTTCGCTCGACAGGTAGTCCACCACAACAGCCAGGTTTGTAGGGGAGTCATCAACTACCAGAATAGTGTTCGAATCAAGAGGTCTTCCGTCCATGATCATGTAAAGGGATTATCAGTCGGGGTCCGGATTTTTGTAAAAATGCCCGGTTTTATATTCGGTTTCAAGCGCAAGAACTTAACCCCGTTCTTGCACATCGGCCATAAAAGACTGATTCTTGAGTGCGGCTCCGGAAATGCTCCGTGAGCCAGATCCATTTCCAAGCATGAAAAGCAGATCTTCGAAAAAAGCTGGACAGCTCGAGACTAGTCAACCCGGAACCCTCCCCGAGACCATTGATTTGCTGAGCCGTTTGTCAGCGGCGCATGCAATTCCCGGATTCGAGGATGAAGTAAGGGCAATCCTCCATCAGGAACTGTCAGGTGCGGGAAAAGCATCCGTCGACCGCATGGGAAACTATCGCCTCCGGATGAAAGGAAAGGCCGGGCCCCATATTGGAATCGACTGCCACATGGATGAAGTCGGCTTCATGGTCCAGAGCATCACCCCCGATGGGTTCCTCAGGCTCGTTGACCTTGGAGGATGGTCAACCCTCACCCTTTCAGCCCAGCCGATGGTCGTGCTCGGAAGCAAAGGCAAAATCCACGGGGCCATGGGTTCGGTTCCTCCGCATTTCAACCGGGGAAAAAGCGGAGGCGAATCCATCCCCACTGTTGCCGATCTCCACCTCGACATTGGAGCCCGGGATGCCGCCGAGGTCCGCGCATGGGGCATCGTTCCGGGAACCGCTGTGTGCCCCGATGTGCAACCCCGCCTGATGCACAATGGCTACCGCCTGATTGGAAAAGCACTCGATAACCGGGTGGGATGTGCGGCTGCCATCCAGGTCGCCCGCGCATTGCAGGGTGACGACTTCAACTTGAGCGTGTTCGGAACCGTTCAGGAGGAAGGGGGATTGAGGGGCGCCGAGGTCACCCGCAATTCCACTGATCTGGATCTGATGATTGTCATGGAAGGCTCACCGGCGGACGACACTCCTGGTCAACTCACATCATCCTCGCAGGGAATTCTCGGACGCGGAGTGCAGATCCGGTGTTATGACCCGACCCACATCACCAATCCGAGACTCGCCCAGTGGAGTTGCAAAATCGCTGATTCATTCAGCATCCCCTATCAGGTTGCGGTTCGCAGAACTGGCGGAACCAATGCGGGAAAATACCACCTCGGAGCCCAAGGCATCCCGACCATCGTGCTCGCCCCTCCGGTCCGCTACATCCATTCCCACCTCAGCATTGTCGAAATCAACGACCTGATCGCCACCCGCGAGCTTGCAATCGCCATGATCCGGGGTCTCAATGATCAAACCTACCGCGAACTGCTTCCATCTCTTGGATGAGGCCCCACTGACTTCCCACTCCAAAAAAATCAGGAACCCCGAAAAATGACTATTGGGAAAGTTGTTCGATCCGCCAAATAGAAGTCGCTTGATGGGACATCCACTGCTGCCGGGCTGCAATACGATCCGGAGTCCAATCAGCGTTATCTTCAGCAATCTTGCATGTAATACCAAGAAAACTTTCCGCATACACTGGTCGTTTGTTGCTATACGGAGAATTTCCCAATTTTCTATTTTCGCTTGAGGACAAAAGGGTTAGATTGCCCAAGCGGTATACCAAAGCTTCCGCTTCCACGTCCGAAAAGGAATCCCACCCTGTTTCCGGGTTTTCAGGCAGAATGTGCTCCAGATTGAAACTGTCACTATCGAAATCAAGTGCGGTGTCGGTAAGGCGTTTTTCAAGAGAGCAGAGAATATAGCGAACAACCCGTTTGTTTCGAGACTGCGTGGTTCGCATCGATTTTTCCGCAAAGGCGGCCCGAAAAGACTCATCGTTGGGGTACACAGACGAAAGGGCCGCGAGAATCGTTGCAGAGTCAGAAAATTGATGGTCCGCTATTTTCTCCGCCACGGCGTTGTAAACCCGTTCTTGCTCGTTGGTCGGCTGACTGCCAATCACGTTGTAACGGAAGGCAATCATCACGCACGCGCGAATCACCGTTTCAAACCCTGTCTCGTTAAGGGCGCGTCGGGCAGCTATCAGAAGTGGAAATGGCTGCCGAACGCTGAACATTCGGAGATCGGAGGCATACCCCTTGACAGCGGGAGACCAATGGGATGCCTCAGGTTGCGTAAGAGCCATGTAGGAATCCATGTCCTCTTCCATCTCACGGATGAGAGTGAACACTGCTGCTCGAGACGCGATTTTTCCCCGAACAGTCTTAAACAGCTCGGTTTGGCGAACGAATGAAAACCGACTGTTCCAGTGAACACGCAAGAAATCGGGGAAGCTTTCGCTGCCAAGGCGGCCCACCATGGCCTCCCAACGGGTTTCCAGCGTTTTCATTTCGTGCTCTGACTGGCCCTCCTTGTGGAGCACAGAGAACAAGTAGTTTTTGAGCAGATCCGTTGCAGATAATCGCACTCCCCGTGCATTCAGGGTTTCAAAGACTTTGTAGGCATTGAGCTCGTCTGTGACAGTGATCACCGTGAAAAAAAGCCTGTCGCTCATGGATTCCACCAACTGCGCAAGGGAAACACCAGGCTCACCGCCTTCTTGGAGCGCATACTCGGAAACCCTTTTGTCAAACCACTCGAACGCTTTGCGCAAGCTGTGCTCGGATGCTCGAAAACCGCGTGATGGGAGGTGACCCAGTGGTACGATATAGGACTGAAAGTAAGTGTCGTTGTTTCGATTGAGTGTCAGTTTTGAACGGGATACAAGGGTAACGGGGTCCAAGTATCCAATGTATGTCTGCCGGATTTGATCGACGCGTTGTTTGTTTCGATCTGCATCTTTGCCTTCATCAATGAGACGTTGGATATTTTTCAATACCGCGAGAACAATGAGCGTTAGGGTTGTAAGGCGCTGTTGGCCGTCAATCACGTCATAAACCTTGTCATTTTCGGACTGGACCACAAGGTAACCCATGTAGTGAGCTGGTTCACCTTCTGGGTTGATAGTGCCCAGTATGTCCATCCAAAGATCCTCCCATTCTTCTTCAGTCCAACTATAATCCCTTTGGAAGCGAGGAATACGGTAAGTCAGACCATTTCCCATCAGCTTGCGAAAGGTGTCGTTTTTGGTATTAAAGTTCGTGGCTGACATGTTGGTAGCTATTCTAGGATATGAGGTTCGTTACTAACACTTGTGGAGAATTCGGGTTCTCTCAACAGCAGAATACGAATTCGGTTGTTCTATGGTTCTCGTGGCAAGCCTTTGGATTCAATCAAGGGTTTGGTCCAAAGTTGAGAATACTTGGCTATGAGCAGGACATGCGAAGGTCTGATGCGAGCCCATGTGTGTAAGAAACTTGGATCGGAACCCATACGCAAGGTAGTGGGCTACACCATGAGATATCCACATGAACAGCGCAAGACAAAGAAATGCACACGTATCAATAGAAGCCGCGTGATCGTGGTTCAGACGGATCTCTCTCAAATGGCTTCGTTCTATTTATCCTTTGATCCAATTCGGAACAACAGCAGAATAACGAGCAACAGGATAGTTACGCCCATAAGTGCACGGATGATTCGCAACGGCCTGACCTCTGCATCCGCATGGGATGAACCGGACATCTTCCGGGCCGAAAAGGAGTCTGCGTCCACCAAGGGCATTCCCTGCGGCGGCATCCGGAGCAACCCGCGCAAATGGGCCACATAGGACGTTCCACCGCCAGGCAGATACCCACTTGTGGCAATCACTTCTCCTTGGGCAGATAACAACACAGCCGTCGGATATCCACGGATCCCATACCGCTCCTTGAGCCTCCGGTTCTGCTCAACCAGCCAGTCCGGTTGCCGGACTGATTTTGACGGATAATCCAGCATCAACAAAACCAGATGCTCCCTGGCAAATGCTTTGAAGGGGTCCTGACTGAGGATCTCCTTCTCATACTTCATGCACCAGGAACACCAATCACTGCCGGTGAACACTGCGAATACCGGCTTATCTTCCGTCGCAGCCTGCCTCAGCGCCGACTCATACTGCTCATGCCAATCGCCGCCGTCCTTGCGCTGCCCGTTCGTGCCCATGTCCAGGCTATCGGGGTTTTGAGCCAGCCCTTGCGAAAGAGACAGACAAACCCACCATACTAGCCCGAGCGCCCGGCCGGCAACATGCAGCCATGAAGAAAGCCCCCATCCCAAGGATCCACATTCGGTCAACATTCCGCCCGCTTGATGCCTGCTCACAGCCCAAACCCTACACATCGTCCCTACAAAATCCAGCTTCCGTATCGCATCCTGCAACAATCGCGGAAGAAATACCGTATCCACAGCCGGTCATCCAAAGAGGAATCTTACTTTAGTGCCCATTTTAGAAGTGGAAACATCCAACAGACACATTCCGGAGTCCACCTTCCAATTTTCGAGTCGAATCAACGACTCAAATCAATAATATCATTTCCATTATGACATCCCGCTTGTTGCAATGGCTCGTGAACCTACGGAAACCTCCAACATTGCGGGCAACCCAGGATCGGGCAACCCAAGGCCGACTGGGGGAGCAAATCGCCGCGGATTACCTCGTGCAACACCATGGAATGACGGTCCTCACACGCAACTGGCGAAGGGGGCGTTACGAAATCGATATCGTCTGCCGGGACGGGGACACGCTGGTGTTTGTCGAAGTGAGGACACGCCGTGAGGGTTCATTGGTGTCCGGATACAGCAGTCTGACCAAAAAGAAACGAAAGGCACTGCTCACTGCCTTTCGTTCCTACATGAAAGCGCTTCCGGAGAAACCATGGACCTACCGTTTCGATGTCGTCGAAATCCGCAGCAAGGCCATGTCCGATCCAGAGATCAACTACCTCAGGAACATTCGGATTTTCCCGAAGTGACGGAGCGGCTCCACCGATTGGGCAGGGAGAAACGCTCGAATCCAAGCGCTTCTTCCGGTCCGGGCGTCGGTCACTCCGTTTTCTCGGCATTCAAACCGCCCAACCCTTCCAGTGACTGGATGTTGAACTGCTCTCCAAGGCGAACGATCTTCTCGAGATCAATTTCTCCAACGATGTTAACCACCGACAGGCGGGTACCGCGACCCGACACAATCGCCAGCGCATCAATCCGGTCGGGATCACGGGACTGCATGCAGATCTCGGTCCGCTCATCACCATTCCGCGTCCTCACTAGCGTCTGCCAGCTTCCATCCCGCATCGATGAAAGCAAGGCACTCGAACGGTTGTCGATCGAACCGACGTCACTATCCTGGAATTCCAGGTCCACGACACGGATCAGTGCGATGGATTCGAGCATCTTCGCAAACTCCGGTTCCGCCTGCCGGACTAAACGTGCCGCCATTTGCAGGATATTGGAGTGAAGGAACACCTCCGTCTTCACATTTCCGGAGTTCTCGCTGACAAAGCGATCCAAGTCCAGATAACCGGATTGGGAACGCGTCACCGCATCTCCGTCATCCTGCGCCCACAAACCACCACTGAAGATAACCGACACTCCAGCAGCCAACCATACCCACTTACTCATTTTCATATGCTAACCTTTCCTTGATTGTATTAACTCCCGTGAACATAGTCCCGTGTATCTGACTTGCAGCGGACTGCTTCACCGCTATTTCACATGCATCGACACTGGGACGTCCCAAAATTTCACTGACCATGACAATAGACTGGCGGGCCAAAAACGCAGCTTCCGCCGCATCGTGCCCCTGACTGGGTTTCTGCGAATAATTCCACCACATTCCTGCGCCGATAACACATAGTCCGAGAGCGGCTATCGGCGCCATGCGGCTCCATGCGCTTGAAACAAGCGATACCTTCGCTTCTCGTTCGGGAGCCGCGGCCACCTTCATGAGACGTGTCACCAGCTCATCAGGACAGTCCCTGCAACGAACCGCCTCCCTGACCTCCTGTGCGTTGGTTCGATAACCGTCAAGCAAGCGGTTCGCCTCCGGATTTCTACTCACCAGCCTGCGGCACTGCCAGCGGGCAATCCAGCCGGGCCGCCCCCAGGCCACACAAGTCAGCAAATCGAGATCCTTTTCGGACAGCTTCCCGTGGTCCATGCTTTCAGTTTTCATGTTTCAGTTCCTCCTGCAGCATCCGTCTGGCACGCAACAGATGCACTTTTACCGAATTGATAGGAAGACAGAGATGAGCCGCGATTTCCCTGTATTTCAATCCATTGACCTCATACATCAGAAACACCGACCGGAGGGTTTCCGGAAGTCCATGCACCGCATGCTCGATCCTCGCTCCCAGACTGCGACTGTCTATCGCCTCCGATGGGTCCGCACCGGGACCCGACCACGCCATGGCCGCATCATCCGTATCCTCGCGCAAAGCCACGTTCCGGTCGCTGGTACGCCTGCGTTTGCGCAACAGGTCAACACAGTAGTTGTGCATCGTCCGCATCAACCAGTGGCCACAGTTTTCGATCTTGCCCGACTCCATCGCATTCCACAAGCGCACGAAAACCTCCTGCGTGGCGTCTTCCGCCTCCGAAGCATCCCCTAATGTGTAACGGGCGTAGCGGAACAGCTTGTCCTTGTGGGACATCAGGTGGGTCCGGAATGCAGTTTGGTTGTTCATGAAATCGGATTCATCAGGGTAGACGCATCCTTTGCTCCGAATGTTACAACCCCAAGGCGAAAAATCCGATCCTCAACTCGCGTCCCAGCCATGCGCACCGCACTCTCCCTGAACCCCGGCCATCTGGCGCACCAAATGCAAATCCCCCAGAATCCTTCACACCCTTCACCAAAACCCCGCAACCCATCATTGGAAGCTTGCCCGATTGCATCCGATCCATCAGTGTGACGAAGATTATCTGCCCTCAATGTCCGCATCCTCACCTCCAATTGCGACCCAAATTGCCCCGACCGAAGACGGACTGGTGGTAGAAAACCTGCGTGTGGACTACGACAACCTCACCGCCGTTAACGGGGTGAGCTTTCATGTGCCACCCGGAAGCCTGTTTGGACTTGTGGGTCCAAACGGTGCGGGAAAAACCAGCATCATCCGGGTATTAGCCACTCTGCTCCAGCCGACCTACGGCAAGGTCAAAGCCTTTGGTATGGATGTCCTCGACGATCCATGGAGCGTCCATCCGGTCCTCGGTTACATGCCAGACCTCGCTCCTGTGATCGGAAACCTGAAAGTGTTTGAGTTTCTCGAGCACTTCGCCACATCCCACGGGCTCTATGGGGCCGAACGCAAGGATCGCGTGCAGGAGTGCCTTGATCATGTGGGTATGGCTTCCCAACGCTCCGTCTACTGCAACACCCTTTCCCGCGGAATGATGCAACGGGTGGTCCTCGCCAAGACACTCCTTCATCAGCCCAAACTCCTTTTGCTGGATGAGCCTGCCAGCGGCATGGACCCACTCGCACGCATTGACCTGCGCGACACCCTTCTGGCACTCGCACGCAAGGGCTGCGTGGTCATTCTCTCATCCCACATCCTCGCCGATCTCGCGGACATGTGCACCGGCGTGGCCATTATGCACCTTGGCACACTCCGGTACGTCGGGCCTCTCGACGGATTCATAGAAGAGCCCGGGAAGCCCCGTGCCCAACGCACCGTCGAGATCCAGACCACCCCCGACACAGTGGAAAAAGCCACCGCATGGCTGGAAAAGTCCCCGCTCATCGCAAGCTGGGCACCCATGGCCCAAGGAAAGTTCGCAGCATCATTTGATGGCGATGACGCCGAACAAGCCACCATCCTGCGCCAGTTGATTGAAACCGGAGGCGTGCAGGTGCTCGGCTTCCGTCGGAAATCCGCCACCTTGGAAGATATGCTCAAGACCGTAACCCGCTCATGAACGACCTTCCTTCAGCCGACGAACACGAACCAGCCCCGGTCTGGGCTATCTGGGCAAACCCCCTGATACTGAGGTTCCTCCGCAGCCGGATGCGGCCGCGCTCGGCCTTTGCATGGATACTCGGGGTGTTGATGCTGAGCGGTTTCTTCTTCCTCACCACCTACTACACGGCAATCAACCACGGGCTCCTTTCCGCACGTGATGCCGCCCGGGCCGCCATGCTGCCCATCCTGTTCATCCAAGGATTTCTTCTCATGCTCATCGCCACGGGAAGCGTGGCAGGCGGTGTGGTCGAAGACAAAGTCGCCGGCACGCTCGACTACCAGCGGCTCACCCCGATGGGGCCTTTCTCCACTCTCGTCGGGTTCCTGTTTGGACTTCCCATCCGCGAGTACATCCTTTTTGCCCTCACGCTTCCCTTCGCAGTGTTTGCGATATGGATCGGGGACATCCCGATTGGAAGCGCAGCCTCCTACTACGGCGTCTTTCTGAGTGCCTCCATACTCTATCACCTGACCGGACTTGCGGCCGGGCTTGCCGCAAAGCGCTGGAGATTTGCCACCCGCCTCACCCAGGGCATGGTCCTGCTGCTCTACCTGGTTTTGCCACAGTTCTCCCATCTTGGACTCTACTTTTTCCAATACCTTACCGTGAGACCGGTGCTGATGGACACCATCATTCCACTGATCCATGAAAGCATCCCGGGACAGGTCTCCCAATTCCAACCAAGAGGGCCGGTGCCATTTTTCGACTATCAAGTATCGCCCCTGGTTTTCTCGCTGGCGTTGCAAGGATTGCTCTCCCTCATGTTCCTGACCATCTGCATCCGCAAATGGAAAGATGCGGAATGCCACATCCTGAGCAAACTGCAGTCTCTGACAGTGTTCATCCTGCTTGCCACTCTCGCGCTGGGAACGATCTGGCCAGTCCTCACTGGAAACACCGAACTCACGCTGCCGATCCTCGGAACCATGTCCGGAGCCAGGATTCCGCCGGAGGTTGCGGCAGCCCTCCCTCTTTTGCTCTCCTGTTTCCTGCTTCTGAGCGCCATGATGTTGATCAGCATCGTCACCCCTACCCACGGAGAGATCCTGAAGGGATGGAGGCGCACTTATCGCAAAAACAGTTGGATGCTTTCTCCCTTGCGCGATGAAGCGCCCGCCGGATGGTTTGCTCTGGCGATCGCATTGGTGGCCGTATTCGCCTTGGGCACTGAGATGAGGGAACTCCACATCAATGGCATCCTCGCCTTTGAACTGCTCGATTGGACCCAATGGATCGGGATCCCGCTCGCCCTTGTTGTAACCATTCTGGTCTTTCACGCAACCATCAGCCTGATCGAACCCGGACGAACCATCACCTACCTGATGCTGGTATGGGGGCTTCCCTGCCTGATGGGCATTTTCATCTCGGCGGCCATGAGCTGGCACGAAGCCGCGATCTACGTAGCGGCCCTTTCTCCTGTCTCTCATCTGGCCTACGCGGCCACCCGTATCATTCCCTTTGACCCCGAAAGCCACACGCTCGCGTTTTGGGACACCGCCGGACGCGCACTCTGGATCGGACTCAGTCTGCATGCCCTTGCATGGTTTGGGATTTCCTTCGCGTTCATCCGCAAGCACATCGCCCTCAAAAGAGAGGCCAGAAACTGAAATCTCCTTTCCCAATACAATGAAGACACCCACTTTCACGATCCGACTCGCATTCACTCTGGTTGTTGCCTTGGTTGCCCAACTGTCCGCGCAACCCGAAAAAGGGAGTTACCTCGACCCTGATCTCCCTACCGACAAAAGGGTGGCCGATCTCATCTCAAAACTGACACTTGAGGAGAAACTCGCCCAGTTGCTGCACGATGCGCCGGGCATTGAACGGCTCGGGATCCCAGCCTACGATTGGTGGAACGAAGCCCTCCATGGCGTCGCCCGTTATGGGCGTGCAACGGTCTTTCCTCAAGTTATTGGATTGGGTGCGACCTTCGATGAGACCTTGGTTCACCGCATCGCCTCCGCGATTTCCGACGAAGCCCGGGCGAAATTCAACGCCGCAGTGGCGCTCGGCGACCGCGACAGCTATCCGGGCCTGACCTTCTGGTCGCCCAACATCAACATCTTCCGCGATCCGCGCTGGGGGCGTGGCATGGAAACCTTTGGCGAGGACCCGTACCTCACCGGACTTCTCGGCTCCGCCTTCGTCCACGGCATGCAGGGAGATGATCCCCGCTACCTGAAAACCGCGGCATGCGCCAAACACTATGCCGTCCACTCCGGACCGGAAAGCCAACGCCATTCGTTTGACGCGCACCCACCGCGCAAAGACCTCTGGGAATCCTATCTTCCCGCGTTTGAGAAGCTTGTTCGCGAGGCCAAAGTTGAAGGTGTGATGTGCGCTTACAACGCCGTGTTCGGCGCCCCCTGCTGCGGTAGCGACTTTCTTCTCGCGGATATTCTTCAAACCCGTTGGGGATTTGAAGGATACATTGTCTCCGACTGCTGGGCCATTCAGGATTTCCACCAAAACCACAAGATCACGGCTGATTCGGCTGAGTCTGCGGCCAAGGCCATCAAGAGCGGGGTGCACCTCAACTGCGGTGAAGCGTTCCGCTCCCTCGGAACCGCGATCGAACGCGGCCTGATCTTCGAAAGGGAGATTGATCAGGCACTTGCAAGGATTCTCCGCACCCGTTTCCGCCTCGGGCTCTTTGATCCAGTCGAAAAAGTATCGTTCAACCGCCTCTCACCGGACATCATCGGTTCCGAATCCCATGTCCGGCTCGCGCGCGAAGCCGCTGCAAAGTCAATCGTGCTCCTGAAAAACGATGGTGTTCTGCCCTTGTCGGCAAACCTCTCCGACCTGCTGGTGGTGGGCCCCCTTGCGGCGCACGCCGAAGCCTTGCTCGGAAATTACTATGGACTGTCCGCAAACCTCGTGACCGCCATCGAGGGGATCACCGGCAAAATACATGCCGGGACCAAACTCAACTACGTCCACGGGTTTCCGCTCCTCCCCATCGACAACGAGACCCCCGATGTTGCGATCCGCATGGCCCGCGAGGCTCCGGTGACTATTGTGGTAATCGGCTCGAGCCCACTCCTCGAAGGCGAAGAGGGCGAAGCGGTCCTATCCAGAAACCACGGAGACCGGGTCGACCTTAACATACCCGGCAATCAACTCGACTATCTGCGCATGCTCCGTGAGGACAATTCCACCAAAATTATCACGGTGGTCATGGGTGGAGGCCCCATGCTCATGAAAGAGGTTCATGAACTGTCTGATGCCGTGATTTTCGCATGGTATCCCGGGGAGCAAGGTGGAAATGCGATTGCGGATGTCCTTTTCGGCGACGTCAATCCATCGGGCCGCCTGCCGATCACCTTCCCGATGAGCGCCGACGATCTGCCTCCTTTCGACTCCTACGCGATGAACGGAAGGACCTACCGTTACGCCACGGCCACTCCAATGTATCCGTTTGGATTCGGGCTTTCCTACAGCCAGTTCACCTACTCTTCGATCGGCCTCAACCGCATGTCCTTTGCGGAGAAAGATCCGGTCCGCGTCAGCTTCCTGGTGGCGAACACCAGCGAGACCGAGGGAGAGGAAGTGGTTCAGGTTTACCTGCACTGCGTGGATGCACCATTTGACGTTCCTGTTGAAAGCCTGGTCGCCACCCGCCGGGTCAGGGTCAAACCGGGCGAAACAACCAAAGTTCTCATGGAATTGGAACCCGACACCTTCCTCATGCACAATCAGCGTGGAGAAAAGGTGTTTGTACCGGGCGACTTCCGGATCACGGTTGGCGGGTCCGCACCCGACCCGAGAAGCATTGAGCTCGGATCTCCCGAACCGCTCTCCATTGTCTTGTCGAGGGAATAGTCTGCACCCCTATGGACCTTGCTGGCATAGGCCCACACGCCCTTCATCGAATCTCTTGCCCACTCGTTCCTGCGATTACGATTCTGCGCAGATTTGGGATTCCTCCGCAGATTGGCATGTTCTTAGCTTGAGTTCGCCACCGTAATCGGAGATGATATCGGTCATTTCCTATTGCTTCTCAACAACTGAACAGACGCATAGACAGCTATGAAAATCAAGATCCTCATCGCCACAGCGACGACACTCATCAGCAGTGCGCTTTTCGCACAGGAAGAATCGTCGCTGACACTATCCACCGCCTTCAACAGCGACTACTACTTCCGTGGCACACAGCTCGCGGACTCGTTCATCGAAACCGCGGTCGATTATACCTACGGGGATTTCTACGCCGGACTCTGGTATGCATCCCCATTTGAAGCGGTCGATTCGGACTTGGGCGCTTACTACGCCAACGAACTCGACATCTTCGCCGGTTATGGTATCGCGGTCAACGACCTGATGTCGGTCGATCTGGGAGTCACCGCCTACTATTATCCGGAACTGCCTTCGGATGACAACCCGACATGGGAACCGTACGTGGGCGTTGCCTTCGATACCACCCTCTCCCCAACGGCCTACGTCTACTACGATGTGACGTTGGAAATCTGGGCCTTCGAAGGTGGAGTCTCCTACAGTTTCCCTGCGGAGGATGAATCCGCAAGCTTCGACGTTGAAGCCAAAGCCGGTTACGTATCTCCTGATGAGGGCGATGGCGGCTTCTACTTCAGCCTCGCTGCGAACTATGTCTACAGCATAACCGACACGGCCAGCGCCAAACTCGGGGTCTCCTACACCGATGGCGACACCGAACTGTCTGGCGGCAACTGGGACAACGGGTTCTGCTTCACGGGCGGACTCTCGATCGGATTCTGATCCTTCCAGACCAAGCGATCCGTTATTTATCACAACCCGATTCCGACTCACCGGAATCGGGTTTTTTGTTTTCTATTGCCGAAGCATGCCACCTCCATGCCCTTGCGGTCAGGCCCATGACGCCCCGCAAATGGATACCTTACAAAAACCTGCATTTCCTCACCGGATCAAACAAGGACAATTGCGAAGAAAATGCTTGTGCATGAATACTGCTTTTGGGTTGTATTGTCCGGGCTGTGTCCGCACAATAGTCCTCCAAGTTCTAACAACCCAACTATCTGCAGATAATGAAAGAATCCATCCTTACTGCGACCGCTGTATTTCTGATTGCGGGAGCCGCATCCCTTCAGGCAGAACCGATCTTTGATGCCGCTATCTCCGCCGGCATCAAGAGCGACTACTACTTCCGAGGCCAGCAGCGCGCGGACTCCATCGTGGAAACCGAGGTCGATTTCACCTATGGCGACGCCTACGCGGGAATCTGGTTTGCAGAGCCGTTCGAAGCAAGGGACAGCGACATCGGCTGGCTCTACTCCAACGAACTGAACGTCTTTCTGGGTCAAAACACCCAAATTGATTCCTACATCAATGTGATGGTACCCGTCATCCTCGACGTCGGGATCACCGGATTCTACTATCCGGAACGTCCTTCCGATGACAACCCGACCTGGGAACCCTATGTGGGATTGAGTTTCGAAACCCTTCTCAATCCATCCGGTTACGTGTATTACGACCTCACACTGGAAACATGGACCCTTCAGGGAACGGTTTCCCATACCTTCGAGCTCGACAACGTGTCCGGCGTGACCGTCGGAGCCTTTGTGGGATTTGTTTCGCCGGATGAAGGGGAAGAAGGCGCCTATTACGGCGTTTCCGCCAAATACGGGTATCGTCTCAACAGCACAACCTCCGTCAGTTTCGGAGTAGGCTACACCGATGGCGAGGATGCCAGGAGCGGCATGAACTGGGACGATGGGCTCTCCGCCTCGCTCGGATTGTCGATCGGGCTCTGATCCGGTTATTTGAATTTGTTCCAAACGAAAAAAAGGCTCTCCCACAAACGGGAGAGCCTTTTTTAATGTCCTTCAGTTCAAATTCTTCAGGATCATTCTTCGGACATGATCTTCACCATTCCGTCCTTCAACTCTTCCTGATACTTCTCGGCGATACGCTGCCCAATAGCCGCACCTTCCTGCATAAGAGCAGGCAGCGTCTTCAATGTTTTCTGGCCAAGCGGAGTCTTGTAGAAGTCAACAAGCTCGGCGGCTTCCGCTTCGCTAAAGTGTTGCTTGTAGACTTGAAGCATCCCCGTGTGCATTTCTTCGTCCTGCGAAACTTTCGTGGCAAAAGAAGTGAACACCTCCTTGATCTTCGCGATCTTCTCATCCGGCATCCCGGACTGCTTAAAGCTATCCAGCATCGGCTGCATCGTCGACATCATGGTTTCCATCATCATCTCTTTCGGACTGATCATCTGATACAGTTCCTCCATTGAATCGACAGGTTCACCTGCAACCATTGCGGTGGAGGAAGCCAGAAAGAGAGCACCTGCTGTGAGTATTCCCGATAGGTATTTCATTTGAATCTTATTGTGAGTTAATCGTTTCGTTAAGCGTTTCCGCTAAACCCAAGCAAGACATCAACCGGCCGCTATGTCGAGACCTCAGATTGTGGACGAAAACCCACAGACTCAGGACGAACGCATCGGAGCACCCGAAGCACCGCCACCTTCACCCCTCCGTCCCACTCAGGGATTCACCCAGGAGGTATGTTTCACTACCAACTGGTAGGTTCCGCGGTGAAGGCCAAGCTCTGCGACCAACGTGGCCGGCTTTCCCTCCTGGAGATCTCTGAACAAGTTGCGAACCCGGTAGTTCGCGGTGTAGATCTCGAAAACCTCCTTGCCAATGCGCACCGACGGCTCCGAAGCATCAAAGCGGGGAACCTTTACCCGAAACAGAGTTCCCATGCGCTCCAGCCTCTCGCATTCATCCATGGCTTCCAACACGGACGCATCCGGCAGGTTGCGCTTGTCCCGGAGGCGGGAGTCCACCCATCGGCGCTTCAACTCGCGGTCGGGCTCGCCGCCCAGTCGCTTCGCGTCCACCTTGGGCAGCTCACTTTTCCCGGTCGCCACCCGGAAACGGGCAGTGACCGGCAGGTGATCCGATACTCCGGCACCATCACAGAGATTCACCCAGGACAAGGGAACCCCATGCTCCGGATGGGTGTTCAATCCCGGGAACGCCAGCACCCCAAAGGACTGATCCACATATTGGATGCCCCGATTGTCATACAAGCCGGGAGTCACCATCATCTGAATGAGCGTTCCCCACTCGCCGGCATACACCTCGCTGCCCCGCTTCAGCGGTGGAAGCTCATACCACAGGTTATAGAGGTCCGCCCGCCCTTTCAAAAGCGCCGCTTCATTTCCCTGCGATCCGAGGATTCCATTCAATGCGGTTTCCTTGATACGATTGCCAAAGCGCAGGTTCTGATCGATGTTCGAGTTAAAGTCTCCCACAAGCAGAATGTCGGTCTTCGGGTTGTCATCCAACAGATGGTCCAGTCGCTTGCGGAGCACCCGGGCATTGCCGATGCGCACCGCCTCAGTCGCGGATCCCGACGCGCCTGACTTCCAATGATTGTTGAACAAGACAAGGTCCTGGCCATCCACATCCAGCCAAACCTCCAAAATGTCGCGTGCCTGATCCAGCGGATGCTGAAGGATCTTCTTCGCCGGAAACCGGCTCAACACCACGCACTTGTGCGCCAATTGCTTCTTCTTCCACATCGGATCCGGCTTGGGTTGGATCACATGGTATCCCCGTATGCCCTTTTCCTCCAAAGCCTTGAGCAGGAAAAACTCAGCCGGCATATCCCGGATCTCCTGCGCAGGATATCCGCGCAGCATCTTATCAAGCGAAGTCTTGCGGGTCCGTTCCAGCATACCGAGCACATCCTGCCACCGCGTCGGACTGTGATCCCACTCCAGCTCCTGCAAAGCCAGAATGTCCGGCCCTTTTCCATTCCCTACTTTCGCGATCACCTCGGCATGCGCCTTGACCTTGGTGAGCAACCGCCCGGCATGATAGGGGAATGGGGTGTCTTTTTTCGACTGGGAATACTCTTCATAGACCGCAATTCCGTCCAAGTCGAAAAGGTTCTCCACGTTGTAGACCATCACGGTGAACTCACGCACGCCCCCAACGCACGAAAGAGCTCCAAGCAGGAAAGACAACCCCACGCAAAGGTTACGAAACACTGTCCAACAACTTCCGGTGAGGCCCTTGCTTAAATTACTCATGCTCTCCAAGGAAATGCTTTGCGATCGCCGATGCAAGGCTCTGTTCCAAACCACAGCGGACAGACCGGAACCAATGCCAACTCAAAAGCCTTTTCCCCTTTATGGGTTCCGGGCATCCATCCGATACTGCGGGTCCAGATCCTCCCATGCCGCTTCCATAAGCAGGAAAAAGGCCTGACCTTCAGTCGCGCGTCCAGGGCTGTTGAAAAACGGCGCGCCACACACACCCTGCACATATCCATCCGCATCGATCTTTCCCCACGCCGCTTCGCGCATCGCCTCACCATCGTCAAGCCACCCGGGGTCAATCCATCCCGCCTGAACCGCCCGAAAAATCGAGTATGCGAGCATCTGCGAAAGATTTGTCTCCACAAAGCTCGATGGATCATCCAGCACATCGTGGAATAAGTGATCCGGGCGCTTGTACTTCATACAGGCTCTCAGCAGATCCTCCAAATACCCGATCAACTCAGCCCGTTCCGCCTCCATCGATTCCGGCAGCACCGCCAACACCCGGCACATCGCAGCCGCCACCCATCCGTTTCCCACACCCCAGAGCTTTGGATTGATGAACTCCTCACGCTCCGTGTCCCATCGGTGGGAATAGAGTCGGGACGCCTCATTCCACAGCACCTTCCGGATACCCCGGATCTGTCGGACCGCCTCATCATATTCCCCGGCCACTGCCAGAAACGGCGGCGCCATGTACATCGAATCCACCCAAATCTCGGGTTCCTTCACGGTATGGTGCAAAACCCCATCGGGCGCCCGCGGGGCCCCTTCCATCAAATATCCCAGCATCCGCTCAGCAGCTGCTTTCAACGCCGGATCGCCGGTTATCCGGGCCGCATGCATCACCGCTTCGCCCGCCGCGGCCGGGTCGGTTACCCCATTGTCAGTATACAATACTGCGAGCCGACCCTCCTCCGTTTGGCGCAACACCGCCTCGCGTGCCATGAGGATCACCATCGCATCATTCCCCTGCTCCACGAATGCCTGCGCCGCAACCCCGTGCTCCCAGGATGCCCGCTGCATCGACAACATCGCACGCTCCACACGCCTCAGCACATCCTCCCGCATCCCTCCATCTTCCGGAAGCGGGAGGGTCTGCCCTGATCCCTGTAAGCTCATCACCCACCATACTACCCCAAAACAAAAGGACTTCAAAACCTGCCTGCGGATTCTCACGATACACCTCCTCTTCATTGAGCGACTCAAACAAAACTCCTCCGATCAAAGCCCCCGACAACGCAGCGACCCGAACGAATCCCGTTTACGCTCAAAGGCTTCCATGCTTCGAGCCTTCTGTCAACAAACCACCTCCCGCAGACTGGTGCAGCCTTAAAACAAATACACAGGGCATTTATCGGTTCAGTTGTTGTGAATTGGATATGTTGCTATCTTTATTTCGTTATAAACTTGCGGCGCATTGTCGTAATACACATCGATGGCGTCTATCATATGCTGAGTCCTTGTCTCCTGTGTGTGCATTTGCTGGAGCATAGTGAGAATCATCTGGAATTCCCTAAGGCGAAAGCATGCTTCCCGTCTTGCAAAGGATCACCCGTTTGCGATAGATTTCCAGCCATGCCGGACATCGACTGGGAAACCCTCCGCAACCTGCACAGCATAGCTGATCTCCAACGCCACTACCGCGAGAAGGGGTTCAGCGGAGACCTTCCCACAGTCCTGCTCCAGGCCCAAAGCGATTTCTACGCAATCGCATCGGCCCACGCCGCCGACGTGACGCAGGCCCCGTCCACATTCACCCCCGAAATCGTGGTCCGGGACGGCGTCGAATACCATATCTACGGCGTAATCCACGGCATGCTCGGCGGCGACGATAAGGATTACCTCCGCTTTGTCAGTGAACCCATCGCTTCCGCCGATCACGTCATCTTCGAGAACGGCCTCAACTATTTCTACAAACACCAGTCCGGGCAAGTGATCCCCGACTTTGCTGTGCTCGGCCTGTCGGGTTCCCTCTCCATGGGATTCTACGTCGGGCTCTCCTTTCCGATTCGCCTATGGGAACTCTTCACCGAGTTCTTCAAACGCTCCAAAGGCCGGAACGCCTCCGAAGGGTTCCTGTTCGACGCCCGCTACTACTCGCTCGACCCGGAACTCCGGCGGGGAGTGGAGCCCCAACCCCCGCTCCCCTCCAAGCTCCAGATTGACCTCGAAATGGACAACTGGAACCGCTCGCCTTTCCGGTCCCGCATGAAAGACCCCTTCGCACTCGTTCCCCGCTCCATGTTCATGGCCGGCTACGCCATAGGCGTCTCCCGCGCACGGCCCGAGCGCCCGGTCGTGCTTGTCGTGGGCGACCTCCACACCATGGAAATCGTCCGCTTCCTCGAAGACCCAACCCTCGATCATCCCGTTTTCCGCTCTGGCCTCCAGCACGGCTCCAGCAAAGGCCTCCGCCGTAAAGCGAAATTTCTCGGCGCCAAGATCGCCCACCTCACCCTCGCCGCCCTCGGTGGCGGCGTCATCCTCATCCCCATCCTCACCGCCCTCATGTGGACTGCCATGCGCTGGCTCCTCCCCTGATCGGGAACCCGCTCTTCTCCCCGCGCAGCAGATCTCAAAGTAGCGGGAGCATCCCTGCTCGCGCTCTTCTTAGCGCACCATGAAACAAGCGGAACCACGAACGGCACAAAAAACACGAAGAGAGCGATATAACTCACCTACAAGATCACAAAAATCACAGAGAAGAAGTGCTCCGCAGATGGCGCAGATTGGGCGGGGTCGGTACGATACACCAATCCATCGGCTATTGCCTATTCCTTGTTGGGGCTTTGCCACATTCTTCCTTTGCGGCTTTGCGGCTTGAGCGCAGACGCTGCATGCAGCGTCAAACGGGCGTGAAACAATTCTTCTTCAATCCCGTAGATCCTGTTCATCCTGTCCAAAAAGAAGTAATCTATTCACCACGAAGCAAACGAAGGTCCACGAAGAAGGATCTGCCATGACCGACCTCCAACCTTTGTAGTCTTGTGTGCTTTGTGGCAAAGCATCTTCTCCAATCCGAGATCCCGGAAGACGGAAATCTCACGATTTCCGCTACGGAAGAGCCTCTGAAACCCTTCTCTTTGTGCGGCCACGCTAGATCCAATCAACCCGTAGGCGGTGCTGGACAAGCGAAGCGTCCCGGGTGGGTCGTCGGCTTTTGTTCGGTTTGAGGGCTGAACGGAAATCGCTGAAGCCATCAGGAGGGGAATCCTTCGGCTTGCCCGTCAGGGGACTCGACGGAGGAACCGGCAGGCGCGGCGGGGGGAAGGAGCCAGTTCCGCAGGCTGGCGACTTGCTGAGGAGTGCCAAGCACGAGGATGCGGTCGCCATCCTCAACTTTTTGGGTGGCGGACGGGGTCAAACTGCGCTTTTTCTCATTCTCATGCCCGACAACCTGCACCCCGAGGATCCGGGGCCAATTGAGCTCGCGCAGGGTCTTTCCATGAGCGGGTGAACCGCGGGGAATCTGAACCATCTCAACCGCGAGATCACGGAAGGTGTCTTCAACAGGCTCCGCTCCACGGTCTTCGAGAAGGAAGGCGCGGCTGGCCGCTATTTGCTCTTCCGTGCCGAGAAGTAGAAGTTTGTCTCCGGGAAAGAGATGGGACCCCGGGCCGGGATTGGATATCGGATAGGACAAACGCTCGATTCCGATGATCGAACAACCGAATCGTCTGCGGATACCGATTTCATTGATCGACTTTCCGGCATGCGCAAAACGCTCAGGCATCTGGACTTCACCAATATGCAGTCCCCATGGGGCGTAGCGGTCCATCCACTCGAAGGAACTCGCCAAGTCGGCCGGTTCATCCCCAAGGGTTTCCTCAATCGCCACCTCAATGTTGCTGTGCACCCAAATGAGCTTGCGCCACAGAAGCAGCGCGATGATCAGGAGCGCGCCGATCAAACCGAGAATCCACCACAGTCCGACGTCGACCGGCAGGAAATTCCAAATCCAAGCCACCATCAGCACCCCTGCCGCAGCCTGCATCCCATTCAAGAGCAGGGGCTTCATCCGCGACAGCCCGGCGTTTTGGCCGGCGATAAAATCCGAAAGGATCATGGTCGAGGCCTGAATATTGCGCCAGATTGCGATCACCGGAGCGAGCAGCAATAGACCCAATACGGACCATCCCATCACTTCCGTAGAAAAGCCCATTACGGTGTCCGAGCCCCATTTATCAACGCCCCATCGGATTATCGGCGCAGCAAAAACCAATACCATGGTAACGACTCCCATCTCCACGCCAATCTGAATGAGGCGCTTGCGCATCAAACGCCAAAGGATACTTGAGTCCCGGCGCTTCTGGAGTGCGTCCAGTATACGCCGGTGCATTTCCAGCGCCCCCCGGACGAAGGGAACCCGCAACGATGTGACGCGGTGCGCAATCTTCCGGTCGGACTTGAACAGGATAGGAGTGATCATGGCGGTGATCAACGATCCACCCACCGCCACCGACATGTATTCGGGGGGTAGCAAACCATTCGCCGTCCCCAGCTGGGCAATGATGAACCCGAACTCCCCAAGTGGCGTCAACAACATACCGGATCGCACAGCGGTGCGCCCGTCATAACCCATCAGCACAAGAGAAACTCCGGCCGCCAATGATCGCCCGAGCAGCGTAAAACAAACGGCCACCGCCAAGGGCCACAATGCGCCCATCGCGTCCGAAAGGTTGATCGTCATCCCGATCGCAACAAAGAAAAGAGCTGCGAAAAAGTCCCGCAACCCGGAAAATGCCCGCTCGACCTGCGCGCGCTGCGGGGTTTCGCCGATGATGGCCCCGAGCAGAAAGGCCCCGAGTGCCAGAGAATACCCGGCCTTCATCACCATAAGGGACAACCCAAATAGCATACCCGCCACAAACACGGTCTCGAGCTCAGTGGTCACTTCGCGACTCAACCAACGGAGCACGCGGGGGACCACCAGTAACCCGGCAATCGCCATCATCAACACAAATCCGCCAAACAAACCCAGTGTCGAAAGGATCGAGCTGCCACCACCTTCTCCACCGATCCGCACGTAGGATCCAAGGACCGTCAGCATCACGATGGCCACCATGTCCTCGCTGAGCGTCATTCCAAGGGCGAGCTGGCCGCTCTTTTCGTGGGTGCGACCGGACTCAATCAGGATTTTTCCGATGACGGCCGAACTGCTCGATACAAAAAGTCCGGCGAAAAACAAACCACCCACCCGATCAAGACCAAGGCCGCTCGCCGCCATGCGGGCCAAACTGATCACGAGAAAGGCTGTAAGCGTGGTGGCCATCAATACCGGCAAGCCGAGCTGGCGCAGACGTTTGAGACTGAAGTTGAGCCCGATTCCGAGCATCAGGAAAACCATCCCGAGCTCAGCCAGAATCGCCACGCGTTCCTGGTTTTCGATAAATCCGCCCCGGAAGGAATGAGGGCCAACAATCACGCCA
Source organism: Opitutales bacterium (assembly GCA_033813415.1). Classification (GTDB taxonomy): domain Bacteria; phylum Verrucomicrobiota; class Verrucomicrobiia; order Opitutales; family JAFGAQ01; genus JAFGAQ01. Next base: position 53,971 of record JAPXRV010000005.1, on the reverse strand, counting down.
GCCACCAGATATCCGACAATCGGGGAGATACCGACGCGTTTACAAATGATACCGGCTACCGCTGCCGCCAGCATGATTACCGCAATATCCTGAATGAAAAAAATCGCCTGTCCCATAATTGTTTCTTGCCGGTGTCCGGAATGACTCGGAAACGGATGCAGTGGAATCCCGGAAGGATGGGCGCATGACCGGTCAACCAGTGATCATCCTGCTCCGTCCTTGGAATGGAGTAAAAGCAATCCTTTCGCAAAGGCCAACGCAATCTGCATTTCGACCGGAACTTGTCCGTATGGGCAAGCCCACCCAACCGGGTTATCAACACGTGCTGCGCGGCCATAGTTTCCGCACCTCTTGTTCTTGGGTCTGCCCGATGCGCACCAGATTCTAGAGGTATAATGGCTCTTCCTTTGTCCTTGGCGCATAAACCGGAATCGAAAAAGACTCATCTGCCTTTGACGTGATAGGACTCGTGCCACTTGTGCAGCAGCGCCCAGTTGATTGCCACCACGACCGACACCAGGATGAAGCCGAGCAGGCACGCCGAAATCCCTGCGGCAAAGAGCTCGGGAATACGGGTTTCCTTGTTGTAGATAAACACCAGAAGCCCAAGGCCGCCCTTCCCCGAACGGAAAGAGCCCACAAAGAACTCGCCAAACACAGCACCGATGGGAACAAGGGTCGCCGCAATCTTAATACCCGAAATCAGGAATGGAAAGGCGCTCGGCAAGCGCAGAAGGAAGAACTCCTGCCAGGGCTTCGCCCGGTAGACGTGGAAACAATCCACGAGATTCGGATCGGTGGAAACCATACCGAGCGTCGTGTTTGCCACAATTGGGAAAAAGCTGGTGATGAACGCGATGCAGATCACGCTCGACGGCCCATAGTCAAACCAGAGCACAATAATGGGTGCAAGGATTACTACCGGGGTCATCTGGAGAACCAGGATCCACGGATAAAGTGCCTTACGCACGAGCGACGAGGCCCCAAGCCCGACGGATAAGGCCACCCCCACCACCACCGCAAGAGCGAAACCGCTCAACCCATAGCCCGCTGTGACCAGCGTCGCCTCCAACAGGCGCGGACCTTCAGCGATCATCGCGCCCATCACCCGATGAGGAGGTGGAACATAGAACGGACTGAGGTTCCAAATCGCGATCACCGCATACCACAGGGCAATAAACAGCAGACCCGAAAGGAGCGGGGCCACCACGGTTGTTGTCTTGAGTGTTTTCATTTCCCGCGTTGGCTTGGGCTTAACGCTTCCCCGGAAGAGGCGAGTATGAGCGAGCGGATATGCGACACATGGTTCAGGTAGCGGGGCTCCGAGACCACCGCCTCACTTCGTGGATGCGGCAAATCGATCGCGACATCCTCCACAATCCGGCCGGGACGCGCAGACATTACCAAAACGCGATCCGAGAGCATAACCGCCTCGTTGACGGAATGGGTTACAAAGAGGGCCGTCCACCGCTGGCGAAACCATAAATCGATCAGCAGCCGGTTCATTTCATTGCGGGTGATCGCGTCGAGAGCCCCGAACGGTTCATCCAAAAGCATGACCTGCGGGTTGAGCGTGAGCGCCCGCGCAAGCGACACACGCATCTTCATCCCGCCGGACAATTCCTTGGGATAGTAGTCCTCAAAACCATCCAGCCACACCTTTTTCAGCATTTCACGGCACACCGGATCCCGAAGCGACGGCGCCAACCCGCGCAGGCGCAGGGGTACTTCCACATTCTTTCGCACACTGAACCACGGAAGCAAGGTGGCATCCTGAAAGATGTAGCCAATCTCCGGGCGGATGCATTCCCCTGTGGCCGCGTGCTCCCAGCAGATTTCGCCCCGGTCAGGATTGAGCAGGCCGGCCACCGACTTAAGGAGTGTCGATTTGCCACATCCACTCGGGCCGATGAGTGAAACAAAGGATCCTGGCTCAACCGCGAACCCGATGTCCTCATAGACCGCGCTCAGCGCACCAGGGAAACGCTTGCAAGCACCCTCGACCTCCAGGCGGGGGGCTTCTGTTGTTTGCTGCGGCGAATCGGGCATTTCGACAATCTCACGGATCAACGGATCTGCCGCGGGGCGCAACGGAGCATCCGCGGGCAGGCTGGAACACCGTTTGCGGGCCAGCACTGCGGACTCTACCCCATGCCAAGGTATTCGCAAGCACGGACTGACTATGAAATACCTCAGACTCACCCCCGCGGGCCACGGATGCCGATCATGCAGGATGCAAAACTACGGATTTCCGGCTTTATCCACTTCCTCTATCGACGCTTGCGCTCTTGTCTTGTGTCGGGTCTCCAGCTCTGGCAGCATCCCTTCCCGCATGGATTCGCCCGAACCCAATCTGACGACCCGGATGATCGAACAGATCCGCTTGCTCATGGACACATACCCCTGGTGGGTCGTGGCTCTCGTGAGCGCATTACTGACGGTTCTGATACGCTTCGTGGTAGTCAGGCTTTTCAAATTGGCCTTCACTCTTCTCCTTTTTGCTTTGATCTACTGCGCAGTCCTATTAGGGTTGAGCTTTCTCCTTACATAAATTGCGCGCTTCGGGAGTCCATCCTTGAGGATCGGAGACCGGAAGCCTGCAAAAGACATTTTATACCTGATGAAATACATATTCGTAACCGGTGGAGTGGTTTCCTCCTTGGGAAAAGGGCTGACTGCTGCGGCTCTGGGTGCTCTCCTCGAACAGAGGGGCCAGCGTATCAAGATCCAAAAGTTTGATCCTTACCTGAACGTGGATCCGGGCACCATGAATCCATTCCAACACGGCGAAGTCTATGTGCTGGATGATGGCGCCGAAACCGACCTCGACCTCGGCCACTACGAGCGCTTTACCAATTGCCGCCTCACCCGACGGAACAACCTGACTTCCGGGCAGGTCTACGAAACTGTCATCCAAAAGGAAAGGCGCGGAGATTACCTCGGAAAGACCGTTCAGGTTATCCCGCATGTGACCGACGAGATCAAGGCCCGTCTGACCGATGCCGGCGACGACATCGACATCCTCATCACGGAAATTGGCGGAACTATCGGCGACATCGAAGGGCTTCCCTTCCTCGAAGCCATGCGACAATTCGCGCTGGAAGTCGGCAAGGAAAACGTGCTTTTCATCCATGTCACGCTCCTGCCCTACATCAAGGCCGCCGGCGAACTCAAGTCCAAGCCCAGTCAGCAGAGCGTCGCCAAACTCCGTGAGATCGGGATCCAACCCGACATTCTGGTGTGCCGCACCGAGCGTCCAATGGACATGAACCTGCGCAAGAAGCTCAGCCTGTTCTGCAACGTTCCAGTTCGTGCGGTGATCGAGGAAATGGACGTGGAGTCCTCGATCTATGAGCTTCCCCTGATGCTCCAACGGGAAAACCTCGACACCCTGGTCGTCGAATTTCTGCGCATCAACAGCCAACAGCAGTCGATGGATGAATGGCGCGACATCGTTCGCCGCCTCAAATATCCCGCCCACCGTGTCACGGTGGGAGTGGCCGGAAAATACATCGAGCTCCAGGATGCCTACAAGTCGGTCTACGAATCCCTCACCCATGCAGGGATCGCAAACGACTGTGCCGTCGACATTGTCCGACTGGATTCGGAAGTCATCGAGAAAGAGGACGGGCTGAAGCTCCTCGAAAATCTGGATGGCATCGTGGTACCCGGTGGATTCGGCAACCGCGGGATCGAAGGCAAGATCCGGGCCGCCAGGTTCGCCCGCGAAAAGCGCATTCCCTACTTCGGGCTGTGCCTCGGTCTTCACATCCTCACCATTGAATTCGCGAGGCATGTGCTCGGGCTCACAAAAGCAAACAGCCAGGAGTTTGACGAACAGACACCCGATCCGGTGATCTACCTGATGGAATCCCAGAAGGACGTCACCCGCAAGGGCGCATCCATGCGCCTCGGAGCCTACCGCTGCGATCTGGTGGATGGGAGCATTTCCCGGAATGCCTACGGTAAACCTCAAGTCAGCGAGCGCCACCGCCATCGTTACGAATTCAATGATAAATATCGCAGCGCCCTCGAAGGTAAAGGACTGCGCGTCGCCGGAACAAACCCCGAGAGCGGTTTGGTTGAGATCGTCGAAATCGCAGACCATCCATTCATGGTTGGGGTTCAGTTCCATCCGGAATTTCAATCCAAGCCAAACGCCGCGCATCCGCTCTTCCGCGAGTTCATCGCAGCGTGCCTTCGCAGCAAACGCTGATGGATCCCGCTTTCCGGTGATATTCCGGAACCCGCTTCAAAACCCGGTCGATTAGGGAGGTTGACTTCCGGATCGACCGCGGAACCTATGGCCGGTGCCTTCAATGTGGACGCGAAATCTACAAGGATCGGCTATTGCTCATCCCGGCGGCGGAAATGCTGGCCCGACTGCCTCTCCTCCTGACCCGACACTCCGAACGATCATCCAACTGTCTCGAGTGCACGAACCCGTTCTGTGATTCATGCCGTCACAATACTGCATCGAATGACGTTTTTTTTCCGATGGTCAAATCCAGAAAAGCCCAATAGCCAGCTTCGATACTGAATGCATGTACGTAAACAATAAAGTGCCTGGTTTTTTATTTTCCTGAGATCGGCGGCCCTGCAGATCGACTCAAAGGCCGATGAGTTGTTCGAAGCGATCGATAACAAAGTCCGCATATGGCAAACGCTCAGGAATGCGCTCCGGCCACAGGTCACGTATAATTTCCGTTGTGAGGATGGTGGTGAATCCCAGTTTTCTGGCGCCAATCAGTTCATTGGAACCACCGTCTCCAACAAAAACCGAGCGTTCGGCCGACACACCCAATGCATCCAAAGCAATCCTGTAGATATCCGGTTCGGGCTTCACGTAACCCACCGCATACGAAAACACCACACTGTCGAACAGGCGGGAAATGGGTGAGACAAACCATCCCTTCACTTCAACCGCATCGGCGTTGCTGATGAGCCCGATCTTCTTGCCCTGCAGCTTCAATTCGCGGATGACCGCTGACTTGGGAGCATCCAACGAAGCCAAGCCTTCGTAAAACCGTGACTCACGATAGTCCGCGGCTTCCCGGATTTTTGATTCAGGGATAGAAGGATCTATCTGATGGGCAATCTGGCGGATAATCTCATACTTATCGGTAACAATCCCTCTTGCCCGCGCGTCCGACCCTTCAAACAGCAATCGATTCCACTCATCCTGGGGGACTCCCAGGATCCCGCTTGTCCCGAATCCGCGGGCACCGCTGCTCCGATGCGAATACAGTGTATGAAACAAATCGAAGAACACGGCCTCAGCATTAAGAACACGATCGAGCATAACTCACAGGTCTAGGGGAGAACGCTCCGGATTCAAGCTTCGGCTTCACTACTTCGTCCGTTATCCACCTGATTTGGACCGGATACAAACGCATGCGGTAATGGTTTCCTGATATTCGACCAAAAGAACCCTGGAATGTATGTTAAGAAAGCTGCGGGTGATCCGATTATGGAATATGAAGAGATCGTGCGTCGGGGCATGAGGGTTTCTCGTTCAGGCGCAGTCTCAAGTATTCCGCACACAAAAACCTCGATCGATCACCAGCCAACACCAAACGATGGCTACTCCTATCTCCGTAGAGACAACCAGATCCCTGCAACAGTTCGGACAGAGCGGCACAACCAAGCCCTCTCCCCGGAATCATGTCGGAGTTTTCGCTGGATCCGGCCTGCGCGCACTGGTAGTGGATGACTATCCCATGAACCGACTTGCTATGGTCTCGATTCTCGACCGGATGGGAATTCAGACCAAAAGCGCTGAGAACGGGGCATCAGCACTCGCGCTGCTCAAGGAACAGCCTTTCGATTTGTGTCTGATGGATGTCCACATGCCCTCGCTAAGCGGAATCGAAGCCACATGGAGTCTACGACTATCGAAAGGCTGGGCCACATCGGCAGCCATCCCGGTCATCGGCATATCGGCAAACACAGGTGACAAGGATAAACGGGCCTGCCTTGAGGCTGGAATGAATGAATGCCTCGGCAAACCCCTTCAACCGGATCTGTTGGCGGAAACCATCCGATCGCTCACGGATGATCATCGAGCCGCTTCTCCCGCCAGAGATTCCGCCTCCTCGCAGCAAACATCCGCTTCCCCAGGCGAGGCACCCTTCTGGGATCTGGACGACCTTCTTGACCGCATAATGGGAAACCGGGAACTGGCGCTCACCCTTCGTGACGGGTTCATTTTCGATGTTCCACGGCAAATGGCGAAACTGAGAGAAAGTTTCGGACATAACGACCACGAGAACATCCTGATGCACGCCCATCGCATCAAAGGTGCGGCCGCTTGCGTCGGAGCCAACCGGCTCTCAGAAGCCGCATCCGATCTCGAAACCGCATCCCGCGATGGAAACCAGACGGCGGCCCGCACCGCATTCTTTAGACTTGAGTGGATCTTTGACCAGACGCTGCAAGCCTTGGAATCCTCCAGAAATGATCCATAAGCCAAAGGAAGACTCGCCATGAAATCCCTCATTGTTGAAGACGATTTTACCAGTTCACTCTTGCTTCAGGAGATCCTCAAACAGATTGGACCGGTTGATGTAGCATCAAATGGAGTCGAAGCGGTAGCAGCAGCCTCCAGAGCTGTTGAATCGGGAGAGCCATATACGCTCATATGCCTCGATATTATGATGCCCGACATGGATGGTCTTGAAGCATTGAAACGCATTCGCGAGATCGAGGAACGCCACTCAATTGCACTGGGAGGGGGTTCGAGCATCATGATGACAACCTCACTCTCCGATACGCGATCCATGACAGAAGCCTACAAAAACCTTTGCGACGCATACATCACAAAACCCATCGACCAGGCCCAACTTCATGAAGCCCTTCGAAACCTGAATCTCATCCTCTGAACGGTCTCAACGCTGATTTCCCAAAAGGGCTGACTCCACGCTCACCCAATACAGTCCGGAGACGCTCTAAACGGACCCGCTCCACATTAGCAATTTTAATAAGCTACTCTCAGAAAGAAGTATACGATAGGCATATTCCCTAAAACCCCTTGACTCGACTTCCCCCCAGTGACGTCATCGATGGTTTTTGTTGAATGAGCATATGCCAAACAGGAATTTTCCATTCCCTTCCTTTAGGCCTCGGCTATTGGAAGTCTTTTCCCGAAAATACACCCGATCCGATCTATCTTCGGACCTGATGGCCGGGGTAACGGTCGGGCTAATCGCCCTGCCGCTCGCCCTCGCGCTCGGAATCGCCAGCATCCCTGCAGGCACGGCCACTCCGTTTCCTGCTCCAGCACTCGGGATCTTCACCGCGATATTCGCGGGCTTCCTGATTGCTGCGCTCGGGGGAAGCCGCGTCCAGATTGGCGGACCCACGGCCGCCTTCATCCCGATCGTGCTACTGATTGTCGAAAAGCACGGATACAGCGGTCTGATGATTGCCACCATCATGGCGGGGATCATCCTCATCCTGATGGGGCTCACCCGGATGGGGACCCTCATCAAGTATATCCCCTGGCCCGTCACAAGTGGCTTCACCACCGGCATCGCGGTCTCGATCATGGCGACCCAGGCAGCTGACATCCTTGGAATCAAAGCCGAATCCGCGGCTCCGCGTGAGTTCATCGAAAAAGTGCTCTGGATCGGCGAAAACATCGGTTTGACGCACCTGCCCACAGCCATACTCGGCCTGGTATGCATGGCGATCATCTATTTCTGGCCACGGCTTGGCCTGAAACGCATTCCCGGATCAATCGTGGCCATGCTTGGAGCAACAGTCGTTGTCCTTTTGATCAAGACAGGAGACGATGGAGCCATTGCGACGGTTGGATCCCAGTTCGGATCCCAGGCGATTCCCGCGAGTCTTCCACCCTTCTCGATGCCGGACATCAACCTCGCACTGATTCGTGATCTGCTCGGACCCGCTACCGCCATCGCCGTTCTCGGGGCCATCGAGTCTCTCCTTTCAGCCGTAGTCGCGGATGGGCTCTCGGGAGATCGTCACGACAGCAACACCGAGCTGATTGCACAGGGTATCGCAAATGTGGTCTGCCCCTTCTTCGGTGGGTTACCCGCCACCGGTGCGATCGCCCGAACCTCGGCAAACATCAACAATGGCGGCAAAAGCCCTGTAGCAGGCATCATCCACGCGATCACGCTGCTCGCCATCGTGCTCGTATTTGCCCGATATGCAATCTACGTGCCCATGGCCGCGATGGCTGCCGTCCTTATCATGGTGGCTTTCCGCATGGGTGAATGGCATGAAATGACACGCCTCGGAAAAATGACCAAGAGTGACGCCGTCGTGCTCCTGACGACCTTCGGTCTGACTGTCATCTTCGACCTCGTGATCGCAGTTGAAGTCGGGATGGTGCTTGCCGCAATTCTCTTCATTAGGCGCGTGTCAGATTCCACCGAGGTCTCGCGAGTCACCAGCGAGGACGTTCTCGAGACCCAGGCTCAACTTGCTCAGGGCAAGGAAATCCCCGATGGCGTGATCGCCTACCGGATTTTCGGACCCTTCCTCTTTGGAGCCGCGGAAAAGATGCAGGACGCCCTCCTGCGCGTAGGAGAGTTTCCAAAAATCCTCATTCTCAGGCTCCACCTCGTTACCGCCATGGATGCGACATCGTTGCACGCCCTCCAAAGCGTGATCGAACGCTCCAGGAGCATCGGCAGCACCGTCATCATCTCCGGGATTCACCGCCAACCGCTCGACCTTCTCAGAAAGTCGGGTTTTATCGACCTGATTGGACGGCCTAACCTATGCGCAAGTTTTGACGATGCTCTGAAGCGCTCCAGAGAGTTGCTTGCCGAAGCTTCCCACAAGCCGGCGATTCCTTCATCGGAGAACTGATCCGGGAGTCTTCATCTCAAATGGCAAACCGCCTCCATCGACCTCCTGAATCAAAACACCTTTTCAGGAGGCGGGTTCACCCATCAAACGCCTGACAAGATCAGCCTCATATGGACTCAAACCTGCAGGATCAATTCCCTGCATGTAGTGCTCCGCCTGTTCCTTCTCTCCGACCGACGCCAACGCCAACGCCAGAATCATCCTCCACCGGGGCGCAAGGGATTCCCAATCGACCTTGAAGTGACGCAGACGTTCGAGAACCTCACGAGGCTCTCCCCGGAGCACCATAGCCATCGCCCATGTCATGTGGTAAGCCAGCTTTGAAGGTTCTTTCTCAATAATGCGGTTCACCTCCGCCAAAGCCTCTTCGCCATCCCTTCCCATGACGATGGAGAAATATGCCCAATCATTCACCCATTCAGCCTGTTCACCAAAACGCACCTTAAGGGTCCGCAGGGACTCGAGAAAACGATCGAAGTTTCCGTCCCGAGCCAAACGGTCCAGTAAATACGATCGCACGGCATCGACCGATTCTCCCGAAAGAACAAGATCCCCCATCATCCGGTTCGTGGTCCGGTCATCGCCTCCGATTCTATCTCCCGTCCCGAGCTCCAACTCCGCCTGAAGAAGATACTGCCAGAATAATTCGAGCGGCAGATCCTTCCGGCCGAGAAGATCCCGAATCCGATCCCAACGCTCCAGTCGGGTCAGCACCTGAATGTGCAGCAGAAATGCGTCCCGACGCTCCAGCGCACGTGACTCCGGAAGGATCTCCAACGCCTGCTCTGGAATGTCATGGCCAAGGCACCACCTCACCAACATATGCCGCCGAACCTCATCCTGAAGATCAACATGCTGGGATAAACCATCAAAATAGTCCAATGCATCACCCACACCAAAACTGATTTCGTAATCGGCCAAAGTCAGCGTCTCTTCAAACGAACGTGGACCTCCGCGCAGCTTGGCACTCACACTGGCTCTCAGTGCATCCGGAAGATTCTCCATCGACAACAATTCCCAAAGCCCATCGCCCGCACTCACAAGAGCCTCCGCCGCCTCCAGAGCCACCCTCTTGTCGGACTCGTTTCCAATCTCATAGGCCAACCCGATCCCATGCAAACGCTGGGAACGCTCCAACACTCCGCCCTTTTGCATCATTTGCCTCGAGTATTCCAAAGCCTCCGACTGCCGTCCCTGCAGATAACGGAGCTTGCTCATGTTGTAATCCCACGCCGGATCATCCTTCATTTCCGATCCAAGCCCCGACAGAAGAGCCTCCGCCCGATCCCATTCACGGTTGACAAAAAGGCATTGAGTGTACGCCAGGGAATCTCCCGACGACAAATCCGGCCGCACCGCGACTGCCCGATCCCAAAAATACAAAGCCTCAGCCGGACGAACCCCGGTCAACAAAATCCCGAGAGCCCGATTCGCCGGAAAACCATGGGGATCCAACTCCAATGCCGACCTGGCACGCAACGCCGCACTCGTTACTCCGTCCGGGTTTGTAGGATCGCTCAAATAGTCCGCTACCGCACCATTCGCAATATGGGCAGACCGCCAGGATTTCAACCCCCTATACGCCGGCTTGAGTCCAAGACCAACAGCAGAGGCGATAACCAATGCCCCGACGATAAACCATCCTACCCTCGCGCCTCTAGTCATGTCATTACCGTAGCATTTGTTACGCGCCTTGTAAACGCGCAACGCAAGGGTAATTCAAGATCGCACATTCGATTGCCTGAACACTCGAAACGGGAACAAACGGATTTCAAAAACAAGACATACAATTTTCCACTCACCACAATAATTTGTAAAATTCTCTCGTTGGGGTTCATCCAGAAACACCATATTCCGCCGTTTCACTAGGCATGCTTCTGAATTTACCATGCACAATAGCGCCGCGATGGAGACGCCTTGCCCTGATGACACTTCTACTATCAGGACTCGGAACATCCCACGTCCACGCCTTTGTACTAGACTGGAGCCAGGTGACCTGGAACACTGGAAGTCCCTCGCAAACCTTCTCGGATGTACAAGGATCTGGCATTGATATTTCCATCAGCACGACTCTGGCGGGCGGGTTCTACAACACTCCAATCCAAGACAACAACCAGAACCTCAACCTCTTCCCCGATTGGTATTCCAACAACGGAGCGTCAAGCTACATTGATGTGACCATCCGTTTTACCCGGACTGTAACCAACGTCTCGTTTTCCTTCGAGGACATGGACCGTGGCGACATATCGGGATCGCGCCCCACTCGTTACTATTGGGAAGACGTCATTGAACGCGCCAACGGATGGAACGGTTCATCCCTGGTCACGCCCACTGCGACCGATGTTGGGTCCAATATCCTCATCGACACCACCTCACGACCCGGAGATGTGCTCTACCGAGGGAACACCAACCTCAACTGGAGTCCGGACGGATCGTTCACTCTCAACTGGGAACAGCCTGTGGATACGGTCTCGTTCCGATACTCGAGCGGAAGCCGTGCTCAGTCAAACCCTGCGGCCCAGGTTATCGGGATCTCCAACATTTCCTTCCATTCTGCTGTCCCCGAGGCAGGGACACTCTGGCTTGGCGCTTTCCTGTTGGCCGCACTCGCCCTTCGATCGATCCCTGGAATGCTGGCATTTTACGAAAAGCGGAGAGCTCCAGTTTCCGAAAATTCGTAAAAATCACCCTGCTTCTGTTCAGAACACGGAATCCTGTCCGTTGATCATGCCATCAACGAACCCTTTCCAACCATGACAACGCTCCACACGACCTTCTCCCGCATCCTGTCCTCCTCAATTGCGATCGCAATTGTTCTGACCTTGGTTGCGATCGGCATGCCTGAGCTCCATGCTGCCGGAAACGTCGATGTCCTGAGTCCGGTTGAACTCTCCCCGATGCATTCGCGACTGGTGTTGCCAGAACCCGCAACCGTTCTTGCCTCCTCCATGGCTGCTCTGGTCATTTTCACCCACTACACGATGCGCCGGAAACAAGCCCGCAAACAAAGCGAGGAATAAAAGCTTGTCATGCCTGAATCTGCTTCGGAAGTGTTCTGAAGCAACAGGCCAAGTCGCCCTTCGCCGGATCGAATCCGGAGCACATTGCCGCGCACGGATGTGAAGGCCCCGTGGGCACTCATCACCGGTTCGGTTTGCATCAAATCCCACTTGCTTTCGGTATACAGATCCAACTCGCCTCCGGCGACGAAAACGGGACGGCACCTCCGGATACCGTCCCGCATGGAAAAAGACGCCCGAACACTCAGCCGTTGACCGAAGGCAAGCCGGCAAGCGCCATCGCGATTTCCTCGCTCGGATAGTCGTAGTCCTGAAGCTTTCCGGTCAGATAAGCCTGATAGGACGGCATATCGAGCAATCCATGTCCACTCAGGTTGAACAGAATCGCCTTTGACTCTCCGCTCTGCTTACAAACTTCCGCTTCACGGATCACCGCAGAAATCGCATGGTTGGATTCCGGAGCCGGCACAATCCCTTCCGCCTGTGCAAATGTCATCCCCGAACGGAATGCCTCAAGCTGGTGAACGCTCATGGCCTCGATCTGTCCCAAATGAACCAGATGACTCACCAACGGCCCCATGCCATGGTAGCGCAACCCACCGGCATGAATACCGGGGGGAACAAAGGTGCTACCCAACGTGTGCATCCTGAGCAAGGGAGTCAGATGGGAAGTATCCCCGAAATCGTAGGCCATCAGACCCTTTGTCAGCGTAGGACATGCGGCGGGCTCAACCCCGATCACACGAACATTGCGCTTTCCCTTGAGCTTCTCGCCGATGAACGGGAACGAAATACCCGCAAAATTGGAGCCACCACCCGCACACCCGATGACGATGTCGGGTTGATCGTTCGCCAGTTCCATCTGCATCATGGCTTCCTGCCCAATCACGGTCTGATGGAGCATGACGTGATTCAACACGCTGCCGAGGCAGTATTTCGTGTCCTCATTCTGGGCGGCAATCTCGACGGCCTCGGATATTGCCATACCGAGAGAACCACGCCCTTCGGGATCCTTTTCGAGGAGCGCACGGCCAGCAGCAGTCCGGTTGCTCGGGCTTGCATAACACGTTGCTCCCATCAGCTCCATAAACGCCCGGCGGTAGGGTTTCTGCTCGAAACTACAGCGCACCATGTAGACCTCGCACTCGAGGCCAAAAACCTTACAGGCAAAAGCCAGCGATGAGCCCCACTGTCCGGCACCCGTCTCAGTGGTGATACGGCGAACCCCCTGCATTTTGTTGTAGTATACCTGAGCAACCGCCGTATTGGGCTTGTGAGAACCTGCCGGGCTCACGCCTTCGTATTTGTAGTAGATACGTGCGGGAGTTCCCAAGGCCTTCTCCAAACGACGCGCACGGAAAAGAGGTGTGCACCTCCACTGGGCCAGAATCTGGCGCACTTCATCCGGAATCGGAATCCACCGCTCGGTGCTCATCTCCTGTTTGATCAGCTCATCGGCAAAGAGAGGAGCCAGATCGCTCGGAGACAAAGGCTTCAACGTCCCGGGATGCAACGGTGGGGGCAGCGGCACGGGCAAATCGGCCGCAATGTTATACCATTGTTCCGGCAGTTTTTCATCGGGTAACAGAAATTTAATCGGATCCATGATCCGCAATGCCCTAAAGGGCATCGCCCAAGCTGTCAATCCTCAGGGGAGAGATACGCGTGTTTCACATTGTTATTGGCGTTCCAACGGACGGAAAAACCTAACGCCGAATCCCTCGCCTCAGGAAAGCCGCAGCCGGATCTGGTTCGCGACAAAACGCACCAACCCCTGGCAAGAACCTGTGGCACCCATTTCAAAGGCACCCGACCGGATCGCCTTATCCATGCTCCCGAATGGCCGTTCCGGATCAAAATCGCACACTATCCTGTTTCCAAATGAACCGATGCGAAGCGTGTCCTGATGAATCCTCAATGGATCTGTTCCCCGGAGCACCGGCCTTCCGCTTTGCCGCATCCACTCAAAAACCTTTGGTTCAGGCCAGAACCAGGGACGGTTTCCATTGTCCCCGGCCCAGAGCAAGCCATCCGGATCGGAGCGAAGCACAGCGTTCACCGATTCTCCCCTCTTGCCGATCCACTTTCCCACCCCCCAAGGCAGAACCGTCCAGCCTTCTCTCTCACTCGCACACTGCAACACCGCGTCCAAAGGAAGCCCATCGCCAATACGGGTCCGGGTGCCCAACAGAAGCACTTCGATCCGTTCACGGGAAACCACCTGAGATCCGGCGATCACATGGATGCATGCCCCATCGTCCCGGGTCAGATTCACAGAAACCGCTTCCTGTGTTTCCGAAACCGTCCATTCGGAACCCAATCGAGTTCCGGTTGAAGCGTGCAAGTCATCAAAAAACGATTGCCCGGCCATGTCCGCCAAAAACACAAGCGCCGAATAGTCCTGACCGGCCGCAAAGCGGCACAAGTTACGGTATGCGGCATCCCAGGATGCGGAAACATCACAGCCTGCATGCAGATGCGCATGGGTGTCGCACAACACCAACCTGGAATTCGCGGCCATCATACAGCGCTTCGGGATTCATATCCTGCGTCATCCGTGCCCGCCTGATTGAGATACAGCTTTCTGTATAGGGAACAGCTCTCCATGAGCTCGGCATGGGTACCACTTGCGACCAGACGTCCCTTGTCCAATACCAGAATTCGATCCACGAAACGGATACTGCTGAAACGATGGGCGATCATGATCCCCGTTACGTGCTCGAACAAGCTACTCAGAGCGAGTTGAATCTTCTCCTCGCTCTCACTGTCAAGCGCCGAAGTCGCCTCATCCATGATCAAGATCGGCGCCTCCTTCAGAAAAGCCCGTGCCAATGCGATCCGCTGGCGTTGCCCACCGCTCAACTGAGTGCCACGTTCACCGGCCTCGGTCTTATATCCCATTGGGAGCGACACGATGAAATCGTGAATGTGGGCCTTGCGGGCAGCCTCCTCAACCTGTTCGGCAGTTGCTTCGGGTTTGCCCAGCCGGATATTGTCCTCAAAAGTTCCCGCAAACAAAACCGGCTCCTGCAGCACAATCGCGATATTGCGTCTCAGATCCTCAAAACTCAGATCCCGCACATCGTTGCCATCAATTCTCACCGACCCGCTTGCGGGATCATAGAACCGTGGAATCAACTGGATTAGTGTGCTCTTGCCTGCGCCGCTCGGGCCGACCACTGCAACCTTTTCACCCGGCTGAATCCTGAACGATACGCCTTCGAGTGTCGGCTCCTCCCCATACGCAAAAGACACATCGGTGAACTCGATCTCACCGCGTGCCCGATCCAGCGAAATAGCACGATCAGCGCCCGGCTCCAGAATCGAGATAGGGTATCCGGTGATTTCCTCCAGTCTCTCCAAAGCAGCTTTGCCACGGTGGAAACGACTGCTCAGTACGCCAATCTTCTTGATGGGCTCATAGCTCATATAGAGCGCAAAAAGCAACGGCATAAAGGTCTCCAGCGTGATCCCCTGAATGTAAGCCACTACAAAAGCCAGACTCACCCCTGCGGAAGAAATCACCTCAATCGACGGCGAAAGCATGTGGAAATACTTGATCACACGCATCTGGGAATGCAGCAAATCCGCCACTTTGCGTTGAAAACGTTCCAGAAAAGAGGCTTCCGCACGAAAAATCCGGATCTCACGGGCGCCACTTACCGCTTCTGTCATCAGGTTCGAGACATCGCCCTGCTCCACTTGTTGTTGCTTCGCCTTGCGAAAAAGACGTTTTCCCAGTGCCCGAACTGGAAACACAGACGCCGGAACAACCAGTAGACACAGGAAAATAAACGCAAACTGCTGGTCCGACGCCGACTTGTAGATCAAGAACGAAACTGCCGCCAACAGAGTGAGCGGTTGACGGATCAGGTCATTGGCAGCCTCGGTCAACGTGAGCTGGACCAACGCTGTATCCGCCGACATCCGCGACACCAGATCACCCGTCCGGCTTTTGGTGAAATACCCCGGTTCGACTTCCAAAATCTTCGAAAAGAAACTCGCACGGATTGATTCAAGAATCCGCACCCCACAATAGTTGATCAGATAAACATTGAAAAACCCGGAAATCGCCCGAATCGCAAACACCAGCGGGATCCCCATCGCCACTACCGCCACTGTCAGGCCATCCATCTGCTGACCATCCCCAAACAACCTCGGAAAAACCTTGTCGGCCATCATCGGGAGACTGAATCCGCTCGACACCGCAAACACAACGCCTGCCAGCATCGCCATCCAGAAATGGAAGCGGTAGGGACGCAAATACTTCAAATATGGCAAAAAAGCATTCATGTTATTCGATCATACTCTCGGGAAAATCTTCTCCGGACAAGAATCATTCATCCGGATCTCCGCTCTCACCGGATGCTTCCTTCACCGGTTCCCCGGGGATCTGCATTCCAAACTCACGGCCAAACGCAAGCAAAGTCCCGGTTGAGCTTGAGCCAACCCCTTCCGGAAGCTTCCAGGCATTTGTCAGCCAGGCGCCGGGAGAAGAGGTCCGGTTCCGCACCCCAATTCGCAACGGTGCTCCAAGCACCCTGACCAGCACACGCAACCAGGTATCGTCTTCCAATATCAGGCAAATATCGGGATACTCCCCTCTCAAATCCCACGCCTTGGCCCAAGCCGTTCCAGACGCTGTCGGCAAATCGACCGTGCTATCCACCACCCCCGGGAAGGTCCGGGAAAAGCCGGTTGCGTCTTCGGCCAGCAGCGTCACTGAAGCATCCGGGCGGCTCGCGCGCAAGGCCGTCACAAAGGCTTGAATCGATTCCCCACAATCCGACACCTTGCGCATGCACAACCAGATACGGGTCTTTCGATCAGGCAAACTCCCAAAATCCACCAGCACTTTCTTGTGCTGCATGCTCAGGCAAACCGGGGCGCGATGGAGGATCTTCCATCGATTGTGGGTCCAAAGCCAATCCGCGCACCAATCATCATTCGCCCGCAGCCGATCCTCCAGCCAGGCATTGGAAGCTAAGGTCACTGCCCGGCTATCCGACATGTCACCGTCCAACCGGATCAAATGGAAACGGGCCTTGAAGAGGGAAAGACGCTCCAAATGCCCCATCCAGACAATCGCACGGTATTTCTTCGCAAACAGCCCCGGGAGTTCGGTTGCAGAGGAAACCTTCCCGAAAAACGGGATCAGGCTGCCCATTCTCCCTGAGTTCTGATCGAACAGAATCGCACCGCAACCCCCTCTGGAAAGGATTTTTCCGAACTCGGCAAACCCCTCCCGCCGCGAAAAGAGCCGGGCACCGCAGCGCTGCCGATTGCGCTTGATCAGTGCATCGATCCTCGGGTGTTTGTATGGACGGTAGAGAACCCCCATCTCCGGCATGGGAAAACGGGAAACCGCTGGCCATGCATTGAAAGCCTCCACCATCGAAAAATGGGCACCAAGGAATAGCATCGGACGGCCCTCTTTCAGGGCTTCCTCAAAGGCCTGTTCCCCTTCCGGATCCATTTCCAGGCAACGCTGGTATCGTTCCTGAGAAAAATGCGAGCTGACGATATTGAAGAGCCCCATCTCAATCGTCCGGCTGCAGCTCACCCTGGCAATCCGTCTTCTCCACGCCTCTGATTTTTCCGGAAATGCATGGTGCAGATTGGAAAGCAGGATCCGCTTGCGCCGCGAAGGCATCACATAGAGCACCCAGCCCAGAACCGACGCCACCCCCCCCGCCATGCTGACTGGCAGCATGGACAACAATTTTCCAGTGATGAGCAGAAGCCAATACATAATCGGGCAGAACCCCGGGATACCCCGCTCAGGACTTACGGTAGAGCTCCGG
Organism: Opitutales bacterium; assembly: GCA_033813415.1. Classification (GTDB taxonomy): domain Bacteria; phylum Verrucomicrobiota; class Verrucomicrobiia; order Opitutales; family JAFGAQ01; genus JAFGAQ01. The sequence continues at coordinate 36,306 of JAPXRV010000005.1, read as the reverse complement.
ATTCATGGCCGGATCATTGTACATTTTAAACTGGAAATAGACCCTGAACGCACGCGTGCCCTGCGCAAGCTCCCCGAGAAAGTGCTGCAGAATCCGGGTCAGATCCTCCCGTTGACGCTGCAAGACAGCGAGCCGTTCCCGGCATTTAGCGAGGTGCTCCGGAGAGGCGTCAATCCGCTCGGTCTGCTCACGCATGTGATAGACTTTCAAGGCGAGGATCGAAAGCCGGTCAATGATCATACCTGGCGTCTCCGAATTCACCGGCACATGATCGGGATCCGGCTTGAACACCTCGAACAAGGCCTGATCCATGCGTTCAATAAAGTCATTGCGCTGCTGATTGTAGCTGTCGATCGCCCGCTTCGCATGATAAACGTATTCGAAGCCCATGTCATCCCTACGGGCGCGGTCCTCCTCATGCCACAGGTCGAAGTTGCGTCGGTGATTGGCCTCCGCAAATGCATTGAATCCATCGTTGCATGCGGGTGCGTATGGACCGTCATCATGCCATTGTTCGGTCCAGTTCTTCTGCAGGTCGGCGATATCTTGAGCGCTGATCATGCCACATCGTCTATTCAATTCCTCATTTGGGCAATCCCAAACGACAGGCATAACAGCCCGGGTTTCGGCCATATTAAACCGTATCCACCGCTCTCACTCAAAAGCAGTGGACCCATCCAATCCGCCAAACCCGATACTTGAAAAACGGGATCAACCCTTGCTGGAGCACACCCAGAAAGCGTGAATGACGCCCGGAACCCAGAAAAAGATGCAGAGAATAATGTTGATCAGCAGATCCTTGCCCATGCCTTATTCCAAAGCAACAGCCACAGGTGGGAGAAAAATGCAGAGAATAATTGTCAGGATATTCATAACAATGGAAGTATAACCCGATTGGGCGATATATCCAGTCAGGAAAGCATTCGCATGTGACGCATGGTCAGGAAATGGAACCTCAGGGAGGAAACCACCGCACAGAGCCCCAGGCCAACCAGCAGCCCGGTCCATATCCCAGCACCTTCCATCCCCAAGGGAAATGCCAGCACATAGGCGAGCGGCAGGCTCACCCCGAAATAAATCCCGATCTGGATCCACATGGGCACGCGGACATCCTGCATACCCCTCAGACTCCCGATCATGGTCACCTGAATACCATCAAAGACCTGAAACATTCCGACCAGCACGAGGTAGAGAGCCGCCAGCCGGATAACCTCTTCATCCGCGACAAACAGACCGGGAATCCAACCTCTCAGCAACAGAATACCCACCATACAAATCACCATGAAAGCCACCGCCATCAGGCAGACTCCCCCACCCACAACCCTGACCCCCCGGAAATCGCGTTGGCCGAATTTCTGACTGATGCGCACCGTGGACGAAAAGGACAGCCCAAGCGTCACCATGAAAGTCATGGACGCGATGTTTATCGCAATCTGGTGAGCAGCCAAAGGAGCATCTCCCAACCACCCGATCATGATCGACGCCAGCATGAACGCGCTCACCTCGGAGATGCCCTGAACCGCACTCGGCAACCCGATCGATAACAAATGCCGGAAATCCCCCCATCGAAGTGCAAACCAATCCCGCGAAAACCATCGGAACTGCCAATCGCGGCCCCAGCCAATCCACATCGCCAGATAGAGCGTGGAAAGGCACCGGGCCAAAAGGGTGCCAACGCCGGCACCGACCAAACCCATGGCCGGGGCACCAAAATGGCCATAAATGAAAACCCAATTGAAAAACACATTGAGAACCAACAGCAACACCATGCTCGTGAAGGGCACCCATGGGCGGCTGTTGGCCTCAGAGTAATTCTTGAGACTCGAACCCAGCAATACCGGAGCAATCGACCAACCCAGAAGCACAAAATACGGCTCCGCTTCAATCGATACAGACTCAGGCTGCCCCAACTGATGCAGCATGCCCCGCATCATCTGCATACCGAGCGCGATCAGGATACCCGCGATCATTGAAACAACCAGCCCAGAACGCAGGACCCGATCCGCCCGCTTTGAATCCCCGGCCCCGAATGCATTCGCCGCCAGCACTGAGACCGCTGAACTGATCCCGTAGCAGAAGACAAGCGGCACGATAAACACATTGCTCGCAAATGCCGCGGCAGCCAACGGAACCACTCCAACGCGCCCGATCATTGCCGTGTCAATCACCTGTATCAAGTTCTGACTGACCTGACTGAGCATGATCGGAAACGCCAGCTGGAGCGTCTTCCGAGCTTCCTGGACCCAGATATTCATCGATGCTGCGGAATCATAAGGTGGATTGTTCGGCTATTCATCAAGCCCATGCACAATGGCAACTCAAGAGCAAATCCATCCGTTTCGCACAGATTTATCCACGTTGGGTGATCTGGCACGGCAGTTGCACAAGATGCCGACGTTCAGCTCATCCACTCGGTGAGGCCCGACTATCAACCAACACGATCAACTTGTATGATTGCTCAAAAATCTATCCTGCGCATTCCAAAATGGATTGCCCTGATGTTCATGATGACCCTTGCCCTCTCGCTTGGGGCGCATGGTGATGAAACCGCCACGGCGTTGCAGGCCGCAGCCGACAGTGCCGCGGAGACCGTGACTGAGGCCGCTCCGCTTGCCTATGATGCGTTCATGGAGTCGGCACCGGCCGCCATGTTCACTGTCAACAACCTCTGGATCCTGATCTCGGCTGCCCTGGTGTTCATCATGCACCTCGGATTCGCGTCGGTGGAATCCGGACTGACTCAATCCAAAAACACGGTCAACATTCTGTTCAAGAATGTGTTCGTGGTTTGCATGGGACTATTGACCTACGCTCTCTGGGGATTCAACGCCATGTATCCCGGAGAATTCAACGGATTCTTTGCGCTGGGAGGTCCTATCCCCAACGCAATGGATGCAGGGGACATGGCAGCCAAGATGACCGGAGCCTACGCGAATTACACCTACTGGAGTGACTTTATTTTTCAGGCGATGTTCGCAGCCACCGCCGCCACGATCGTTTCCGGTGCCGTCGCCGAACGCATCAAGTTAAGCTCGTTTATGGTAGCCGGCACCCTGCTGGTGCTGTTCATCTACCCGATCACCGGATCCTGGGAGTGGGGTGGTGGATGGCTCAACGGAGTGCTGAGCGGCGGAGATGAAAGCAAAGAGTTCATCGACTTTGCCGGGTCCAGCCTCGTGCATGCCTTCGGAGGCTTTGCAGCCTTGGCCGCGGTGCTCGTCCTCGGTCCCCGCAAAGGGAAGTATGGTCCGGAAGGGTCCATCCGGCCGATCCTCGGACACAGCATGCCACTCGCCACAATCGGCGTGTTCATGCTCTTCCTCGGTTGGTTCGGATTCAATGGAGGGTCGGTGCTCAGCGCGGATCCAGCCGGGGTATCCCTGGTCTTTGTCACCACCGGGATCGCTGCAGCCGCAGGTGGGATGAGCTCGATGCTGGCGTCGTGGATCCTCTCCAAGAAACCTGACCTCTCGATGGTGCTCAACGGCATTCTGGCAGGTCTGGTCGGGATCACCGCCGGAGCCGACTCCATGGGCCCATGGTCGGCCGTACTCGTAGGAGCCATTGCCGGGGTTATCGTGGTGTTCTCGATCATCTTCTTCGACCGGATCAAAATTGACGACCCGGTAGGTGCGATCTCGGTGCATGGGATCTGCGGAATCTGGGGAACCCTCGCAGTAGGCATCTTCGGCGGGGGAGCCTTCCTCAGCCAGCTCATCGGCACCCTTTCGGTGTCCGCATTCGCCTTCCTCAGCTCTCTGACGATTTTCTCACTCGTTAAGGTCACCATGGGACTACGGGTGTCGGCTGAAGAAGAATTCGGTGGACTCGACGTGGGAGAGCACGGACAAGAGGCCTACCCGGACTTTTCGCCCACTTCACGATAGGCAATTAGAGTCAATTGTCTTGAACCACACCATATTAGATCCATATTTACGCATATGAAATTCATCGTAGCCATCATCAAGCCTTTCAAACTTGAAGAAGTCAAAGAGGCCCTTTCGGAAATCGGAATCGAAGGGATGACTGTGACGGAGGTCAAAGGCTTCGGCCGCCAGAAAGGCCACACCGAGATTTATCGCGGCAGCGAGTACTCGGTGGATTTCCTTCCCAAGGTCAAAATCGAAATCGCTGTGTCCGACGATCTGGTCAAAAAGACTGTCGAGACAATTGTGAATTCTGCCAAGACTGGCAAGATCGGAGACGGCAAGGTCTTTGTGCTCCCACTCGAAGACACCATCCGCATCCGCACCGGCGAGGACGGCGAAGAGGCCCTCTGAAAGGGTTAATCTCTGATCCAATAATCGCATTTGAAGGGCCGGTTCCTCTGTAGGGGGATCGGCTCTTTGTTTTTCTACCAACCCAAGTGGGGCAATCGCCGAAAGTCATTCATTCCCGGATGCCTTGAACTCAAGTGGCTGCGGTCCGTCGACATCGCTCGCGTCGACCGTAAAGCGGATCACACTTCCGGCCTCGATGGTTTTGTTGCCCACCGGGTGAAGGATCGGGGTCGAATTGTTGGCAGCAGGAAGCTTCTCCATCAGAAATACCCCAAACTCCGGCATCGTGTGAGTCAGGCGTTTCCTGTAGCTGTCTTCCCTTGCAGGAAGATCGATCACAGAAAGATCCATGGGCAAAGTGATGGCCCCGCCCGAGAATATCCCATCGACCACCGGATCGCCGGATAGATGCTGGACATCGCGAATACTGAATCGATCACCCGATCCGAGAACGGCCGACAAATCGACCTCCACACGGCTCTCGCCACTCCAGTTCATGACCACAATATGCGCGCGTCCCTCCTCGTAGGGATTGGGACGAACGACGACATATGTCTGCGTCGGCATTGCCGCTGAATAGGTCGAGTTCCCATCCTGACCGCTGGTGCGCTTCCAATCCTCGAAACTCATGCCCGCCAATGTGCCACCGGCGTAATGGTTCATGTTGAAATCGGGCTGATCCACATTTCCGACCGGTTCGAAGGCGATGAGTTGAATCCCCGGACTACGGGCATACATCCGGTTGCCACGACTCCGCACGCTTTCCCATGCTTTCGGAAACCATAAGGTCCCATCAACCAGCGTGTTGTCCTCAAAAACAAGGTCCTCGTTCGGAACCGAATACCCGAATTGGGCACTGGCCTTCGACTGAAACTGCGGCCGGTTGTAGAACATGTTTCCGCTCACCCGGATGCGCGCCGCCGACTGAAGACCACCCACTAAAAGGTTACGCTCGATAAATCCGCTACCCGGGATTCCGGCGTTGAAAAACACGTTTCCCTCGATGTCAAAGCCCTTGATGCTTCCATTTTCCGTGTAGGCATGGATTCCAATCCCGAACGAATGGAACAGGATGTTGTCTCGGAGGACCTTCGTTCCAGTGCTGTTTTGCGCGTATACGCCATGCCCATGCCCACGATCCGTTCCCCGGTAACCATTATTGTAAATGATGCATCCGGCGACCTCCGAATCGACCGCTGAGCTCCAGAATCCAATCCCATTTCCACCATTGTCGACGACGATGCAGTTGATCAACTTGTTGTTGGCCCCAGTAAAGTAGACTCCATCCTTATAAGTGGCAGGCTCTCCTGTGTCGCTATTGGTCAGCGTCAAACCCCAATACCATGCATAGACACCGGCGATCGACAACGCTGCATTTCCCGGAGCCTGTCCACAAGCATCCAAAACAACATGCTCCCCTGCGGCCGCCCGAACAACTATTGGCAACGATGAAGTCCCGCGAAGATCCGAGGTAAACGGCCCGACATATCGACCACCCTGGATCCAAATCGTATCCCCTGGTTGCAACCCGGACGGATGCGAGAGCGCATGCGCAAGACTCCACGGCGCCCTTTCGGAACCGGATCCGGAGGCACTCCCGTCAGGGCTGACCCAATACTCCGCGCCAATACAACTCGACATGCCCGACCACAAGAGTGAGAGAACGATCAGTATCCGGAATCTGCCCAACTTCATACCCCGGGAATCCATAGGGCAAACGAAGGCTTTGGGAAAGCATTTCCGACCTCATCCACCAAGAAGGGTTAAGTACTCGCTGACTTTGCCGATTTTATACACTCAAGGGATTGCCGAATTCGACTTGTGCCCGCCTCCGGTTATCCTCACGAAGCAAATCCCTTATCCGGAATCATGAACACCGAATCACTATCCAACGAGGAACTCCTCGCCAGATGTGAAAGGGCGGATCTGGCATTGCAGTCCCTCCTGCGATCCGCTCTCGAAGTGGATCCACATGTGGATCCAGCCCATTCCGGCATCCCGGAGGATGCGTCCCGGCGCATCTTGGCATCCATGCTCGAGAACATTCCCGGCGTTGTCTACCGGTGCCACAACGACCCGGAATGGACCATGGTTTTCATGAGCCATGGAGTCTCCGCTCTCACCGGATATCCGCTGGAGGATCTCATCGGGAACAAAAAACTGAGTTACGGATCCCTGATCCGGAAAGAGGACCGCCCTTACGTTTGGAGCGAAATCCAACAGAAAACCGAACAGAATCTCCCTTACGAAATCCAATACCGGATCATCACGTCTGACGGAGTCGAGAAGACGGTCTGGGAGCGGGGTCGTGGAGCATTGGAATCGCATGGCAAACAACTGTTTCTGGAAGGTTACATAACCGATGTTTCATCCCGATCCCGTGCTGAACACTCGCTTAGGGAAATCGAAGGCAAGTACCGGGCATTGGTAGATCACAGTCAATCCATCATCTACTCGATTTCTGCTGACGGGAAACTAACCTTTGCCTCCCCCAGTTGGAAGACACATCTGGGGTATTTCCCCGATGAGATGCTCGGCAGGGATTACCATTCCTTCGTTCATCCTGATGACATTCCCATATGCGAAAAATACCTTGCGCTAACGATTGAAACCGGCCAACCCCAACCGGCCAACGAAATCCGGGTCATGGGGAAGGATGGCAACTACCGTTGGTTCCGCAACGTCATCACTCCCGTCTACGATGCGGATGGACAACTGCAATTGCTTGTCGGGAACGGAGTTGACATCCACGGCCACAAGCAGGCCTTGGCTATGCGGGACCGAATGGTCACCGAACTCCACAAACAAAAGGAAGCCGCTGAAAGTGCAAGCCGGGCAAAGGATGAGTTCCTTGCGGTAATGAGCCATGAAATGCGGACGCCGCTGAACCCGATCCTTGGTTTTGCGAACCTGATTCTGGATGATGGAGTGCCGGACGAAAACCACCGCAAGTTCCTGCACGCCATTGTCGATGCTGCGGAAAGCCAACTCAAGTTGATCGACCACATTCTCGGCTACACCCGTCTGGACCGTGGATCCCTGCAGCCCGTATTAACCCGATTCAAACTCCTGCATACCTGCCAATGCGCCATTGAAGACATCTCTCCGATGGCACATGGGCTTCACATCTCGTTGCAGAACGGGATTACGGATCTACAACCGGTCCCGCCGGATTTTGAAGTCCGTGGAGAACACTCCATGCTGAACCAGATCCTGGGCAACCTCCTCGGAAACGCCACCAAGTATACCCGGGAAGGCTCCATTTGTCTCAGGGTTGGACTCTCCCGTTCGTCCGCCAACCACGCGCTGGTTCGCTTCGAGGTTGAAGACACCGGGATAGGCATTTCCCCAGAACAAATCAGCAAACTCTTTCATCCCTTCTCGCAGGTGGATGCATCCTTCAGCCGCGATTACGGCGGGGTTGGTCTTGGGTTGGCGATCTGCCGCAAGCTCGTTGAGACTCTCGACGGACAAATTGGCGTCGAAAGCAAACCAGGAAAAGGCTCGCTTTTCTGGTTCTGCCTTCCCCTCGGAATTCCCGATCAAGACTCGCATAACGGATTATCTGCCGCTGCCTCGGAATCCAGCCTGCGTCTCTCCCGCTCACTTCATCTACTCGTCGTCGATGACCGCCCAGACAACGCCATCGTTGTATCATCGCTCGCCGGAAAAATGGGGGCCTCCTGCGATTTGGCCAGCAGTGGAATGGAGGCGCTGGATCACCTGCGTAATGATAGCTACGACGCCATACTGCTCGACTTGGCGATGCCAGGTATGAGCGGATTTGAGGTGATAAGAACGCTTCGGTCGAGTCCCGGTCCAAATCGAAAAACCCCGGTCATAGCCGTAACCGCCGATGTGACGGCCAACATTCGCGAAACCTGCCGAAATGCCGGAATGATGGATTACCTCTCAAAACCCGTTCGCAAGGACTTCCTATTCAACATCCTCAGGTCCATTGCGGACACCAGGCATCCACCAGCTTGATGCACTGGCCAATCATCCCTCTAATGGATCAATATCCGGCAACCCACCTCGATTAATAGCAGGATATCTGTAAAAAACCGGATTTCTGAAGCTATCCCCGGGGTTCCTCCTTACCGGGTTTGGAAAATCCGGATACCGAAGCCATGCCCATGATGGCGAGGTGGAATAGCACGAAGGATATCAGCCATAAGAATGCGGAGTCAATGAAGCCGTAGGAGTGGAGCCCGACTCCCAGCATGTTGGTTCCGAACCAGGACCATGCCGTGACAATATTGCAGCCAATCGAGAGGATCAGAAATCCCTTGGCATCGACGAGACGCCCCCACTTGGCGTGCAGGAGCAGCGCGCCAAACAGCACAATCAAAAGGGCTCCATTCTCTTTCGGATCCCAACCCCAGAAGCGCCCCCAGGATTGATCCGCCCAGATGCCGCCAAGGACGGTCCCCACGAAACTGAAAAGGAGCGCGAAACAGAGGACGCCGTAAACCGAGCCAACCAAGCGGCTCATCCAAACGGGATCGGATTTGCGCCGGATCCAAGTCGCAAGAACTCCAACCAGAGCCATTGAACCCGCAAGGAACATCGCCGAGTATCCGAAAGTGATCACCACCACATGGGTCGCCAACCAGAAATTGGAGTCGAGCACCGCCCGCATCAATTCCAGTGTATCCCCACCGGATCCAAGGTTGTGCGCAATCACCAGGGTTGCAAAACCGGTCAAGGCGCCGGTCGCCAGCGCGATGCCATTTTTCCAGCCTCTCTCGATGATCCATGCGATCCAAACAGTTCCCCATCCCACAAACACAGCGGAGGAATACAGATTGGTGACGGGGGGTCGCCCCTGCACCAGCATCCGGGCAACGATCCCGACAGTGTGCAGAACCCAGGCGACCACCACAATCCATCCCGCGGCCCGCCCAAACACAGCTGGACTCCGCATCCATGACACCAAGACCAGAAGCAAAGCGACCACGTAAAGCTGAAGCGTCAGATAGAACGGCTGGATCTGGTTAAAGGCCCATTCGGCTCCAACCCTCGCCTGCGGATAGACTTCACCTGGAATAGCCGTCTTCATTCCGGCTACGGCGTCCGCGATTCCGGCGGCATCACCCGCCTTCCATGCATCAATCAAGCGTGCCCAAGCCATTGCGCCCGAAAGGGGCGCCGTCGAAAGCGAAGCGCGCATCAGGGTTTCTCCGGCCGAAAGCCAATGCACCGAAGCACGATCCTCCGCATCTAAGGGCGGCACCAAACCGATGGAGACCGCCTGTGCCTGCCGGATCCACATTCCCGCAAATCCAATGTAACGGGCAAGCGCCGCCTCGTCGAAGGATTTGCCCTCCTGCTGGAGCCGGATCGCCCGGATCCCGTCGGGAACCGCCTTCAGGAACTCCTCGTATTGGCCGGAAACACTTTCCCCTGCTTCGACCTTATCCAGCGCGTGAAAAGCCCGCTGCAAGTGCCGCAAGGTGAGGATGGCATCCCATAGCTTCATGATGTGCCGCTCGTAGTCACTGCGGAGCTGGGCCTCCGGCTGAACCCGATCCACCTGATCCTGAATCCGGGCCAGATGGGGCAACACTTCGTCTGGTGAAAACTGATTGCGCTCATCCGCCGGATAGCCCATGAGGGCCAACACCTCCGGATGATCCACCCGGAAAACCCGCACTTGCCCGGCGATATCGGGACGTGCAATCACGTCCATCAACCAATGAGAGGCCGATCGCTTCCGTCCATCCGGATAGCGCACACTGAACTTCCCGTGAATGATCATCAGGCTGGTCCGGGCAAGGCTGTCAAAGGGTTTGACCCGTCCGTCGCTCTGCACCGGAACACTCCCGATGGCACCCAGGTCCGAACCCTGCCGCATCGCGGAGCCCGCATGCCGGCCACCAATCACAAGCACGCAAACCAACGCCACTGTAACCGCCCACCAGCGCACATTACGCGAATCATCCGGGCGGGCAGGATAAGCCACGGTAACAGTCGGTGCTGAATCAACCACTGGCCCAGTCTGTTTACGCTTCGCCAGGTGCCGGATCAGGTGGGTCGCAAATTGCCAGAACATTCCAACTCCCATCAGGATGGAGGCAAGGTAAGGAATCGTCCACCCCGGATTCTTCACCACATGCAGCATCGAAGCCTGATCCCCTTCGCCGAATGATGCCTGATAAAACGTTAGCCCGCCATGCCGCAAAGGATGATTCATCGCAATGATCGCCTCACGGATCAACCCGCCTTCGGGGGCAGTGAGGCGCACCTGACTCGCGAAGTTGCGTGGAATCTCCGTTCCCGGATAACGATCATGGGTGAACTGGTCCAAATGAACCCGATACGGCAGATAGGTGCGGCTAAAGCGCAGCGCCAGCTCATACACCTTCCCATCAACCTCAAACTCCTGCACTGGAAAACGCTCATCGAACACATTGCTGAGCAGCCATGTTCCAAATGAGGACCCGTCCTTGCGCAAAACCTCAACCACGGCGGAACTCCGATCCACTTCGCCTTCCCGGAAGGTCCGGCGTGCAGCAAATGCACTCATCCCCTGATCTTTGGCGATTCCCCGCGTGGCGCTGAACCTTCCCGGCGCGTTCTTCGCCGCAGGGTCCGCCGTCAAGAATGCGTTATGAAACGCCGCGACCACCTTCACTTCAAATGGCCAACCCGATTCGCGGAAGACCTCACCCGTATCCAGCATCCCGAAGGGAATACTGGTGACCGTATCGGAGTCCGGAGCACTGCGGTCGATAACCACCAGTTCATTATCCCGATAGCTTTCGACATAGGTTCCCGAGGATCCGACATTCAACCAGAGCCGGTTCTCGACCGCGAGCCAACCGGTGAGCGCCTCACCTAACAGCAACAGAAAGAAACCAAGATGTATGAGAAAAATGCCCGCTTTGTCCCATCCGCGACGAATCCGGGTCGAACGCGAAAACAGCAGGTTCAACATGAGCAGTGAACCCACCAGATACCCGCCGGGGATCGGCAGCACGATTACCTTCAAAACATCTCCAGACGGCCATTGCTCCGGATAGGACCAAAACGCGACCCAACTCCGGAAATACAATTCCTGGGTGTGGTGAATCCCATAGTGAACCTGATCCAAGGTGCCGAAAAACACGAGAATCATCGCAAACCCAAGCAAAACAACGGTGAGCCTGAGCGAAGCCAGAAATCGGAAAACTGCCTGAAACATGCGCATCATACCATTCCTTCAGATTCACTGCTCCGGCTGCATCCCAACCACGGAACCGACAGGCTCGAAACTGGAGACAAAAACTAAAAAATCATCCCTGAGTGGCTGCACATCAGCCGTGGCCCCCGTCATGCGGACAAACCAGGACGCATCCGGCAAGTCGAGCATCGCGGCAATCATAGTGGTATCGGATGCCACAGCGGCTTCATGCACGGGATCCGGAAGCACCCACACCTGAACCTGTCCGGCTTTTGATTCGACCACCGCACGCGCCTTGAGCAGGAACGCGCCACCCACCGGATCCAAGCCGATTTGCCCCCTCCACCGGTTCACATTTTCCAAGGGACGTCCCGCGCCACCCGCCCATCGGCTCAGGATGACCTCCACCGGGGCGGACCCGCCACGGATCGTCCAGGTGGCTTCCCGCATCGGCCGGTCGGCCTCACGCACCCACGACTCCGGGGCCTTCCACTCCAACCGCACTATGCCGCCCTCCGGAGACTGCGCAACATCGGCGGGCAGTCCCGCCTGCGCTGCCCTCTCTTCCTTGGGAATCGAATATGTGACGATTTCATCCCGCTTGCAGGACACAGCGACAATGCAGGCCAATCCCACCAGAAGACCCACAAGCCGTCTCCCATGCTGAAACTTTGCGGATCTGAAATCCGGGATGGATGCCAATGAATGCGGTCGCGTCATGCGCCAATACCCATGCAAGGGTTACGCATAAGGTCAAATCCTGCCGCCGGAATGAGACGAAACCTTATAAGCGCGCTTGCAGATTTGCACTCTCTTCACTCATTATGGGCATCGCACAGCGTATAGCCCCAAATCTATCTGCTCCAGACGACTCTCGCCCAATCGGAAACCATGCAAACGTCGCCTTCGCCCACGATCTCCATCACCTACAACGACCGGGTGGTTCGCCAATTCATGCTGGCCGCCATATTCTGGGGCGTAGTCGCCATGACCTTTGGCGCCATCGTCGCGTTCATGCTGAACTTCTGGCAGATCAATGGCGGCATCTACCTGTTCGGAAAGCAATGGTCGATCGAGTGGATCACCTTTGGGCGCCTTCGCCCGCTTCACACCAATGCGGCGATCTTCGCCTTCGTCGGCAACATGATGTTCGCGGGCATCTACCACTCCACGCAACGTCTGGTGAGGGCGCGGCTCGCATCCGATTGGCTGTCGTCCATTCATTTCTGGGGTTGGCAGGCGATCATCGTGGCAGCTGCCATCACCTTGCCACTCGGACTCTCCAGAGGAAAGGAATACGCCGAACTGATCTGGCCCCTGAATGTGGCCGTAACCGTCATCTGGGTCATTTTCGCGATCAACTTCTTCTGGACCCTCGCCCGGCGCAACGAACCCACCCTTTACGTGGCGATCTGGTTCTACATTGCCACGATCATCACCGTCGCCCTGCTGTATGTGGTCAACCACTTATCGCTTCCCACCAGTCTGATGCATAGTTACCCGGTGTTTGGCGGAGTTCAGGATGCCCTTGTGCAGTGGTGGTATGGACACAACGCGGTGGCCTTCTTCCTTACCACTCCGATTCTGGGGATCATGTATTACTACGTGCCCAAGGCGGTTAACCGTCCGGTTTACTCCTATCGTCTGTCGGTGATTCACTTCTGGTCGCTGGTATTCATCTACATCTGGGCCGGACCCCACCACCTGCTGAACACCGCACTTCCGCCCTGGCTACAGTATCTCGGCATGACTTTCTCGCTCATGCTATGGGCACCGTCATGGGGTGGCATGCTCAACGGGCTCCTCACCATGAAGGGAGCATGGGATAGGATGCGCGAGGACCCGATCATGAAGTTTTTCGCGGTCGGGATCACCGCTTACGGAATGGCCACTTTCGAGGGACCCCTTCTTGCCATCAAATCCGTGAATGCGCTCGGGCACTACACCGACTGGATCATCGGACATGTGCACGGGGGCACACTCGGTTGGAACGGGTTCATGGCCGCAGGCATGTTCTACTGGTTGGCACCCCGCCTCTGGAACCGTCCACTCTATTCGCGCAGCCTCGCCAACTTCCACTTCTGGATCGGACTGGTCGGGATCCTCCTTTACGTTTTGGCGATGTGGGTATCCGGGATCACGCAGGGCCTGATGCTCAATGCCCTCAATGACTCCGGGACCAGTCTAGCCTACTCCAACTTCCTCGAGACCTTGAATGCGATCCGGCCACTGATGTTCTTCCGTGCGATCGGAGGGACCCTCTACCTGATCGGATTCATCCTGCTCGCCTACAACATCTACCGCACCATCACCGGAGCCGAAACCGTCTCCACCACCGTCGAAGTACCCCGGCGCGCCGAGCCGGATCAACAGGGTTTCAAAGGCAGCCTGCTCAACCCGCCCGTCATTTACACTTCCCTGATCATCATCTTCGCGTGCATGTGGATGCTCGGTGGCGGCTTCTTCCTGCTGACCGGACTCTTCGGAACAATCTTCACCGTCTTGTTGGCGATCCTTCACTTCCAGGCCGGTGGAAGCAGATGGTCCCAATGGTATGAGAAGCTGCTCGCCAACTCACTTGGGTTCACCGTCCTGACCTTCGCGTCGGTGGCAATCGGTGGAGCGATCCAGATCATCCCGACTGTGATGGTCAACCGTGCAGCAAATCTGGAGGGTCGCATCCAACGCGTGCTCACCCCTCTCGAACTTGCCGGACGCGACATCTACATCGCGGAGGGATGCTACAACTGCCATTCCCAGATGATCCGCATGCTCAAGCCCGATGTGATGCGATACGGGGACTACTCCCGCCTCGGCGAGTCCATCTATGACTATCCGTTCCAATGGGGTTCCCGCCGGATCGGGCCTGATCTGGCAAGAGAAGGAGGTTTCCGCTCGAATGATTGGCATTTCGACCACTTCATGGACCCCAGGGCGATCTCCTCCGCCGGCTCCGCAGCCGCACTTCCCTGGATGGGCCATGGATCGAATATGCCGGCCTACCCATGGCTGGCCCGCAAAAAGATCGATGTGGATGCCCTCCCCTCCAAGATCAGCACACTCAGGACCCTTGGGGTGCCATTCCCCGACTGGACGGAGGATGAAATCCGGGCACAAGTCGAGGCTCAGGCTCTCGAAATCGCCCGCGACCTCCAATCCAAGGATCGCTTTCTGGAACCGAACAGCCAGATGACAGCCGTCATCGCGTACCTCCAGCAACTCGGACTGAACGAGGAAGTCCGCTGAACCGGCCGACCAATAGCACACACCATGGGATCACGTATTCAGCCCGAGGAATGGCACGCTTTGATTCAGGTTCTCGCTTTCCTGCTTTGCTTTCTGGCCTTTCTGTATTTCGTGATTCGCGCTGTCCTCATGAAAAAGGATACCGCCGGAAAGCTCGCCTCCATGCCCCTTGATGAACCCGGTGATCCGGACAAACGGACGCACCCGGATAAAGAAGATTCCGAACCCGCACCCCCCGCACGCCATGGATGACCCTTCAATAAAGCGAGAGCCCAAAGACAAGGGCGTGACCCTTCTCGAACACTCCTATGACGGTATTCAGGAGTTTGACCAGAAATTGCCGAACTGGTGGCTCTTCACGCTATACGGAGCGATCCTCTTCTCGATCGCATACTGGCTCGTGGTTCATCAGGTCCTTCAGGGCACGCGCGACACCCTTCTTCTCGAAAACGAGCTTGCTCAGGTCGAGGCCCGCCGGATTGAGGAAACCGTCAAGCTACTCGACGATGCCAATCTCCTTGAGCTGAGCCGAAACCCCGAATTTGTCGCGGCTGGTAGTCATGTATTCATGACCAATCAATGCGCGACCTGCCATGGAGCCGATCTGAGGTCAGGACCCGGAATGGTCGGAGTCAACCTTGTCGACAGCGAATGGAAGCACGGCGGAAACCCGATCAGCATCTTCAATACCATCACGCAGGGTGTGGCCTCTGCGGGAATGCCCCGGCATGAAGGCATCCTCAGCCCCACTGCGATCGCACAGGTCACCGCCTACGTCCTGAGTATGCAGGAACCGACCCAACCCTGATCCCATGGCCCGGCAATCCCGACGCAACCTTCCCAACCTGGATTCCGTTTCCTCGATCAATCCGGACGGATCCCGGAGGTTCATTCGTCCGGCCCATGTGAGTGGACGCTTCACCCGGGCCCGCACCATTGTCGGACTGATCCTTCTGCTGATCACCGTGATCCTTCCCTGGATCGACATCGGCGGCTACCCCGCGGTGCTCCTCGACATTCCCCATCGTCGCTTTCACCTCTTCGGGATCACCCTCATCGCCCAGGATCTGTGGCTCTCCTTCTTCATCCTCTCCGGGCTTGGATTCCTCCTGTTTGTGGTCACCTCACTCTGGGGCCGCATCTGGTGCGGCTGGACCTGTCCCCACTCCCTGCTGCTCGAACAGATCTTCCGACCCATCGAAAGACTGGTGGAAGGCGACTCTGCCAGGCAAAGAGCACTGGATGATGCTCCATGGACTTCATCCAAAGTCATGAGAAGGGGACTCAAGCATGCCCTCTATATCATCGTATCACTCTCCCTTGCACATGTTTTCCTCTCCTACTTCGTGCCAGTCGAAGTCATCGGGAAATGGATCCTGTCCAACCCGTCGGAACACTGGGACAGCTTCCTGCTGGTCGCCACTCTCACTGGGCTTTTCTACTTCAACTTCTCCTGGTTCAGGGAACAACTCTGTATCGTCATCTGCCCGTATGGGAGAGTCCAATCCGCCCTGATCGACGATGACTCCCTGATCATCGGCTACGACACCACCCGCGGAGAACCGCGCGGCAAACCCTCTGACCCTGCCAATGGACACTGCATTGATTGCCTGCGTTGCGTCAATGTGTGCCCGATGGGGATCGACATCCGCATGGGGCTCCAAATCGAGTGCATCGGGTGCGCCTATTGCATCGACGCCTGTGATCAGGTCATGGACAAACTCAAGCGCCCGCGCGGGCTGATCCGCTACGATTCACTCAACGGCTTTGCCGGCAAACGGCGTAAGCTGCTCAGGCCACGCACCCTTCTCTACGCCGGGTTTCTACTGGTTGGAAGCATCGTCATGACCCTTTCGCTGTTTCAGCTCAAACCTTTCCACCTGAGTGTCACCCGCATGAGCGGCCCGCCCTTTCACCGCACCGAAACCGCCGTCCGCAACCAATTCAGCGTCCGGCTCCTCAATAAGACCGGGCAGGAAACCGCGCTCACCATCCGGGCGGACTCCGGCGCAATCGCCCAAATGAGCCTCAACGATCCGGTTCCCCTCAAACCCTATGAGGAAACCGTCCTGCCTTTGATCGTATCGGTTCCCGCAACGGAGTTCCGTGCGCCTTTCGAATTTCACCTCACCCTGTCCAGACCGGACGGAACCATCGTATCCTCACGGGATTTGCGCTTCCTTGGGCCTGATCTCCAAGCCTCGCAGCGTGAACTCGTCTTCGACTGATCCATTCGAGCTTAATCCGGCACATCTTCCCAAAATGGACAAGCCATCCCACACTCCGAAACACTCCATCGGCTTTTGGCTCTGGATCATCCTGTTTTTTACTGTCATCATCGGATCCTGGCTCGTGACCTTCAAAATCGCCAACCGCCATCGCCCCGAGCCGATCGCGCCCGGCGAGACCCTTCCCCGCCTACAACCCGACCCGGCTGTTCCATCGACCACTCCAGCAAGCTGAGCAGATCCCTTGAACGATAGGCATACAGGCTTTGGACCTCAAAGCTTCGCGGCTCCCATTGATTGTTTCTCCGCACCTCCTCGCGAGAACCTCTTCTGTACCTGAAATAACATTGTCATCCGCAGATTTCAAAACACCCATCCCCCCTTCGTGCTTTTCGGGAATTTCGTGGTTCCTATTCCATCCTCCCTCCGCGGCTCTGCGCGAGGATATCCTCTTCAATCCTGTAGATCCTGCAAATCCTGTCCAAAAAAAGGGCACTTCACTTTTCACCACGATGGACACAAGAGCACGAAGAAAGGACAATTCTTATCTCCAACCTCTGTGTGCTCTGTGATCTCTGAGGCAAAAACTCTTTCTAACATCGCTCGCTTTGCTCGCTATAAGCCCTTCGGGCCACATACGTTTTGCTGGCGCAAAACAACAGACTGATGATATGCGATATTTATGGCCGAAGCGAAGCTGAGGCGTCTGTGCCCCGAGCCACAGGCGAGGGGCGTAAGCCCGTCAGGGCGATGTCAAAACCTCATTGTATTCAACATCGCTCAACCGTTCCGGTTTCGCTGGATGGTCTTGATCATGAGCTTCGTCGAGTGGTTCGTTCCTCGCCACAACGATGATCTCGGCTTCCAACCTCAGCCAACAGGTTTCTATGGCCACCTTACTTCCACGGGTCTCGGGGTCTTCCCTCCTTGTAAGGCTCCCACTCGGCTACGCCGGACTCACTGCGTGACAAAAGAAGACGACGGCTGAAGCCGCCGACTCCGGGCCTTTCCCAATATCCAAGGCAGGGCGAGGTGTCCTCACCGAGCCGCTTCTTCTCCCCTTTCGTGCTTTTGGTGCCTTTCGTGGTTAAGCCTCTTGAATTCTCTCTTCCTTGGCGCCTTTGCGGCTTGAGTGCAGACGCTGCATGCAGCGTCAAACGGGTGTGAGACAAATCTTCTTCAATCCTATAGATCCTGAAATGCCCTTCAATCGGGGAAGAAACTAAGGTCTTGATCCGGAGAACATAGGCCTATAATATTCAGTTCATTCCGATAGATTCTACTACCTACTGCACTATCGGCCCTTCTCAAATTGACGACATATTCCGCGGTTTCCCGTGTCGGATGAGTCTGACATGACCTGGTCGCGCCCGTCATTGAGCAGTGCCGTCGGTGTTTAATCCGCAACACACGCACACCCCATGCACTACAAAACACTCGCATCCGTTCTGCTCCTTGCGCTGAGCCCAGCCTTTGCCTTTTGCGCAGACAACCCTCCGCTGCTCCCGAGGATCACAATCGAGGGCAATCAGTTGGTGGTGGCCGGGAAGCCCATCTACATGAGCGGAGCCAACACACCCTGGAACCTCTGGAACGATTTCGGAAAGAGCTCTTTCAATCCGGATTGGTGGGACAACCACTATTCCCAGTTCAACGCCAACGGCCTGAATTCCTCACGGGTATGGATCACCTGCTCCGGTGAAGTCGGGATCAACATCGACAGCAACGGTTACGTATCCGGGGCCACGGACAAGCATTGGAGTGATCTGGATCAACTCTTCCAGATCGCCCAGGCACGAGGCGTTTACATCATGGCGACCCTTCTCTCGTTTGATCACTTCGTCACACACTACACCACCTGGCAAAGGTGGCGAAACTGGATCAACAGCGATGCAAATGTCGATTCCTACATCGCCAACTACCTCATTCCTTTTGTTCAACGCTACGGGAACAACACAGCCCTTTGGTCGATTGATCTCATCAACGAACCGGATTGGGCAACCACCGACGAAGGAGGAGCAATCGAATGGTCACGTTTTCAGCGCTTCTTCGCCAAGGCATCGAAGGCGATACATGATAACAGCCCGACGCTTGTCACTGTGGGAATTGCCGTGATCAAGTACAACAGCGATGTCGGATGGATGAAAAACGTTGTTTCGGACTCCGCCCTCCGGGCTCAAATCGATGCCCCGGAAGCCACACTGGATTTCTGGTCGACCCACTGGTATCCGTGGATGGAACCCTACTGGAGCATTCCCATGTATGTCACCCCATCCGGCTTCGATCTCGACGCCACAAAACCATCGGTTCTGGGTGAATGCCCCGCGTCCGGAAGCGGCGATACGCTCGCGGGCGACTTTGAATCGGCCTACCAGAATGGATGGTCCGGAATCATGCCATGGACCTCCAACGGAGTCGATAACAACGGCGGATGGACCGAAGTCAGCGCGGCCTCCAACGCATTTGTCACCAACCACCGCGAAGCGGTTTTTCCCAACACTGACACTCATCCGGCTCCACATCCGATGCCGGTGATATCCCGTGGGGTTCCATCGTTTTCGTCAATGGGAACGGCATCCCAAGCCAACAATTCCTCCTATGGCGACTATTTGGGGATGTGGAGCGAGCAATGGCCCAAATGGCTGGCCTATGATTTGTCGGGCGTTCCGGAAGAGCAAAGAAGCGTGGTCTTACTTGCATGGTATAACGACAGTTATCCATATTTTGAGTCCGTCATTCGGGCTCCCGGCGATTACACGATAGAGGGGAATGCAGCAGATGGCGGCACATTACCGGCCGAAGGCTGGGTTGTCTTGCACACCGAAGAATCGAACATCTTTCATTCGCGTCAACATGTGGTGGATATGACGGGTTACAATTGGATCCGTCTCCATGTAACATCATCCGAAGGCACTTCTCAAAACCTCCAATTCAACATGGACATCCATGACGCCCACTTGGGCGCCGAAGACAGTTGGATATTTTTCGGAGACTCTATCACTGCAGGCGGAATGAGTCAGGCAGAGAGGGGAGGACAAAACTTCGCCCAAATCGTCAATGCGGCAAATCCGGGATATTTCCCGTCGCAGGAGAACGCTGGCAGGGGAGCATGGACAACCGAAAACATGGTCTCCACGACTGAAGAACGTCCGGTTTCCTACATAAACCAATGGTTGGCGAATTTCCCCGGCCGTTATGTTACTCTCAATTTCGGGACCAATGACTCCGGCGGACTTGGCCTTCCAGACCAGACACGGGTTCAGTTGTTCTACAACAACTACGAAACGATGGTGCAAGCCGTCCTCGCGGCGGGGAAAATTCCGGTTATTCCGACCATACCATGGGCAAATGATTCCAGATCGACCCAAAACATTCCGGCCTTAAACGCCCAATTGGAAATACTCAAGAGCCTGTATCCGGAGATAATCGACGGACCCGACTTCTGGACCTTCTTCCTGGAGCATCCTGAGCTGTTGGCGGATGCACTTCATCCATCCGATGCCGGCTATCTGGAATACCGAAGGCTCTGGGCCGAGAAAATGCTGGAAGTGGTATACAGCGGGAGCGCTCCTAACCCGGAGAACCACGCGCCCGTGTTGGATACCATCGGGGACCAATCGGCACAGGCTGGCCAACCCATTCAGATCACGATTCAGGCCACGGATGAGGATGAGAACCCACTCACCTACTCAGCCAGCGGCGCACCTTAAATAGCGTCGATTATTCGCCAATTGCACCAGCGGCTCCTTGTGGATCATGGGCGTCCCTGTGCATGCTGCCTTTGTTTACCCATTTTTCCCTGCTGACTTGAGATAGCGGTCAAGTATGTCCATAATGGCTTCATGCAAAAGGTATCTGTTGAGACCCCGTCCGGAATGCTGACCCTGCGTCAGGCGAAGCCCGAGGATATCCGTGACTTGATTGATCTCAACAAACGATGCTTCCCGGCAATGGCGGAGGAGAATGTCGTTTGGACAAAAGCGCACCTGATCGCCCACCAAAAAGTCTTTCCGGAGGGCCAGATCGTTGCCGAGCTCAATGGCAAACTCGTCGGAGCGGTGGTGAGCCTCATCGTTGATTTCGGGGACAACCCCTACCGGCCACACACCTACGCGGGCATCACGGACGGTGGCTACTTCAACAACCATGACCCACGCGGGGATACACTTTACGGCGCGGATGTTTACGTGGACCCCGAGTGCCGGGGTGCTGGTATCGGTGGATACCTCTACGAGGAGAGGCGCAAGCTCTGTAAACGACTTAACCTCCGGCGCATTCTCGCAGGCGGAAGAATTGTGGGCTACGAGGCAGTCGCGGATGAGATGACGCCTGACGCCTACATCAAAGCAGTCGAGCTGGGTGAGATCCAGGATCAGGTGCTGAGTTTTCAGCTCAGGGAAGGTTTTGTGGTCCGTGGAATCCTCAAGCACTACATCCGTGACCCGAAGAGCAAGAACAATGCAACCCTCATCGAGTGGCTGAATCCGGAATACTCCCCAAAGGAGGGATCCCTCGGGAAAGTCAGGGTTGCCTGCGTGCAGTATCAAGTCAGGAGGATCACCAGCTTCGAGGAGTTTGCCGATCAGGTGGAATACTTTGTCGATACCGCCTGCGACTACCGGGCGGACTTTCTGGTCTTTCCTGAGTTCTTCTCCGTCCAGCTGCTCTCGCAGACGGAACTGAAAAACCTTCCCTCGCGCGAAGGGATTGAACGCCTGGCGGATCTGGAGGAGCCCTTCATGGAGCTCATGACCCGGATGGCCCGCGAATACGGCCTCCATATCATCGCGGGGAGCCATCCGATGCGTAGAAATGGCCGCATTTACAACGCGTGCCCGGTGATCTCTCCGGATGGATCAACCGTCATCCAGCCGAAACTGCACATCACCCCATCCGAACTCAAGCACTGGGGCATCACGGGAGGACACGAGCTCCGTGTGATCCACACCCCGAAAGCAAAAGTCGGAGTGCTCATTTGCTACGACTGCGAATTCCCTGAGGCCGCTCGGTACCTCGCCGACCAGGGTGCGGAAATCCTGTTTATTCCCTATTGCACGGATGACCGCCCAGCCTACCAACGGGTCAGACTCTGCGCCCAGGCGCGGGCAATCGAGAACCAGATCTATGTCGTCACCAGTGGTATCATTGGCAACCTGCCTAGCGTTCCAGCGATGGACATCCACTACGGGAAAGCGGGTGTCTTCACTCCAAATGATTTCGAGTTCGCACGCGACGGCATTCAGGCAGAGGCGGACAGCAACGTGGAAATGCTGCTGGTAACGGATCTCGACATCAACGACCTGTACCGCTCCAGGGAATCCGGAAGCGTCCGGCAAAGAATGGATCGGCGGAATGACCTGTTCGAATACCGATACCATCTCAAAAACGATCAATCCGACATCTCCGAAACGGAAGACCGCCCGGTTGAACTGTTTGGCGACCAGGACCGGTATTGATGAATGATTCCGTCGACATGGCACGCGATGTTTGCAAACCGCCCGCCAATTACGATCAGGACCTTTCACAGATGCTTCGGGACCTCATTGCCAAAGGCGTCACCGTCAAAGTTTGCGGGACCTGCATGGCCCGCTGCGGCATCTACAAAAACCATCCTTACTTCGATGGAGCAGCGAAATCCACGATGCCCGAATTGGCTGAGTGGGTCGTGGACAGTGACAAAGTCCTGACCTTTTAATGGCTGGATCCAACGCATTTGACCAGCTTAGCGAACGCTATGATGGTTGGTTTGACGGCCACCCTGAGGTCTACCGGATTGAGCTGGACGCAATCCGGGATTGCATGCCACCGGATGTAACCAACGCACTGGAGGTCGGCGTCGGCACCGGGCGTTTTGCGGGACCTCTCGGGATACAAACGGGCCCGAAGCCCATTCTACAAGGACGCAACATTCTTCACTTCTCAAGAGGTCTCGCAGCTTCTCGATCAGGCTGGATTTCACAGCATCCTCGTCCGGCAAATACCGCTTCCGCGGGATGACGATCCCCTCAAACGGTTCGTTTGTCGTGATCCGGGGTTCGGTCCAGTCTTAATCACCCTGATCCAAGGCAGGACGGAACATCCTCACGAGCCGCCTCTATATTCCCTTTCGTGCTTTCCGCGAACTCCGCTGTTGAGGATTATCTTAGAACTCCGCGATGAATCCGCCCAGTGGCTCCATTTTGAGAGTGAGAGACTTGGTATACATGGGAGTCCGGATTAAGGAGAAACTACGAGGATCCGATCCATCGGTGATGATTTTCCCTCCTCCGGTTATCCCCATGTTGTAGAGCTTGAGGCTCACGGGTACCGCCTCATCTGTGGCGTTGATTCCGGCGATGAGTATCCGCTTCCCGGAGTAGCGGGCGAGGATCACATACTTTCCGGGGAACCCTTCGATGAGCTGGGTGTTGTCCCATGTGGTTGGGAGTTGACGGAGGAAATCGACCACGAAGTAGGGCTGCTTGTCCATACCCTCCGGGGTATCGACGAGGTGTTGGATCGGGGATTCAAAAATCACCCCCAATGCCAGCTCGAATGCATTGCTGGTGCGACGGCTGATATCAGGAATCTCATCCAGGCAAACGGGGCCATAGTCCATGGGACCCACCACATTCCGCGTGAAGGGTAAAATCGTGCAATGAGACGGCGCCAGATCCGCACTCTCCTGGTTGTAAGTCAAATGCTCAAATCCTTTCACGGCCTCGTGCGTGACGAGATTCGGATAGGTGCGGTTCCAACCTCGCGGAATGGTTCCTCCACTGAGGCAAACCAACAGCTTTTGCCGGGCCGCATCGTTGAGAAGGTTTTGGTAATAGGCGATGGAGGATTGGCCATCTCCCGGCCAGTAGTCCACCTTGATCCCTTTGATACCCAGACGGCTGATGCGCGACATCTCCGTATTGCGGACAATCGGATCGTCCATAAGGCCTTTGGGAGTGTAAGTGGTTTTGTTCCATTTCCCGGCCGCATTGTACCAGAGGAAAATTCCGATTCCCATGGATTCGGCGTATGAGACCAGTTCACGGATACCCTCGTGTTTGATGCGGGTATCCCAATCTGCATCAATCAGGCAATAGCTCCATCCCATTCTGGCCGCAAATCCAATGAAGGACTTCTGGGTCTCGAAATTGACCGATTCATCCTGAAGAAGACCCCAACTCCAACTGGCGATTCCGGGAGTCCAGGACTCGAATTGGGAAACAGGTGCAGGTGCGAGATCCGAAACAAGCGTGCTTTCGACCACATTCGCGAGCGATCCGAGAATCGTGACCCGCCATGGGGTCTTCCATGGAGTGACGGACGCGGGCGTGGAAGTCCCCGGGGCATAAGGCAACTGGGCGACATACGCTTCCCTCTCTTCCTTGTTCAAATCCTCAGGGATAGCAGGCGGCGGCGGCAGCAGAACCCTTGTCACCGAACAGATCGGAGAAGTGCACGGAACATAATGCTCATGGGTGCAGGTGCCTTCCTTCGGCTGGGCAAATGCGATGCTATATTCTCCATCCGGACAATTCTGTGCCAGCCTGGAACCGCAATACGATGAGTCCAGGCCACTCTCCGTGATCAGCAACCAATTCTCGCCCGCTTGAAAAAGCGCCGGAAAAGACCAGCCCGCAATCTCTGGCGCCTCAGTCCCAACCGGAATCCCCGCATGATAGTTTTCCTCATAGCTTGGCTGGGTGTCACACCAACCGGTTCTGGCATTCCGATGAGGGGTCAGCCAGGCTTTGGCATCCGGCGGCAACTTGAAACTGGAGATTTCCTTTTGAATCACCCGGATTTTGGAAGAGGGTGTGGGAAAATCGTAGCGAAAGGCGAACCCGTCGTTGGCCACATAGAACTCGATATCCATCCGCTCCCTCTCCGGCCCCTCGAAGGTGATCTTTCGAGTGTGGGCATGGAAAGCGCAAATGCGGCGTTTTCCCGTCACCATCCGGTAGGATCCTTTGTGTATGTCGACAGGGGATGCTTCCTTCCAGACAAGGTTACTGGAAAAGTCGGCATCCTCCCGGACAATTCCGAGGCTGGACGGAAGCAGCACGACAGTGTCATCCCGATTCACCGAGTAGAAGGGAACGCCCTCACCGGAAATCCCGATGCTGACAACCGTCCTCCCGTCAGGACTGGAAATGGTGGCCTCATTGGATGGCACATCCTGACCGGCTGCGAAGACTGCAAAGCCGAAGCAAGCGGCAGCCCATAGTGGCATCATCTTGGCGGATTGGGGCATAGAACAGAGGCAATTAATAGACGGAAATCAACAAGACCTCAACTGCAATACTTACAAAGTGTATGAAGTTTTTCGTTCCATCTCCGGATTCCCCGCTTAGCCCTGAGGTCCGGCCACTTACCGGAACCGCACCGCCTCTCCGCAAATGCCCTGAATGGCTTGACTGTAAAGTCGCTCAGGAATTCATACCCGAGAGGCGCCTCAATTATAGATGGACTCATGTTATCCCCGGAAATATTTCTTAACAGGGTCCACCCCTGCAAGTTCAGCCGCGGTTTGAAAGCAACGCTTCTGGTTTCGCTTTCGGCCCTTATCTCACCCTTGATGGGTCAGGATGGGAAGATCTACCCGCTCGAAGCTCCTGAAGAACCGAATGCGATCCTGCTCGGAACCGGCGGAGTGGAGGGACAGACCGCACCCGAAAGCTGGTTCCGCCAATGGGGCGAACCGATGGCCCGCAATATCTCCACTGCGACGCTGACGCCCTTTCTTCCGGATCCGGACAAAGCAACCGGAGCGGCTGTCATTGTGGCTCCTGGAGGAGGCTTTATGTGGTTATCCATGCACAACGAGGGATGGAAAGTCGCGAAAGCACTTGCTGACCATGGTATCGCAGCGTTCGTTCTGAAGTACCGGCTCCAACCGACGGTGGATTCACTGGAGGAATTTGAGAACCAGATGAACCGCCGGTTCGCCGAAGCAGGGGAAGGCGCATCCGCATCCGAATCCACTCCACGCCCGAAGCGTCCGGACTGGGACTTGTCCAACCAACTCACCGATGCCGAAACCGCCTACGCCATGATTCTGGATAGGGCCGATGAATGGGGAGTGGATGTGAATCGCATCGGGATGATGGGATTCTCGGCCGGAGCCGGGCTCACCATGCATTGCACCCTCAACTCCAAGACCATGAAACTTGCCTTTATCGCACCAGTCTACGGAGGCATGAATGCGGTTGAGGTGCCGGAGAATGCTCCACCGATGTTCTCGGTTATCGCGAGCGACGACTTTCTCTTCCAGGGAGAATTTGGGGTTGTCAAGTCCTGGTTCGAAGCCGGTGTGCCGGTGGAGTTCCATCTCTACCAGAATGGTGGACACGGCTTCGGACTGGGCTATCCCGACCGGACGAGCAACCGTTGGTTCGAGTCCTTCATGCATTGGGTTGAAGTCAACCGCTTCCTCGCCAAGCCCTG
This sequence comes from Opitutales bacterium, assembly GCA_033813415.1. GTDB lineage: Bacteria > Verrucomicrobiota > Verrucomicrobiia > Opitutales > JAFGAQ01 > JAFGAQ01. The sequence continues at coordinate 9,964 of JAPXRV010000005.1, read as the reverse complement.
ATCATTTCGTTTCCCGGCGGCATCCACACCGCCGCCCGGAAAACCCGTTTTCAACATTCCGATCCATCTCTTTGGATTCCGGACCCCCTCCGGCGGGATCGCTGGCGCCATTCTCCGGGAGTCATTCCCATGTATTCCTTGAAGGCTTTGTTGATGGACAAGGGAAGTCTCGAAGATTACGAGAACCTGATTCCGCACGGCACCCTGATCCGGGAAGAGTAGCGGGGATCCCATCCGCATGATTCGATGAAACCGCTGGTCCGAGCCCGGCGGTTCGGGTCGGCAACGCCCAAGGGTCAGGTGACGCATTCAGCCCACCATGCAGGGCATCGGCACCCGGCACATGATAAGCCTGCTCTCAATTCTCCGCGACGCGCTTCCACACAATCCTGGCGAGTTTTGCCAGGCTCATGGAGCGGCATCCCTGCTTGCGGTAATGATCTCCGGTTTCGAACGCCACCTTCCACTGAGCCATCAGGCTCGCCCAGGCGTGGAAGAGACTGTGGCGCGGATCGTAGATATGGGATGGTTCGGAAGTAAGGAGGTTCAACTCGATAACTTCCAGACGTTCCCCCTTCCGCAAAGCGTCCGCTGATGGCACCTTCAAGTCAAACCTTCCCAGATGAAACCCGGAAATGCGGGAGGCAAAATGATCGATCGCCCGCTCCAGTTCACTTGTGAGCAAGTGCCTGCCATCCAAAAACAAACTCCCGCGTGCATGGGTTCCGATTTCGACGATGCGCACTTCCTCCCCTTTTCCGGGAACCTCAAACAAGCGGGCGGAATGGGCCCTGAGGAGAATGTCGGCATAGCAGACCGCCCGGTTATCACGAAGGATCAAGTCCTGCAGATCCCGAACCCCGTCCCCGATCACCGAGGTATACACCTTTTCCGTAATCGAAGTGATTTGCCCCCGAGGTTCATCCGGACGGCGTTGATAAAACACTCCATACTCCGATCCCTCCACGTATCGCTGAACAATCCAATCCCCGGAATCCGCCCCGGCGAGAGCCGCGCTCAGTGAGTCATCATCACGCACGATCTGAACTCCACGGCCGCGCTCTCCGATATCCGGCTTGATCACCAGCGGGTAATGCGAAGGAACCTTCGCGTCCTGAAACGCCCGCACCCGCGCCAACCTCGCTTCCACATTCTCTCCGGACGGAAGAATCGCAAAATCCGCCACCGGAACCCCGGCCTCCCGGAGGTGATCCAGGATGCGACTCTTCGATTCCCCGATCAATCCACCGCAATCCAGCATCGGGTTGCTGAGTGTGAAAAGCGTGAAATTCCGATATCGCAGGCCCAGCCACAGGATGTATAGCACGACGGGCGGATACAAAAAGCAGGATGGCCAGTATTCCCAATGGGTCAGTCGCCTCCAACGCCCCCATGCGATCCGCCGGCTCCTGAAACTGAAGATCGGCAGAATGATCTGGATTGTGATGAACGTAGCCACCACGACCGCGAGAATTCCAAGTATCGAGAAATGCTCCATCGCCTCAAACAAGGATAGGATCGGAGCTCCGAGAAAACTGGAAACAAAGATCAGGGCGGGCGTGGCAATTAACGAAGCGCCGCCCAGGTATAGCGAGAATTGCACCAGGGACATCCTCAGAATGCCCGCTGCCATGTATATTGGGGCCCGCGAGCCTGGAATAAACCGGCTGGCGATGATCACCCATGGCCCACGCCTCTCAAACCACGCCTCACTCGCATCCACCGCCTTTGCCGAAATGAACCAGCGGAACGGACGATGGCGGAGCACCCGCCGCCCGAAGGCGCGCCCCAACAAATAGAGCCCCACGTCTCCGATCATGATCCCCGCGAGACACGCAGCCGATGCCTCCCAGAATCCAACACTACCGCGGGCAACCAGCAACCCCGTTGCCACACAGGCCAAATCCTCACTCATGATCGTCGAAAGGCAGATCAGCAACAACACGCCGATGAGCGCCTTACCGGAGAAACTCAGATCAAACACCTCGTCGACCGGGCGCAAAGACTCCGCCACGCGTTCCGCTGGTGCCTGCTCCCTCCGCACGGCTTGACCAATCTCGACTCTATTCCAAAACGCAGCAAAGCCCGCATCATCGGGGACCCCATCGTGCATTGACAACGTGCTCTGCGGCAAGATCCGATGCATATCAAGCGCATTCGATCCGCGCGGACTCTCAACTGCCCGCGAGTCCCGGACCCAAACCGGAGCCGCATACGCCAACGCATTTTCTCTCACGTTCTCGAGGTCACTCTGGAAAAGCAATTTCGCACGCCCCATGCGCTTGTAGAGGTAGTCTCTCCTGTCCACCACCCATGAAAACGGAACCGTGTAACGCAGACCCGCACACACAAGCCACTCAAAAACCCGTATGCTCCGGTTGATGACCGGATCGCCCAACAATTCATATTCCAGCAGGCCATCCGGATCCAACAGCACGAGGGAAAGCGGATCCACCGCGCCCGAGTGCCCCATTCCAAGTGCAACCGCAGCTCCCAGACCCTCCGCAACGATATGCGCCGAAGCCACCCCTTCCCGCTTCAGGATCTGCTCCACATAGGCAATCTGAGTGGACACCGCAAGATCGGCGCCCCTCTTCTGCAAAGGGATCAGCCAACCCGGCCGCTCGTCGGGATGAACCTCCGGAGGGAATGCGCTGTCCTCCACAATCCAGACTACCGGATTCATTCCGGAATCAGTGTGCCCCAACCCGGAGTAATAGAGTGGAACCCGCCGGCCAATATAGGTCTCATCCGACACCTCCTTGCCCTTGAACCGGATACCGGGAAAGCCTTCGGCCGCATCCCCTCCAAGCCAGAACCTCAGAGCATACGATACCGAGAGCACGATCGCATACACGATCAGAATACGGATCAACTTTCGGGAGCTACGGGACATGAACAAAAGGGGCAGGGCAGGCTTGAACCTTCTGTCCGCACTCACCCTTTCCCTGACCTGAAACGCATCCCTCCGGAATGCCGTCCATGACCGAAAGGCCTTTCGCGCAGACCCGAGAAGATGTCTTTTATCCCATCCAACGGGTCAACCCAAAACAATATCATTTTCCAGCGGAACAAAACCCCTCACTGCGCCAGACGCTCCAGGCGCCATCGCAGACTATCCGCCGCCGGAAAGAACTTCGCATCATGCGGCGGGAGCAACTCCAGACCATCCAACCCCAATAACGCCGCCTCGCCGGTGGAACGCTGCTGTTTCAGCAGTGGGGACACATGCCAGCGCCCATCATCCCCTGGGGCGATCAGGTTGCGATCCATCGCCCAGTGATGATTCTTGCAAAGCGCAATCCCGTTCGACGGGTGATCATTGTGGGACTCGGAAAACGGAATCAGGTGGGCCGCATCCACGAAAGTCAACCCGTCGCTCTGCAGGTAATAAAACGGATTCTCGATCGTCGGCTTGTCATTCCCCTGCCTCACCACGGCGAAAAAACGCCCAAACGCCTCCCGCAAATCATCCCCGAAAGGGATCCTCCCCGGGGAAGCCAGCCCCTTGTCGATCAACTCCAGAGCCGCCAACAACAACACCGGCTTGTGCGGCTTCTCATGCCCACTCGACCGGTCCCGGTTAAGCCCGTAGATATTCTGAAGCAGCGAGTCCATCATGAATTGCAGATTGTGGAACGACTTCCACTCTCATGCAAACCTTTGGATTCTTGATGACTTTCGTGCCTTGAGATTCATGAGAGGCTGAGGTCTATCTCCGATCGTATCCCGCAATGCGAAATCATCTTCTTCCTGATTGCGTGATCGAGCATACATCAATGGCCTATGATCCAACTATGGGAGGGACTGCAACACGGTAGCGTTTTGAAACACCATCCGCATTCTCTATTGTTAACACTACGAATTTATCGGTGGTCTCAGCCAACTTTACCGACATATCCCTCCAGTCGTCCGGTATGCTCTTCAACATCAATCGATCCCCCGGGAGATATGACTTCCCGCCAATAAGTATAACTCTGACGCCACGGTGCTGAATCCAACCCTTGAAAACAAGTCCATTCATTGCTTCCTGAACCTCCCGCTCACTCGGAAAAACACCCGATCCATGTGATGTTTCTGACACATTTCCATGTCGCATTGTTGGTGAACTCTCTTGCCGAAGCGCTACCCGCGATGAATTCGGCCTCACAGGTTTTACACAAGTCGGGAACATAACAATCGTTGCAAACATGGTCAAAAGTACAACCCCAAGTAATCGTCGGACGAACAATACGCGTTTCAATGGTTGCTCATCATGGGCTTCAACCGCAAAAGAAAGACAATCATCACAATAGAACCTCCCATCAGAGGTCTCAACAGCTTGCCCGAGTCGTATGAAGCCTCGAGGAAAAACGCAGCGACAATTATTACACCTGACAAAGGATTGTTCCCGTGTTACTGTAGATTCGACTTCACCAATCACAGAACTTTCTGATTTCTCCGTCTCTGATAAAGGAGCCCATTCCCAATATGCAGAATGCGCGTTTGTGTGGGCGTTTTCTAAAGAGCTAGCTGTAATCGAGCGCCGGTGTTCAATACCTTGTATGTGCCGCCTTACATTCTCCGGAGTTGAAGGAATCCGGGCCCATTCAAGACGCTGACGTATCTCATGGAGCTTTTCATCCGAAAACAGTGTTCTCTGTTCACCAACAATAAAGTCGAAAGCTTCGCTCAGGTAGACAACATTTGCCGGCCTATCGGTTCGAAAAACCGCATTTCCCGTAAACACTACTAAACTATGACACTCTGACTCGACCAAGCCTGTCACCGCGCAAACGGCCTTGATATGCCCGTAGTTCTGATGCAACGGGTTCTGGAAGCGGAATTTTGGGCCCGGACTTCCCCTATGTCCGGCGTGTGCCTGCGTCCAAAATCGGTCCCTTTCACGTCCAAAAATCCATCCTTTGTAATCCTTGGTTTCAATCACCCACAATCCATATCGGGACAATATTACAAAGTCTACTTGAGACGTTCCACCGTCAACAGGGATCAAGACATCGTGCAGGAAAAAGTACTCAGTCGGTAGTAATCGTTTGCACACATGGTAAAGGAACACCTGTTCACCTTGCCAACCCGGAGGTCTAGAGCGAACCCAGGGCGGCATACTTGGGAGAGGCCATCCCAAAGTTCCCTTGTACAGAAGATAAGCAAAGAAAACCAAGGCACACAACGCCAGAATAAATACCCAGACTATCAGTAATACAATTAATTCAGCCATCACAAAGAAGTTCGGATTGATCCTCGCGTCTTAATTCCGCGTTTACAAACCTAATGATGGAAGGCAACGAGTTTTGAGTTCCGGACTCCGGAATCGATATCGACCCACAACGATTTTCAACGGACATTTTTTCGATTTTCCTATTGTGTTGTGTGGAGTCTTCAATCTGGGGCATCATCACTACGCGATACTCTACCATCAGGGAACCAATCCGCCATTCAATCACGACTCACAATGCGAGGAGCCAAGCATCCAGGAATGTCATGAGGAATCATGCAAAGGTTCCAGATCTGAAAGAGGAGAGGCCCACCAGCAGAATGATTGCAAGAGAGCTTTCGGGACTCGCCACCATCAAATACTACTCAGCCCTGTTGATTTTGTATTTCATCGGACAGTCCTATTGATTAGTATTTCGAGAACAATGCCCCAAATAGTACCCGACGACTCATCTCCCCGAGCTTGGTATGGAGCCCTAATATCAGATTTTGTCCGGCATGCCCCTGATGCAATTCTAGGCCGTCTTGCCTCAAATTGCGGATTTGCGCTCCTTCCAACTCAAAGAGACGCGTGGCTGGCAGAAATCACCATTCTGAAAGAGCAACTTTCCGGAATGGAAGGTACCCTATACTTGGAATATACCATACCCAGAATGGGACGGAGAATTGACGCCGTCTTCATCCATGGCCCCGCCATTTTTGCTCTAGAGTTCAAGGTGGGGGAGCAAAGCTTTGATCGGTCATCCATTGAGCAAGTGTGGGATTACGCTCTTGATCTGAAATACTTCCATGAGGCAAGTCACCATGCAGTTGTTGTCCCAATCCTAATAGCCACCGAGGCACCAAATCTGATACCGACACTATACGTTATGGACGAAGACGGGGTTATTCGCCCAATTCGGACAAACACAAATCGGCTACGAGATGTCCTGCACGGAGTTCTCCGCCAAGTAAAAGGTGAGACGATAGACTCCACCCGATGGGCTCAAGCGCCATATCGACCCACACCTACGATCGTCGAAGCAGCCAGAACCCTCTACGCCCATCATTCAGTTGAAGCGATTGCCCGGTTCGACGCAGGTGCAAGTAATCTCACCTCTACTTCCCGCTATATTGAGGTCGTTGTTGAAGAGGCCAGAATCAACAAACGTAAATGCATCTGTTTCGTCACTGGGGTTCCCGGGGCAGGAAAAACGCTGGTTGGATTAAATATCGCCACTCAAAGACGAGATGAGTGTCAATCGTCACATGCCGTCTATCTCTCTGGAAACGGACCTCTCGTCGCTGTCCTTCGAGAAGCTTTGACCCGAGACGAGTACCAAAGACAAAAGACTATTGGAGGTAAGTCCAGAAAAGGTGATATCCGAAAAAAAGTAGAGTCATTCATTCAGAACATACACCATTTTCGAGATGATGCTCTGATAGACCAAGGAGCGCCCTCCGAACACGTTGTAATATTTGATGAGGCTCAGCGCGCATGGAACTTGCGACAAACGGCAAACTTCATGAAGGCGAAGAAAAACCGTCCTGGATTCGCGCAATCGGAACCAGAGTTTCTGATTTCTTATATGGATCGCCACCACGATTGGGCTGTCATCGTATGCCTTGTGGGAGGGGGACAAGAAATTAATACAGGGGAAGCAGGAATCGAAGCGTGGTTGAATGCCATAAGTCATCGTTTCCACGATTGGTGGATGTATATCTCTCCGCGACTAAATGATTCCGAGTATGCTGCAGGAAACGCTCTTGCGATCGCAAAAACCCATCCAAAGTCTTTTTTTGACAATAGTCTACACCTAGGTGTGTCGATGCGTTCGTTCCGTTCAGAAAACGTCTCACATTTTGTAAAGGCCCTGCTCGACTGCGACCACCAGAAAGCAAGATCAGCACTCAGGGCAATTGCCGATCGCTATCCAATTGTAATCACAAGAAATCTGGAAGATGCGAAGAAGTGGATCCATCGCAAGGCCCGAGGTTCCGAACGTTTTGGGCTTGTGGCATCTTCTAAAGCGATGCGCCTAAAACCACACGCAATTGACATTCGGGTGGCAGTGGATCCTGTTCACTACTTTCTCAACGACAGGGAAGACACTCGCTCCAGCTATTATCTAGAAGATGCGGCTACAGAATTCCAAGTTCAGGGACTAGAACTTGACTGGATCTGTGTGACATGGGACGCTGATTTTCGATTCGATGGTTCACAGTGGCATTTCCATGATTTCCGAGGAAGTCGTTGGTGCAGAATAATAAACGCCGACAATCAAAACTACCTCCGAAACGCATATCGCGTTCTCCTTACAAGAGCACGCCAAGGGATGGTTATTTTCGTTCCGCCAGGGAATCCGCTCGATGCAACCCGCCCCCCGGACTTCTACGACACCACCTTCAATTACCTCAAGAGCATAGGATTGCAAGAGGTATAGGACTGTCATAAGCCCATCCGCGGACTAATCCTGGACCACTTTACCTCGGCTTCGGTGAAAGACCATTTACTTTATCGAATGGGACAACGCATCTGGATGCCGCCGGAAAAAACCCGGAATATCACTTGATTCCCCATCCCGCCTGAACAACCCGAGGATTCCAGGCGGATGAGCGGGGACACTCATCCCTACCTGTGTGCGGTATCCAAGCCAGGGCGAATGGTCCCCAATGAGCCGCCTCCTTTCGTGCTTTCCGTGCCTTTCGTGGTTCCTCTTCCTCCTTACATCCCTCAGCGTCTTCGCGTCTCTGCGCGAGACATCTTCTTCAATGGTTTGGATACCTTCCTTGAAACCATTCAGGGCAACTCAAAGGGATTGATCACCTCGATCCCTTCGTAGCGTTGACCACGGTTGAGATCCTCGGAATAGAGCCGTCGGCACCCGGCGTGTTCTGCAGAAGCCAGGATAAGGCTGTCCCAATGACTGAGTCCGTATTTCTGCTGGAAAAAGCGGGCACGCAAGTAGATCGTCACCGTTAGAGGATGCACCGGATAGTGCAGCAGGCTTTCGATCCATCGAAGCTCTTCTTCGAGACAAAGGTTCAATTTGTTCGCATGACGTGCGTTGACGGTGAACTCGTTCAGCACCTGAACAGACAAATGCAGATCCGGTTGCAACAGAAGCTCCCGGGCAATCCGCGTCTTGCGTGGGATCGGGCTGCTTTTGTCCGCCGCGTATACCACAATGTTGGTATCAACGAAGGCGTTCATGGTAGATCTCGTCCCGGGTCAGCGGCTGGACCGGCCGGGTCGAATCGTCCGCCCGAGCCTCCGCCATGGCAAAAAGCGCTTGCATCGCTTCCCGTCGCTGCCTGTCTTGCGAATCCGCTTCATCCTCCAGCGAATTCAGGAAATCACGCACCATCGCGCTGACCGACTTACCCTCCTTCGCCGCACGGACCCGTGCCCGCATATAAGTCGCATCATCCACCTTCAACGTGATGTTTTTCATACTCGCACAGTAACTGTGCATCCGTGCTTTGTCAATTGCCGCTTCTGTATTCAGCCTCCTCCAAAAACCCGGCAGATCAATCGATTCCACATCCCGCCTGAACGACCCGAGGAATCCAGGCGGATGAGTGGGGACACTCATCCCTACCTGCGTGCGGTATCCAAGCCTGGGCGAATGGTCCTCAATGACCCGCCCCCCCTTTTCGTGCCTTCCGTGTATTTCGTGGTCAATCCCACTTCACCCTTCATAATTCATCCTTCTCACTTCCCCATCCCCCTTCCCCTCTGTGCTATTCGCGTGCTCTGTTGTTAAATCATCTTCTTCCCCAACCCGAAACATTCGGAAGTCAGAACGCTCACGCGTCCCGCCACGGTAACAGCTCCCTATTCATCCTTCCTTTGTGCCTTGGTGCCTTTGTGAGAGATCCTCTTCTTCCCCAACCCAAGCCCCAGGTCGGAACGCTTACGCGTCCCGCTACGAAAGAGCTGCCAATTCTCACCCCATTTTGTGTTTTCTGTGATCTCTGTGGCAAAAACTCTTCCTAACATCGCTCGCTACAAGCCCTTCGGGCCACATACGTTTTGCTCACGCAAAACAACAGATTCTCCTCTTCCAGTATGTTGCCGAAGCGAAGCTGAGGCGTATGTGCCCGGAGCCACAGGCGAAGGGCATAAGCCCGTCAGGGCGATGTTAAGAAACTCTTTCGAGGTTAAGCTCTTCCTCTTCCCTTGGCGTCTTGTAGGTTTTGCGTGAGAACCTCTTCTCCAACCCAAGCCCCAAGACGGAACGCTTACGCGTCCCGCTACGGAAGACCTCCCTATCCCTCTTTCCTTTGTGCCTTGGTGCCTCTGTGAGAGAACCTCTTCTTCCCCAATCCAAGCCCCAGTCCGGAACGCGTGAGCGTTCCGCTAAGGGAAGGATCTTCGTCTCAATTCCCCTCAGCCTTGGGGCAGATTTGTTTTCAGTTTGTCCAGAAGGGACCTGCCTTTTCCTGTCAGACGATATTTCTGCATGCGGCTGTTGGGCTTGTCAGGGATAGTGCGCTCGATCAGACCTTCCTTCAGAGCCGGATTCAGGTAGTTAGCCCGAAAGGTCGGGCGATGGGAAATGCCCTGAAGGCGCATGCACTCCAATGCGCTACGGGCAGCCTGTGCAAGACAGCCCAACAACCCTTTGACTTGGTCGGTAACTTGATCGCTGACTGGGTCGGTCAACTCAACATCCCGAATCGTCGCGAGGAGAGCTTCGAGCATGAATTCGGCAAACCGGGAGGAATCCCCGCCTTTGTCACACGCGGAAAGCACCCCGTAGTATTC
>JAPXRV010000004.1:0-80245 GCA_033813415.1 Opitutales bacterium | reverse complement strand
ATGCGGGTACCGAGTGAAACGACATCTTCCAATCCGCACGTCCGGTTCGACGAGGGGGAGTGACGGGAAAGGCATCGCTCTGCGATAGCCGCCCGTCACTCTCTACTCTACTGGTTGAATACTCTTTCATGCTTTTCGTGGTTTTCGGGTTGTTCGTGGTTAACCTTTTCCAAATCTGTTGGCGAAGGCCGCAGGCCGAAGCAATCGTCGTGGGCACGAGTCATTCGACTAGGCTCATGATCAAGACCATCCAGCGAGCATTGCGAATCGCTTAAAGCGGCGCTTGTGCGTGGTGTGGTGCTTACTTGCGTCGGGCTATCCATTCCTCATCGGAGATCAGCTCACACTTGAAGCCGAAAGAGGTGAGGAATTCCTGGGCTTCTCCGTGTCTGATTCCAAGCGAGGACATTCTTTGAGTGTTTTGCTCGAAGAAAATGATGTCCACCAGTTGGGATCGAAAAAGGTTTTCACAGCCTTTGATGACCCATGTGTCCGCCCCTTCAACGTCAATTTTCAAGACGGCGACCTTCTCCTGAATCATTGAGTCGAGCCGAATCATATCGATGTGATCCGAAGTGTCGGATCGGGAATCAACACAGATGCCTCCCCATCCGGTCTGCTCCTCGGGCCCGGGATCGAATGCCACCTTTTGCTCGCGATGTCCGGCTGCTTTTTTTATCAGACTACAGCGGTTCGTAAATCCATTGGCGCTGATGTTTGTTTCAATCCGGTTCTGGTTAGCAGCCGATGCTTCGACGGCTATGGCGCGATTGGATGGGTTTCCGGCGAGCCAGATCAACGTGAAATACCCTATGTTTGCGCCAACATCCACGAACAAGCCACCGTGTTTGGAATGCTTCTGGATTCTGCGGCTTAGATCGTATTCGTAGAAGCCGCCCAGTGCAATTTGGCCGGAGATAACATCGCCAATTACCAAATCCTGCATCTCCAAGGCCGGATTCAGTCTAAGACGCGCACGCCGGAACCATTCCGGATAGAGGTGCTGACGTTGGTTATAGTAACGGTAAAATATACGTTCCGCGATGAACGGAGGTAGCTGGCGCAAGATGTTGGGCAGTCTCATGGCTCACCCAGGTTCGAGGACGAGGAAAGTGTAGTCGAGTTTGCCGTTGGTTGAACGGCGGGAGGATACCACTTTGGTGAAGCGATTGCGCCATTCGGGGAAGAAGGTGTCTCCATCGGGCACTTCGGTGTGAACCAGGGTCAGGTAGAGCCGGTCGATCAACGGAAGTGCCTCTTCGTAGAGGGCTTGCCCTCCGCCGATCCAGATCGTGTCATAGCCATCCGCGGCATCGGCCATCCGCAGGGCGGAGTGCAGGTCCGGTGCCTTGTCGCAACCGTCGAAGGTGCGGGCGGGGTCACGGGAGAGCACGATGGTGCGGGTCCCGGGGTAGGGGTGTTTGAGCTCGTCAAAGACCCGTCGGCCTTCGATGACGACTCCGCCTTTGACCATTTCGAAGAGGTAATGGAGGTCTTCCTTGATACGCCAGGGAAGGGTTCCTGCCCGGCCGATGACCCGGTTCTCCGAGCATGCCACGATCATGTGAACCGGCTTGCGGGTCAAGCGGGCCTTGAAAGGATCGTGAGAGGTGGATGCTGCCATGGCGGAATTGTCAGACGGTGAACTCAGTCCCGTTTCTCCTTAAGCGGTTTTCCGATGAGAGTGAAGAACACCGGGCATCCCTCAAGTTTGAATTCGCGGACGATGGACCTCTCAAGGTAGCGACGGTATTGCACCTGCAGCTTGTCCTCGCGGTTGCAGAACATCTTGATCCTGAATGGGCGGTTGCCAATCTGCGTAGCGTAGTAGACCTTGAACCGGCGCCCAACCAGCTTGGTCGGCTGACGGTTTTCCATGAGCCGTGAAAGGGTTTGATTCAGCCTTGGAGTCGGGAGCCGTGTGTCGAGTGCCCGGCTGATCCGGACAACTTGTTCCATCATGTCTTCGATTCCGTCGCCGGACTTTGCCGACGTGAACACGATCGGGGTTTCCGGCAAGTAATAGAAGGCGGCCCTCAGCGCCTTTTCATAGGATTGCTTGAACTCAGCCAGGTTGCCGAATCCTTCGACCATATCCTGTTTGAAGGACTCGAAGGCAAGGTCCCATTTGGTGACGACCACGACGATCGGCTTTCCCGAATCGAGAATCTCACCGGCGATAATCTTGTCCTGTTTTGTGACGCCCTCTTTGGCATCGATCAGAAGCAGAACAATGTCGGCGTTTTCGATCGAACGGCGGGTGCGAACAGACGAGAAATACTCAACCGACGAATCCACCTTTTTCTTCTGGCGCAGTCCCGCAGTGTCGAAAAGGCGGACATTCCATACACCGGCCTTGCGGTCCGTGTACTCGAGTGTGGTTTCGATGGTATCGCGGGTGGTGCCCGGTACATCCGCTACGATGAGGCGTTCGGACTTGAGCAGGTGGTTTCCGAGCGAGGACTTTCCCGCGTTGGGCCGGCCCACCATCGTCAATGCGATCCGGCTGGAAGGATTGATGTCCTTGACTTCGGGCGGAGTGATCGGACCGAGCCGCTCGAGGATGTGGTCTTCCAGCTCGTCTATTCCGAGTTTGTGCTCGGCGGACACGGCATGGGGATCTCCCATTCCTAGCTGAGCCATCTCCAGTGCCTGATTCTGATTCTCGGGATGGTCAATTTTGTTGACGACCAGAACCACTTTTTTCTGGTGCGGGCGCAGTAGCTCCGCGATCTGCATGTCCAGCATCGTGACCCCTTCGCGTCCATCGGTCACGAACAGGATCAGATTGGCCGCAAGAATGGCGAACTCCGCCTGTGATTCAGTGGCATCACTGATGGCAACAGGTGTGTCTTTATCCTCAAGACCGATGCCTCCCGTATCCATCAGGGTATATCCGGCCCGGCAATCAGCCGTTACGACATCACGGGTGACTCCCGGTTTGTCATGCACGATAGACAAGCGTCTGCGCGCGAGGGAGTTGAATAGACGGCTCTTGCCTACATTGGGACGGCCAACGATGGCGACTAGGACTTGATCTGGCATGGATGATGTGAAACGGATATACCTCTCTAATAAATGCGGATTGAGGCAATCCGTATTATTGGTTGACTGCAATCCCGAAATGGAGACCCCTTTGGGGCAAGCGACTGGATGGTGTCTTCTTGATTTGTGTCTTGAGAGTGGGAGATGTCGAGAGTAGGAATTGGAGTTCAGTGTTCGGCTGCCAATCGCTTTCAGTCATAGGTTCAAACAAAGGAGCCAGGGGCAGGGGCTTTCGGTTTGGCATGGGAACAAATCATCCGCATTCGTAACGCGATATAATATGAGACTCTATCCCATACTTTGGCTATTGTGTTCCGCGATCATGTTTTTCGCTGGCAGCATTTACATCATCGAGAAAATCGGGTTTTTGGTGCCTGAGCTAAAGGGTTGGGCAGACTGGCCCCTGCGTTTTCTTGTCGGGTTTATTTGCTCACTTCTTGGTGTCATTGGAACCATGGAGTTCGAGAAGCATTGTTTTCGCCGAACGGATATCCACAGATGCGGTAAGTGAGCGTGGAGTGGAGCCGCCGTTTGTCTAGGGTTTGCCGGTATTCAGGCACGGTCTCAACTGTTCGGGCGAAGGCAGGATTTTCAGCGGGTCCCCCGACCCGGATACTTCGATTCCGTTTTCGAGCATCCATCGGGCCAAGGTGCGTTCGGTTTCGGTAAGGGGGCGAGTTTCCATGGGGGGCGCTTCTGGGATGGCGTGGGTTTGGGGGGATGTGTTTTGTTCCTCAGAAGGAAGCGTTAATCCCTTTGGATCGGAGGTGGCGTCGAAGGGGGTCGAGGTCGAGCCTGGCCCCGGGTGTGATGCTGTTGTTCCGGAACCAGCCCCGGTTCACCTCGAGTGCAAACTGGATCTCGGAGCTGAGGGATTTCACGGAGTCGAGGTTGTGGGGGTGCAGGGGATGGATTTCCAGAAGCTCTCCGGATGGATTGAAGTATCCGATGTCGAGTGGAATGTGGGTGTTTTTCATCCAGAATGACTGTCGGGACGGCTGATCGAAGACGAAAAGCATACCATGGTCAGCGGGCATGGATTCGCGGTGCATGAGGCCTCGCACACGGGTGGGGGTATCTATGGCCAGTTCGGCTTCGATGCTGGCATTTCCGAGACTGAGGCGAATCTGTTTTTGAGTGTTGTTGTTGGATGCACCATGTTCCGGAGCAGTACATGCGGGGATCGCAGAAATCAGGATGACAGGTAGGATGCGAGACAGAATCCGGGAGAAGCGAGGAGGGATGCATTGACTCATGATGTCGAGACTAGCACAGTCATTGTGAAGGCATAAAGCATGAAAACCGAAAACGAAGCCCTTGTCCGTCTCTTTCACGACAATCCCGAAAACGCTCCCGATTTGCTCTACCTATCGGGGTTCATGGCACCGGATGCGTTGACTTTGCTTGAGGTGGGGGGAACGAAGGTGCTCGCTGTCAGTCCCTTGGAGTATGGTCGGGCGGTGAAGACTGCCAAGGTGGACCGGATTGTTGACACAGCTGCCATTATGCCGGCCGCGAAAGCAGCGTTTGGCGAAGGGTTGAGCCCGGAGAGCCTGATCATCCTATCGCTGTGCAAGGAATATGGAGTCGGCAGCGTGGAGGTGCCACGGGTGTTCCCGATCGCGCTTGCGGATGAGTTGAGGCGCAAGGGATTGGAGTTGAATTCATCGGTATCGGCTCAGGTTGAGGAGCGCCTGCTCAAGACGGAGGCAGAGGTGGCCCACATCCGGGAAGCGGTTCGGATCACCGAGGATGCGCTTGCGATGGTGCGGGAGCGCTTGGCGGGCTCAAGAGTTGGCAACGATGGGGTGCTGTATTGGGATGGCGAAGTGCTGACTGCGGAAAAGGTGCATGTGTGGGTGGAGACGCTTTGTCTGGAAAAGGGAGCCGTAGCGCATCATCCGATTGTCGCCGGCGGGGATCAGGCCTGTGACCCGCATGAGCGGGGTTCCGGACCGCTTCGGGCTGGCGAGTTGATCATCGTGGATCTGTTTCCGCGTTCGAAGAGCAGTCACTATTGGGGGGATTTGACCCGCACTTTCTTTAAGGGAAAGCCTGGGGCAGCGCAGCGCAAGTTGGTGGAAGCCGTCCGGAGTGCGCAGCTGATTGCACTCGAGCGGATTGCGGACGGGGTGGTAGCAGGAGACGTCCATGCCGGCGTAGAAGCGCATTTTAACGCCTTGGGGTATCGCAGTGAGGTGAGTGGCGGAACCTACACCGGCTTTTTTCATGGGACGGGACATGGATTGGGCTTGGATATTCATGAGGCTCCCCGCCTGGGACGGAATGTGCCGGTGGTCCTTCGGTCTGGCATGGTCGTGACTGTGGAACCGGGTTTGTATTATCCGGGGCTTGGAGGCTGCCGGATCGAAGATGATGTCGTGGTCGGGGCTGGTGGATGCGAGCTGCTCAGCCGTTTTGACTATGATTGGATCCTCGATTGATGGCACTTTTACACGCAGTACGCCTTTTCGGGGAGGGCTGTCTGGAAATGATTATTGAAAGTATGGAAAAAACTCCAACTCGAGGGGTGGTATCGGTGCATTTCAGCGATTTCGCATAAAGTTTTCCTCCATATACCCGATAATAGAGGCGGGTTGAAAACACAGGGTTCATAAATCCGGCGAAGAGCGCAATCAATCCGGTTGGCTCTTCGTTGGATAGAATGCAGTCTCTATTCATCGTGGGGAACTGACATTTGAGGGGAGCATCGATTTCGATCGTTTAGTAGATTGTGAGGATCGAATTGTGTGAGATAGTAGTTAGGATTCGTCGGTGCTCTCCTCTTTCTTTTTGGCATAATGCCCGCCGCAAGCCGCATTTGGGTTGATCCCGGTGCGGCATTTTTGTTGGATGCCGCCATGACAGCGACGCGCAAAACCCTGTATTTGGTCCGGCATGCGAAGGCCTTGTCTTCGGGATCACTTGAAGATCACGAGCGGCCGTTGTCGGAGCAAGGTGAGGGTGAAGCCAGAGAGATCGGGAGTTTGATGGCCCGTGAAGGGTGGATGCCGGATTGTGTTTTGAGCAGCCCTGCGGTCCGGGCGCTGGATACCGCCCGATTGTTATGTGGGGAGTTGGGGTTTGATGAAGGCCGGATTGTGCGAATTCCAGAGCTTTTTCACGCGGAGGCTGGAAGGTTCATGTGGTCGCTGCGCAAGCGTCTACTGGCGGAAACTGCGGTATTGGTAGTCGGTCACAATCCCGGGATAACGGATGTGGCGAACCTGCTGGTCGAAGGTGCTGGAATTGGTGATATGCCGACTGCTTCACTGGTCGTGTTGGATCTTGAATTGGAAGCGTGGCAGGATTTGAGGGGCGCAAAAGGAGAGCGAAGGGCATTTGCGATCCCCGGCATTGGAAGACTGTGAGGTTAATCCTTGCGATCTTTGGGAAGCGGCGATTGCGACTGTAATGTATGATTTGTGCGACAATGGATTGATTTGTCACGCTCTCTGCTTAGGCTGGTACTTCAGTTTCCCTGTTTCGATTGTATGAATCAATCCGACGCGAGGATTGTCGTGAGCCTGAGTGAAATTCCGGTTCAATGATGGTTCTGTGTTGGGATAAGACCTTAAATCGAGTAGTGTGCATGGCATGTCTTTCATCATGAATCAGCAGTCTTTGATGTCTTCTTTTTTTCGTTGGATAGGGTTAGGTGCTCTGGCTGTGGCTTTAGGCATTGTTCTGGCGGGTTGCGGAGACCGCAGTAGACCTGCGGACACCACGGTTTTCCGGTTTTCGGAGAATGGCGCCCCAATCTCCATGGACCCTACCCAGGGGGCCACCCAGTACAGCAACCTCATGATCACGAGTATCTATGATACACTCTATGACTACAAATACCTTGCCCGACCCTACGAGATGAAGCCATCACTGGCTGAGTCGATGCCGGAGGTGAGCGAGGATGGGTTGGTATACACGATCCGTATGCGCAAGGGAGTTCGTTTCGCTGACAATCCCTGTTTTCCTGATGGGAAAGGGCGTGAAGTCACCGCGCATGATTTCGTTTATTCGGTCAAGCGGATGTTTGATCCGAAGAATCTCCCCCAAGGGGCCTGGTTATGGCAGGGGCGTATCAAGGGAATCGATGACTGGAAGGAACGTGGATCGAACTATGCTGAAGAGATTGAAGGGTTACAGGCTGTCGATGCCTACACCATCCGCATTGAAGTCATGGAACCGTATCCCCAGTTGATCTACACGCTGGCGATGGGTTACTCGGCAGTGGTTCCGCGGGAAGCAGTCGCACACTACGGCAAGGAATTCGGGATCAGGCCGGTTGGGAGCGGCCCCTTCACGCTGGAGTATTTTGACACCAAGAAGGCGATTCTGAAGCGAAATCCGAACTACCGTGAGGAGATTTTTGATCTCGATTTCGAAGGATACGATCCGGATACACAGGCATTTGCTGAGCTGGAGCGCTTGCAGGGGAAGCGACTCCCTATCATGGATAACGTGGAGGTCCATTTCGTGGAAGAACCGATGACCCGCTGGACATCCTTCACCAAGGGGAATGAGCTCCAGTTGGCGGCCATTCCGCTTGAGGTCAATAACGCGGTTGCTGACAGCTTCAAACCCCTTGTGTTGAAACCGGACTATGCCCGAAAATTCAAAGGCATGAACCTTCCGGATTTCGGTTTGGTGTACTATCTGTTCAACATGGAAGACCCGGAGATCGGATATAACCCCGACCCGGAGCGTAATCATCGCAACCTGCTGTTGCGTCGCGCGATTCGTTCCGCCTATGATTGGGATCAGCGTGACCGTCGCTTCTTCAATGGGGTGAGCGATTTGTTTCCAGGGATACTGACGCCTGAGTTGGATGCCTACGATCCGGATCGTTCCCGCGATGTCATCACGGCCGATTATGAGCTCGCCAAATCCCTTCTCAATGAGGGTGGATGGAATGCCGAAAACCTGCCTGTGCTCTATCTGGATGGGGTTGCGGGTGTCAGGGAACAGCAATTCTTTGAGCAGTTCCGGGGTTGGATGGAAAAAATGGGTTACCCCCGCGAGAAAGTCAGATTGCGTACCTATGCCAATTTCGGGGATTTCAATCGGGCCATCAAGGAAAAGGAGTGCATGGTATTCGGGCTCGGGTGGGGCATGGACTATCCCGACAGCGAGAATGTGCTCCAGCTTTTCTATGGGCCGAACAAGAGTCCGGGCTCCAATTCGGCGAATTTCGATGATCCTCGGTACAATGAGCTGTTCCGGAAGGCCAAGACCATGCAGCCATCACCCGAGCGAACTGCCATTTATCGTGAGCTCAATGAGATCTTGATTGATCAGGTGCCGGTGTTGGCTGGATTGACCCGCAATTCGCCTTATGTGTGGCACAACAATGTGGTGTATTACCCATCCCGCAATCCGCATGGGAGCTTGCTTAAGTATGCGCTGGTATTTGATCCTGAAACGGGATCGTCCCAGCCGGCAGTAGGGGAATAAACCTTGAGTCCGATCGGTTCAGAACTATGAAATAAGCGATCGAAACCACGCCATGGAAACCCTGCAGTTTGCCTTCCGCAAGATCCTGTATGCGATCCCCTTGCTTTTCGGGGTCACGCTGATCAGTTTTCTGCTGATGGTCTATTTCGGGCCTGACCTCACCTATAGCCTTATCGGGAAGAATCCCACCGCGGAACAGATCGTTGAGGTGCGGACCCAACTTGGATATGACCAACCGTTTTTCATACGGTATGGGATGTTCCTGAAGGAAATTGTGACCTTTGATTTCGGGAACAGTCTATCGACAGGCGAGCGTGTGTCGTCGATCCTCCTGAGGACGGTGCCGGTTTCCTTTGCAGTGGCCCTGCCCGGTTTCATCCTATCCGAGCTTTTGGCGCTTGCATTGGCCCTGATCGCGGCGAACAACCGGGGTGGATTTGTTGACAAGGGTATCATGGTCTTTGCGGTGGTCGGGATGAGCATCAGTTTTCTTATAGTGGTGATCATCTTTCAGATCGTGTTCTGTTCGGTCTACGGGCTGAATCTGTTTCCGGTGCAGGGGTGGGTGGTGTCGAATGTGGCCGACTATGTCCACTATGTGGCGGTGCCGACGATGGTCATTGTGTTTGTTGGTCTGGGTTACAACACGCGGTTCTTCAGAGCGGTGATTGTTGAGGAGCTCAACCGGGATTATGTGCGGACCGCCCGCGCCTATGGGGTGAGCCGCTTCCGCATCCTTTCAGCCCACATCCTCAAGAACGCGATGATCCCGATATCCACCCGCGTGATCATTTCCCTTCCCTTTGTCGTAATTGCCGGCAATCTTGTGATTGAGCGCTACTTCAATATTCCCGGAGTTGGTTTGATAACCTACAACGCAATCACGACCGGTGATCTTCCGATCGTAAAGGCGGTAGTGACATCGACCGCGATCCTGTATGTGATCGCTCTGGTGTTTACCGATATCGTTTACCGGATGATCGATCCGAGAGTGGCCCTCAATTCGTGATCCCTGTGATGAAACCACTCAACCCGAACGGTGCCTGACCCCATGGATACGCAACCACCATCCAGTGAGAAACGTGAGGATCCTTCAGTGGTCGAAGGAGCTGCAGAACAGCCCGTTGCGAATGTGATTCCCGCTCCGGACACGTCCCACTACCGGAGTGAGTCCCTTTGGACCAAGTCGATCCGCAAGTTTGCCCGGGATCCGATGGGCATTGCGGCTCTGGTAATCGTAAGTGTGTTTTTTGTGATCGCATGCGGGGTATGGGCCGGATGGATCGGGCAGAATTGGAGTGCGTTACAGGCGGATGGTTATACCGGAATGAGCCGCGAGCACTGGTTTGGGACCAACATCAACGGGCAGGACATTTACGCCCGCACGATTCAAGGCACAAAAACCGCTTTCGAAGTGGGCCTGATTGTGGCCATTCTTTCGACCGTGATCGGGGGGATATTGGGTGCGGTGGCCGGTTACTTTGACCGTACGATAGTGGATGAGGTGATCATGTGGCTCTACGGATGCCTGGATGCCATACCTTTTTACCTGTTTGTGGCTGCGGTTGCCTTTGCGCTGAGGGATCAGCCGTATGCGATGCATGTGGCGATGATCGCGACCTTTTGGTCGAGCACATGCAGGATCGTGAGAGGCGAGGTGATCAAGATCAAGAGCCTAGAGTATGTTCAGGCCGCCAAAGCACTGGGGGTGGGTTCCATGACGATCATCTTCCGTCATGTGATTCCAAATACGTTTCATATTCTGCTCGTGCAAGGAACCATCGCCTTTGTGAGTGCGATCAAGAGCGAAGTGATCCTGACTTATCTCGGACTCGGAGTGAAGCATGGGGTGAGTTGGGGGACGATGTTGTCGGAATCAACCTTCGAGGTGTCGGCTGGTATCTTCAACAATTTCGTTGCAGCCTCGAGTTTTCTCTTCCTGTTGGTGATCGCCTTCAACCTCTTTGCGGATGCCTTGCAGGATGCGTTGGATCCGAAGAAAGTGACCGCATCATGAGCGAAGCGAATCCCAACAGAAGCGAGGGCGGGGCGGATCGCTCCGGAACCGATCCTGTGGTCCGTGTGGAAGATTTGGTTGTGGAATTCTCGACCGAGAAGGGACGCATCCGGGCGGTGGATGGGATTTCTTTCAGTGTCATGCCTGGGGAGCCAGTCGGAATTGTGGGAGAGTCCGGTTGCGGCAAAACGGTGACTGCGCTGTCGATTCTTAAACTCATCCCCAGTCCGCCGGGGCGAATTGCGCGTGGTCAGGTCTTCCTGGATGGCAAGGATGTCGTTCCCCTCGGGGAGCGTGAGATGCGGAGGCTTCGTGGCAATGTGGCCTCCATGATCTTTCAGGAGCCGATGACCGCCTTGAATCCGGTGTTCACGATTGGCGGCCAGATGACCGAAATCCTGCGCATTCACCGGCGTATGTCACGCCGTGAGGCGCGGGAGCATTCCATCGAGATGCTGCACACAGTGAACATCGAATCCCCTGCCAAGCGCTTCACCCAATACCCGCACGAGTTGTCGGGCGGGATGCGCCAGCGGGTCATGATTGCGATGGCGTTGTCCTGCGATCCAAAGCTGTTGCTTGCGGATGAACCGAGCACTGCTCTCGACGTGACGGTGCAGGCCCAGGTGATGGAGGAAATCCGCCGGCTCCAGGAAGAGCGCCGTATGAGCATGATCCTGATCACCCATGATCTGGGCGTGATCGCCGAGACCTGCCGACGGGTGATCGTGATGTATTGTGGCAAAATCGTTGAGGTGTCGGACACCCGCGGGTTATTTGCGCATCCTCGGCATCCCTACACCAGTGGGCTTTTGGCCTCGATTCCAAAAGTCCGCGAAAAGAAGATTGAGCGCCTTCCGACGATCAAGGGTATGGTTCCCGATCTGGCGGATCTTCCGAAAGGCTGTCGTTTCGCTGATCGCTGTCCCAAGGCGACTGCCCAGTGTCGGGAGAATGAGCCCGGGCTTGTCGAAGTTTCACCCGGCCAGCAGGTTGCCTGTTTTTATCCAGATTGATCCGAATACCCGATTTCTGATGTCCATGAACGAGGCCCTTGTGCAAGTCCGAGATCTCAAAACCTTCTATCCCATCAAGGGTGGATTTCCCAGGCGGGTGATTGGACAGTTGAAAGCGGTGAACGGCGTCAGCTTTGAAATCCCGACACACCACACCTTCGGGCTGGTTGGGGAATCCGGATGCGGGAAGTCCACGTTGGGCCGTTCGCTACTGCGCATGCAGCCCATCACATCCGGAGAGGTCTCAATCGCCGGACGCGATATCCGCCGGTTGCCGGCCCGCGAGCTTAAGCGGGCCCGCCGCGACATGCAGATCATTTTCCAGGACCCTTACGGATCCCTCGATCCGCGCTTCACGGTGCGGCAGATTATCCGTGAGCCCCTCGACACCCACCGCATCGGGGACAAGCATTTCCGGAATGATGAGGTCTTCCGCTTGTTGGAAGTGGTTGGGCTGCGGAAGGGGGTGGCCGACCGCTACCCACATGAGTTTTCCGGCGGGCAACGCCAGCGGGTGGGGATCGCACGTGCGCTTGCGCTGAAGCCCAGGTTTATCGTGGCCGATGAACCTGTATCGGCGCTGGACGTATCGGTTCAGAGCCAGGTGCTCAACCTGATTTCGGATCTTCAAAAATCCTATGGCATCTCGTTTTTGTTCATTTCGCACGACCTCGCCGTTGTTCAGCACATCAGTCATGAAGTGGGCGTGATGTATTTCGGAAAAATCGTGGAACAGGCTCCAGCCGAGGAGTTGTATGCCAGGCCGCTTCATCCCTACACCCGCTCGCTCCTGAGTGCGGTGCCGAAAACGGACCCGGAAGCGGCTGGCCCCGGGATTATCGTGAAAGGGGATGTGCCCTCACACCTCAATCCGCCCAAGGGCTGTCCCTTTCATCCGAGGTGTCCTGTAGCCAAACCCGAATGCGCGATGCGTGAGCCGGTGTTTCAGGCCCCTTCAGGCGAATCCTCCACCCACAAGGTCAGTTGCCTGCTGTTTGAGTGAGTAGCTGTTTATGTATTGGTGTTGCGCTTGAGTCTCGGGTCGAAGCTTATTTGTGCGATCAGCAGAACCGCGATGCCGACGAAGGCTCCGACGAAGTGAGGAGCGGGGAGTCCGACCACGTTGGCTCCGAGATCCTGAACGAAGATGGGGTGACCCAGTGCCATTTCGACCGCCGGTTTGGCAAAGAGTCCGAGCAGGGCGATAGTCCACAGGATGGATTCGATGCGTCCACTTTTCCTCCGGGATTGGATGAGGTTGTCGAGGATAACAAAGCCGGCCAGAGCCATGTCGATTCCCGAAAGCCCCCGGTAGTATTCGATGCCGGGAAGCATGATGTAGACGGATGCGCTGATAAGAATTGCAGATCCTGCAAGGAGCAGGGCGAGGCATTTCCGGGATTTCGATTCGATCATGGACCCGAGGAGTCCGAATACGGCGAGATCCGCAATCAGGTGATTGAGATTCCAGTGCGTTAGATGCCCGGTGAGGATTTGCCATAGAGTTCCGTTTGCCAATCCGTTGCGGGAATACTGAAGGGTCTCCACGATGGCCCCTGGCATTAAATGGATGAGAAGGGCAATTGCCCCGGTTGAGATGGTCAACCAGGGCATTGCTCCGGACGCTTTATTTGTAGGAGTTGACATGATCCGATGAGGAGGATTCCGCCTTGCCGTAGACGATGTCGACGATGGGGATGATGTTGAAGAGGTTGATTCCGAGGAATCCGCGGCGTTGGTTGTTGCTCTGCTGTTGGGCGAGGTGATCCCGATGGGGAGGCACTGGAGAGCTGGTGTTTGCGACGCAGCCGCCCCGGTGATTGTGATGGGTGTTTGCACGGCAAGGAGGCTGGGGTGAATAAGCGACTGGGCTTGCTTCAGGAAGGGGGCGCTCCGGAAGGTTCCAGAAGCGCTCGATGGATTGGTTGATCGTCGATCCGGGAACCGAAAGCGCGGGATTCGTGATGTTGCGGTCTGTCCACATGCGGGTCTGGAAGAGGGTGTGCTGGTCCTCTGAAGCGTGGACCTTGCACATGGCGATGGAGGACAGAGCGCATACGATGAGAATGGATTGTGTTTTCATGGTTTGAAGCGTGGATGGGTCTAGGTGCGTCATTTGGATTTTCTGAAGCGTTTGATCAGGGGCAGTCCGAGGAGTGCCAGAAGGGACAGTGGATCAATGGCGCCACCACCACCACCGCTTGAGGGAAGCCTTGGAGCTGAATTTGGAAATGCGGGTTGATTTGCGTCGACCACATGGCTCCGTGGTGACGTTGTGTTGCGGATGCTCTGTGCCTGGCGCTCAGTGGCAGTGCGGGCTGCGTTGTGGCGCTCGATTCCGTAGCGGTTGAATGTCTGGTCATCGAGTACGATCATTGACGTCTGATCGGTGACAATCTGGTAGTTCAGGGCGATATCGAGGATGGCACTGGCGCTTTCCTTCGTGTCCACGAATCCGAGTTTTTCCGCGGCCTGCAGTTCCTCAATCTGCTTGAGTGCCCAGATCCGCTCGAGTTCGGGATGGTCGGTATCCACTTCAGGGAAGCTGAAGGTGGTGCGGTAGGTTTGGGGCTGGCCGGAAATTTTGCAGCTCAGCTCCACTTCGGCTTCACCGGGGGTGGCGTATCGTCCCAGCAGAATCAGCTGCTGCCCGCGGAATACCTTTGCATACTCGCTTCGCGACAGATCGTAGGTCGACGCCCCCTTGATGCGGATGCTGACATTGTGCATGCATTCGTGGAGCACCTTGTTCTTTGCAAGGAGGATCTGGCCGATGATGTCATCGCTGTTTGACACTGCTTTGTAGAACCCGCCCGATGCGCCACATATCTGCTCCATGAGCTCCCAGTTTGCGCTGCTTCCCATGAGGAATCCGAATGTGCGGATGTCCTTGCTGGTGATTAGTTTTACGAAGCTGGCCGGGTTGATGTTGCCGGTGTTGGTGACGCCGTCCGTAACGAGGATCATGCTGGTCACGCGATCCGCATCGACGTTTTTGAGTGCCAGTGTGATCCCGTCATAGAGGTTGGTTCCTCCAGACTCACGCACGCCATCGAGTTGCCGGAGGGCATATGAGACGTTATCCGGTGTTGCTGGCGCCCAGTCGCGGGTGAGTTCGCTGGCGTTGTTGTTGAACAGGACGATTCTGAAACGGTCGACGGGACGGAAGGTGCTGATGGTCTGTTTCACGCCCGATACGAGGGTGCCGAGTTTGCCGCTCATGCTGCCAGAGATATCGAGGACGAACACGTAGTCTGATCCCTGATCGAGGGGTTGCAGGTCGATGCCAGGTGTAACCACCATCATGAATGTCCCGGGTTTAGAGGGGTCGGCCCGGAATGGTATCACTTCGACGCGGCCCGGTTGGTTGTCCTGCAGCATGTAGTAGAAGACGAAATCCTGATTGAGGGATCCTCCTTTTGATTCAAAGCGGAAGGTGGGGTTGCCATGTTCGTCGATTCCGTTGACTCCGGGGTAGACCGGCGAGCGGGTTGCGCCAACCGGCACAGATGATTTGACCGTGACATCGATGGCGAATTGCCCGGTGACGGCGTCGTTCTGCATCCAGAAAGAGCTGGCGGCATCATCGGTTCCGCCTTCTTCCAGTGGGTAAACGTATTTTCCCATTTCGGTGTCAATCTCGATGGGCTGGTAGTAGACCGTCCGGATGGTGGCGTCTCCCATTGCCGGGACGGCCGACACCCAGAATTCGAATCGCTGGAATCCGCTTTTTTCGGCCAGTCCGGCGTCGTTTCCGGCAGCGGTTTCCTGCTGGTAGATTTCCTGGGCTTTCTTTTTCTCCACGACCTCGCCCTGGATGCGTTTGTCGCCGAGCAGAATTTCCATTTCGGAGAGGCTGGCATGCCGTGGCAGGGGCAGGGTATAGAGTGCCTCGGCCGGGCTGGAGTTTGGATTGTGGAAGGTTTGGAAAACCTCTGTCTGGGCAAACCCATTGTTGATGGTCACCTTGACTTGATGATCCCTGATTTCGAGATCTTGCAGGGATGGATCACCGATCTTGAGCAGTCCCGCAGCATTCAGAGACACCGCTGACAGTCCGGTAATCAAGGCGATTGCAGTTTGTCCGGTTCTTTTGATGAAACGCAGGGTATTGTGTGTATTCATATCTGGTATGGTTTATTATGGATGCGGATGTATTGCAGAAGGCATGCCAGATAATAGACGGATTTGTAACCAGCCGAACGGTAACGGTTTGTGTGAAGATTAGTTGCGATAGGTTTGTTTTTGTAAACAAAAGATCGACAAATTATGAGTATGTGCCTACAAATATTGCATGCCGTATCGATTGTTTTCTGCGACCGGGTTGGAAATTGCCAGAACCCTTGGAGCGATCATCTACGCGAATCCATTCAAGGCTGAGCGACTGGAGTTGAATAAGCGCTTCTTCGAGTTGATCCGGGACCAGGGTTTTGCGGGTGAACCGATGGCGGTAGCGGACGGGAAACCGCGCAATCTGAATATCGAATCCTATATTGAGGTTTCACAGCATCTTGTGAAGGAGGCGTTGGCCAAGCTCAGGAGCGGGTCTGGCAAGAAGGTGGATGCCGAACACCTCAAGGTGTATGAGCATCTGGTCTATTTCTACCTCTTCCATTGGGTTCTGGAGGATATGGATGCCTACATTTTGCGGTGTCTGGAGTATCCATCGGATAACCGGCGATGGGACGCCTTTGGCTTATTGGAGAAGAAATACAGGGAATGTTTCGCCCCTTTTGCGTCTGTATTGAGTCCTGCCTATGACGTGGATGTGTTTGCAAGTTTCTGTTTCCAGATCAGGCGGACCTATTACCACACCTTTCACACGCTTAAAGGGAACAGTGCGCGTTTGAACCGCATGAGGGCCCGGGTCTGGGATTCCGTTTTCACGCATGACATGCGGCGCTACATCCGTTCACTTTACGACCGCATGTCCGACATCTATACTCTGATTTGTGGACCTTCGGGCTCGGGGAAGGAAGTCGTGGCCAGGTGCATTGGGCTGTCGCGTTACATTCCATTTGACCGGGAACAGATGCGTTTTGAGCGCAACTTCACCGAGTCTTTCCACGCAATCAATCTTTCGGCTTTGTCCGCTACTTTGATTGAGTCGGAGTTGTTCGGACATAAGAAAGGAGCTTTTACGGGGGCATTGGCGGACAAAATCGGGTATTTTGAATCGAGCGGAACCTACGGAACCGTATTTTTGGACGAGATCGGGGACACCGATCCCTTGGTGCAGGTGAAGTTGTTGCGGGTTCTTCAGACCCGGCAGTTCCAGCGGTTGGGTGATACCCGGACTCTTGCGTTTCAGGGTAAGGTGATGGCAGCGACAAATGTGGACCTGATCAAGGCCATGGAGAAAGGAAGCTTCCGTGAGGATCTGTACTACAGGCTGTGTGCGGATCAAATCCGGACCCCGTCCTTGAGGGAGATCCTTCAGGATGAACCCGACGAGCTCAATATCCTGCTCAACTACGTTTGCATGAAGTTTGCGGGAGAGGAGGAGGGAAAGCGACTGGAAGCTGAATGTCAGGATTGGATTCGCAGGCACATGCCGGCATCCTATGAATGGCCCGGCAATTTCAGGGAACTGGAGCAATGTGTGCGCAATATCATGATCCATGGGGAATACATTCCTCACCGGAGGGAAGGAGCCGATGGGAACGAATGGGATCGGATCCGCAGTGGAGCGTTGAGCATGGATGAGCTCATCGGATACTATGTCAGGCAGGAATACGCACGCACTCCCAGTCTGGCAGAGGTTGGAATGCGGCTGAAGGTTGACCCCCGAACCGTGAAAAAATACCTCGGGTGAAGGACTTTCAGGCGATCGGAAATCTGTCTGTGTTCGGGAAAATAAGTGCGACTTCCCGAGTTCAACAAAATGGATAGCTTACTTGAGTTTACGGGTGATGAGGATGTGCTCCTTGACCGGCTTTCCTTTGATGAGGTGCCCTTGAATGATGGACTCGATGACATCCGGGGTACACTGGCAATACCATGTGCCTTCCGGGTAAATCAGCATGATGGGGCCCTTCTGGCAGACGCCAAGGCAATTCACTTGCGAGAGTAGCACTCCGCCCTCATGCAGCAGTTTAAGCTGATGAAGGCGCTTGTTCAGAAAGTTCCATGATTCAGCCGTCTTTTCCACCTGCGTGCATCGGCCGGATTGGGAATCCATACAAAAGAGCACGTGGCGTTTGAGAGTCGGAATTCCGACCTTCTTCAACCGGTTTTGCAGTGCTTCGCTTATTACGGGAGCCTTTCGCGACGATGAGGCCGCTTTTGATGCGGTGATTCCCGCATTTTTGAAGGCCACGTAGACTTCGCGACTGATCCATGCGTCGGTTGCAGCGTACACAATTTGCTTAGGGGTGAGTTCGGAGCGTGCCCAGTTCGAGACCTGAACGCTTTTGGAGATCCGTTTGCCGAGCAAAATTCCACAAAGACTGCGAAGTCCGGTGTTTTGAATGCCGGCGATTCGCGCAAGATCCGCCAGATCCAGAAAGCCGGCCGGTTCAAAATGAAAAACCTTGAGGAGGCCTGCCACATCATCTTTGAGGGCGACTCCAACCTTCAGAAAAGAGCTGTCCGAGAATATATCTGCAATAGGCCTGGGATCCTGTATTTTCGAAATTTGAATAATGAAAACCTCGCGGGAAGTGGCCAGTTGGATGAGCGAAGGCAGAAAGTTGTCGTTGCGGCTGAAGCTGGGTTTTGTCTCCGTGTCAAATCCGAGGATTTTGTCTTTTCGTATGGAAGACAAATGGGCCTGCAGCTTTTCCTGACTGTCGATCAGATGGGTGGGGCCTGAATACTCCGTGAGGGGCAACTGGTTGATCTCATCCTTCGAAATGGTAGCCGGAAAGCTCGGCTGGCTACGCTTGCTTCTCAACATGAACACGTGCGCTGTATGTTTTTGGGTGTATTCTGGTTTGATTCGGTTTGGGGTCTCCCCGAAAGGATTAGTTGCCCAGATAATACATGTGTTGGACCGCGTAAAGTTTAATTTTGAACACCTGTGGCGTTTTGGGTGATTGTGTAGCGCAGGTCGTCCGGTGTGCGAATGCCGAAAACCTGATCCTGAATGGACCCATCCGCTTTCAGCCAGACGACACCCGGGAGGTTGCGCTGGAAAGTGATTTGCCTGAGCAGGCGGTTTGAGAGCCCCGACTCGTGGATCATGACAGGCCACTCAGGTTTGAGCGCCACGAGGGCTTTCAGGTGCTTCTGCTGGTCGGGGTTATATGAGACTTGTATGACCTCTACCTTGACGTCCATGCGCCTTAGTTTTTCGGTGTAAGCCTCGATTTGGGATGCGAGGGATGCGGCAAACGGGATAGATGTCTTCTCATCGATAAAAAACAGGATATACAGATCGGTGCGCGTTCCTACTGCCGAGTCGTAGGGGATGAATTCACCCTTGCGGAAAAGATACCACGCCTCCGAGTTCAACATCGAACGGGTGGTCAGGTAACGGTCCTCGTCAGCGTGGATTACCATGTTGCTGGCTGCTTTTTCCAGGATGTCGCATGCGGAAATGTTGAAGACAATGGTTTCACCTTTGTATTCGGAAACCACCTGTTCGTCCTTGATCCTGCCGAACGGAAGTTCGGTCCCAGTGGGGAGTGTGAATGCTTCGGCGCCTTGCCCAAAGGCAACCGGGTTGATGAGGCGGACGGATTCCGGCCAGAGTAGGGTATCGCTGTAGATGCGACCTGCATCGACAACCGTATTTTGTTTTTGGGGATTGCGGTAGACTTCCCATGCCCGGGCAATGATATCCGTATCATCGAAATAAAGTGCGTAGAGCTTACCCTCACGTTCAAAAAAGACCTGAAGTCCCTTTACATCTTTGACATCGACGAGGCTGAGCGCAGGAAGACTGAAGCCCGGGAAATTCATACCGACGCGAAGCGTAACCTGCTTCGGCCAGTAGGCCGGGTATTCCTCCAAATACCATGGACTGAAACCCTGGCGGGCGTCGGAGGGGGTAGCAACTGGGATTTGGGGCATCGATTCGGAAGCCGGTTGTGAAGTGTCAGGCCCGGAAGCGGAAGGGTCGCTTTCAGTGTTATCCGCATCGGGTGCGGGTGATGTTTCAACGTCAACTGAGACCGTGTCGTTCTGCCCGTCAGTGGTGTCGGTTTCGTCCGCCTCTGTTGTCGGTGGGTATCCTTGCGCCTCTGCTATGTCATCCGCAGTTGAAGAAGGTTCGGAGTATTCCACGGCTGTCGCATGTTCCTCTTCTTGTGTGTCGATATTCGATTCCTCGGAGGGGACAGGTGTGTCCGCATGTGCGGCAGGTTCATGTGCGGCCGCTTCATCGGATTCCGATGGATCATCGGATGGTGCGGGTTCATCTCCGGAATCCTTAGACGGATCCTCGACGTCATCTGCGGTTGCTTCTTCGCCGTCGGATGGCTCCGATGGGTTGGAATCTGCATCCTCTTCCGGATCGGCTGCTACTGCATCCGTCTGCTGGAATGCGGCATCGACTTCAGCTGTTGTTTCCAGATCGGAGGATGGCGGTGTGGCTTCGGTTTCATCTGTGTCCTGGATCGTCGCAGTCTCTGATCCGGCGGGTTCTCCGGCTGCATCATCGGAAGCGTGAAGGGTAGAACAGAACGGGATGGCAGCGCAGAGAAGGAAGCCGAGGATACGGATGAGGGGAGTGGTCTTCATGTCGGATCGGTGTAGTAGTGAATAAGGTAAGGTTAGATCATCGTGTGGGACTCATCCTGAAACCTTTCTGAAAACAGGCAAGCTTCGAGTTTAAGGCTGTCAAATGTTCGCAAATGGAGTCCGGGGATTCGTGAAGTGTGCGGAATGAATCGCTCCGGGGATGTGTTTGCGGGGTTGCCAATGGCTGCGAAATCGTGAAGAAAAGAGGCCGATGACGGAACACGCATTTGAAAAGGCATATTGGGAGCGCCCCGGATTGGCAGTTGTATTTTTGGCCCGTGACTGGCATAAGGACCCGATCGAACTCCCAATTGTCATCGAAGGGATGAAGTGCTCTTGCCAATGGGAGCCAATGACTCCGATGGAGGTTGCTGCGATCACAGGCTACTGCGAACTACAGGGACATTGGGTCTTCGTGTGTGATCCCGTGCACATGGCGAATGTGGATCCGGGAGAAGAACTTTTTGTTGCAGGGTCCTTCAATGGTTGGGGAGATGCGGTAGGAGATCCCGCTTATAGGATGGTGTCGGCTGAGGCTGGACAAGGTGGGGTTCGAATCTGCTCGGTTCCCCTGAGTGAAATCCGGTCGGGAGAGGAGGTGCGTTTCCGTTTCGTTACGGCTTCCGGGAGGTGGCTTCCAATTCCACGCCGAACGCCGAACTGGGCCCAGAATCCCTTTGGCGGAGGAGACTATGTCTTGTTTGAAATGCGGACTGGGCGACATGGGTTCCGCCTGCTGCTAGATCATCCGGTTCCGGGAGACCGGCTGATGCGGTTAGTGTGGCAGGATGAGGCGCGTCGCTCCGACATTTTGGTGGATCCGTCCGAGCACCACTTACAGATGGCATCAGACCAGCCTTTGGGTGCCATTCTGGATCATGGAAAGGTGCGGTTTTGCCTTTTTGCCCCGCGTGCGGGTGGCGTGCAAGTCGCTTTAGGGAGGAATCCCGATTTGAGCGACCGGAAACTCCACAAAATGAATCCAGATGTGGACGGAACATGGTCTTGTGACGTGCAAGGAGATTGGGCTGGCGCCTACTATGTGTACCATGTGGATGGACACAATGCTGATGCATCGACCTTCTTCGATATGGTATTTCCAATTGTCGATCCCTACGCCCGTGCCATGGTTAGTCCATCCGGTCCGGGGATCATTGTTGCGGGGGAACAGCCTGCTCCAAAGGATTGGCAACCGCCATGTTGGCATGATCTGGTGATTGCGGAGATCCATGTCCGTGATGCGATTGCTCAGGCAGATTTTGATCTGGACCCGTTGGAGAGACGTGGTTTCTCCGGGTTTACCCGTTGGATCAGGCAAGAGGGAAACTACTTGAGAACCCTTGGGGTGAACGCGATTGAGCTTCAGCCTATTCAGGAGTTTGAGTATGGGAATCCGGAGGAATACCACTGGGGCTACATGCCGGTGAATTACTTCAGTCTTTCGAGTGCCTATACGCGAGATCCCTCTACTGCAAGTGGGGTTGCAGAGTTCAGGGAAATGGTGGATGCCTGCCACGAGCAGGGCTTTGCCGTCATTCTGGATGTTGTATACAACCATTTGGGGGAGCCGAACGCCTTGTATCGGATCGACAAACAGTATTATTTCGAGCTGGATACCAACAATGACCCCACAAACTGGAGTGGAGTCGGGAACGATATCCGTGCATCAGGCCCGATGGTGAGACGGCTTATCATCGACAGTCTGGTGCATTTGGTTACGGCCTATGGTGTGGATGGTTTCCGTTTCGACCTCGCTGAATTGCTGGGCCGGAGTCTGCTGGTCGATATAGAACGTAAACTGAAGTCGGTGAAGCCTTCGGTTGTGCTGATTGCTGAGCCATGGAGTTTCCGTGGACATATAGCCGAAGAACTTAAGTCCACCGGATTCTCATCCTGGAATGATTCTTTCCGTGAGTATATTCCTCTGTATTTGAAGGGGAGTGTTTCGTCTGACGGGCTTAAATGGTTCATTCAAGGGGCTCCCGGACGCTTGACGCGGTTTCCGGCTCAGACTGTCAATTACGCTGAGTCCCACGATGATCACGCTTGGATTGATGTGATGACTGAGAATCCCGATCGCAACGGATCAAATCCAACGCAGATGGACCGTTGGCGGAATCACCTGATGGTATCGATGCTAATGGTTTCACTTGGCATCCCGATGTTGTCGGCGGGGCAGGATTTTCTCCGCAGTAAGCAGGGCGTGCGGAATACCTATCAGCGGGGAGACTTGAATGCGCTGGATTATGAACGGCTCCGGCAGTATGCGGGGAGCCATGCCTATGCGTCGGCCTGGATCCGTTTCCGCTTGTCGGAAGACGGGCGCGTACTGAGGCAGGATTCTGCTCCGGGAGAGGGATTCTTTCACTGGTTGATCCCCAATGACTCGCGCGCGTTAGGAGTCGTTTTCAACGCCGATCACAGCCGGCCGGGGCGCAGGCTTATCTACGCGATAAATCCGGACGGGCATCCGGTTTCTTTGCCATCGGTTGGGTTCTCGATGGATGGTTTTGTGCAGGTCGCGGATCACGAGCGCTGGTCGCTGAATGGATTGGACGAATGGCCTTTTTCGTGCGTGAACGGATCTGTCAATCTGCCACCTATCAGTTGTGGACTTTGGATGGAATCGTGATAATCGTGGGCGTATAGGATTCGCGAAAACGGGATCTTCCTGAAGGCCTTCTCAAAATAGAATCAAGAATAGTGCTTGATTTGGGATCTGGGAAGCTTTAGGGGAAAGCTCGGATTACCCGTAATGGTTGATCCAATTGACAGCATCTAATCTAAAACAGAAAAGGAATCGCACATGGCGACTAAAATCGGAATTAACGGGTTCGGCCGCATTGGCCGTCTTGTTTTCAGGGCTATCGCAGACCAAGGTCTTCTCGGAAAAGAAATTGAAGTTGTTGCAATCAACGACTTGGTTCCCGCCGACAATTTGGCCTACCTGCTGAAATACGATTCCGTTCAGGGTCGTTTCAACGGCACGGTTGAAAGCTGCAAGGAAACGCCGGCTTCGGAAGAAGACGATATGCTCATCGTCAATGGCCAGAAGATCAAATGTCTCTCTGTGAGAGAAGGCCCGAAGGCTCTTCCCTGGAAGGCTCTGGGAGTGGATATCGTGATCGAGTCCACCGGATTGTTCACAGAAGACGTGAAAGCACAGGGTCACATCGACGCTGGCGCAAAGCGTGTGATCATCTCTGCTCCTGCAAAGGGCAAGGTGAAGACCGTGGTCATGGGTGTGAACGACAAGACCCTGACTTCTGCGGACGTGTTGATTTCGAACGCATCCTGCACCACCAACTGTCTGGCCCCGATCACCAAGGTGGTCTTGGACAACTTTGGTATCGTTGAAGGTCTGATGACCACGATCCACAGCTACACCGCAACCCAGAAGACGGTTGACGGTCCTTCCCGTAAGGACTGGAAGGGTGGACGCAGTGCTGCGATCAACATCATCCCCTCCACGACGGGTGCTGCGAAGGCTGTTGGACTGGTTTTGCCGGAAGTCAATGGTAAGCTCACCGGAATGTCCTTCCGCGTGCCGACCCCGACTGTTTCGGTTGTCGACCTTACCGTCAAGACCGTGAAGCCCACTTCCTATGCGGAAATCTGTAAGAAGATGAAGGAAGCTTCCGAAGGCGAACTGAAGGGCATCCTCGAGTACACTTCCGATGAAGTGGTATCCTCTGACTTCATCCATTGTCCGGCTTCTTCGATCTTCGATGCCGGCTCCGGTATTGGCCTGAACGACACGTTCTTCAAGCTGGTTTCCTGGTACGACAATGAATGGGGCTACAGCAACCGTTGCGTTGACCTCCTCAAGAAGGTGATCACCCTCTGATTGTAATTTCAACGTTGATCGATTAAGGCGAGTTATCCATACTCGCCTTAATTTTTTGTATTTTCAGTCACCTAATCGAACACACACCAATATGAGTAAGGTTAAGACAATCCGCGATGTGGATTTCAAGGGGAAGCGTGCCTTCGTGCGCGTGGACTTCAATGTACCAGTGGATCCGGATGGCAAGATCACTGACGACACCCGGATTCAGGGTGCGTTGCCGACGATCCGGCACCTCATTGAGAATGGAGCAAAAGTGGTGCTCGCTAGTCATCTGGGGCGGCCTAAGGCAACCAAGAACCTCGAATTCACGCTGAAGCCTGTTGCGGAAGCTCTGGCTAAGCTTCTGGGTAAGCCCGTCCAGTTCTTGCCGGATTGCATTGGGGCTGAAGTGGAAGCGGCCGTTGCCGCAATGGCTCCGGGTGCCGTGGTACTTCTCGAAAACGTGCGCTTCTATGCGGGTGAGGAAAAGAACGATCCTGAGTTCGCGAAGGCTCTTGCCAAACTCGCGGATGTATTCGTGAATGACGCATTTGGCACCGCTCATCGCGCCCATGCCTCCACCGCCGGGATTGCTGACTATGTGCCTGTAAGTGTGGCTGGTTTCCTCATTGAGAAGGAATTGGAGTATCTCGGAGACAAGACCGCGAATCCGGAAAAGCCATTCACTGTGATTCTCGGTGGAGCAAAGGTGAGCGACAAGATCACGGTGATCGATGCGCTGCTCGAAAAGTGCGACACGATGCTGATCGGTGGCGCGATGGCCTACACCTTTGGTCTCGCCAAAGGCAACAAGATCGGGAGCAGCCTGAGCGAACCTGACAAGATTGAGACTGCCCGCAGCGCAATCGCCAAGGCTGAGAAGCTTGGTGTGAAGCTGGTCTTGCCCGTCGATCATTTGGCTTCTGATAAGATCGATTTTGCAGGCAAAGCGCTTGGTGCGACCAAGGTGTTTGAAGGCAATCTGGACGACGGTTGGTCAGGTGTTGACATCGGACCCAAGACGATTGAGCTCTACGCCAAGATCGTGCGTGAGTCCAAGACGGTTCTCTGGAATGGACCTATGGGAATCTTTGAGATCAAGGATTCTTCAAAAGGAACCTTCGCGGTGGCGAAGGCGATCGCCGATGGTGACGCGATTTCGATCATCGGAGGTGGCGATTCGGTCAAGGCTGTCAAGAAGAGCGGATACTCCGACAAGGTCAGCTTTATGAGCACCGGTGGTGGAGCAAGTCTCGAATTCCTCGAAGGCAAGGTTTTGCCGGGCGTTGACGTGCTCGACAAAGAAGGCGGTTGCTGTTGCTGCTGCGGTTGAGTCGAAGAGGCTTGTCCGAAAATACCGAACAGAGAAAGTGAGTTTATGATGAGAAAATACCTGATTGCAGGAAATTGGAAGATGAACAAAAACGCCTCCGAATCGGTGGCGCTTGTGAAGGAATTGGTGCAGGCCGCAGGGAATCAGAGCGACGTGGGAGTGGTGGTATGTCCTCCATTCACCTCGCTGGCATCTGTCAGTGAAGCGCTGGCCGACTCCACGATCGAGATGGGTGCCCAAAACATGTACTTCGAGAAATCGGGTGCATTCACCGGCGAGATCTCTCCGGAAATGCTGCGTCACCTAAGGACGTCGTATGTTATCCTTGGACACAGTGAACGCCGTGCGATTTTCGGAGAAACCGATGCGTTGATCTCGAAGAAAGTGGTGGCGGCTCTGGCCAACAGCCTCAAACCGATTCTCTGTGTGGGTGAGACCCTCGCTGAGCGTGAAGGCGGAAAAACCCTGTCGGTGGTCGAAACCCAGGTCAAGGGTGGGCTCCAGGACGTATCCGCCAGTGACGCGGAGCGCGTGGTGGTGGCTTACGAGCCGGTTTGGGCGATTGGCACGGGCAAAACCGCGACACCCGAGATGGCGCAGGAAGTGCACGCTGCGATCCGTGGCATGTTGACCGTACTGTGGGGAGCAGATGCTGCGCAGAAGGTTCGCATCCTTTATGGTGGTTCCATGAACGCAGCGAATGCGGATTCCCTGCTTGCGCAGACGGATATTGACGGTGGTCTGATCGGAGGAGCTTCGCTTCAGAGTAATTCGTTTGTTCAGATTATCGAGTCGGCTCGCAAGCTTTCCTGATTGGAGCTTTTCCAGAGTGGATTTCAGACCTCCGGCTTGATTGCCGGGGGTCTTTTTTTGGCCGCTCATGGTGGGCTGTTGTCGGATGACTCCTGGAGCCCGTTTCCGGGGACTGAGAATTGCTTCATAAGCATTTCCGATGGGCGTGCGAATGGAATTTGGGAAAAGAGTGGGGGATGGGTCTTGCAAATCCGGCGGTTCCTCCAAAATTGATGGCATGGCAAAAATCAAAGTCGCAAACCCGGTTGTTGAATTGGATGGGGATGAGATGACGCGCATCATATGGCGTTTCATCAAGGATAAGCTCATTCTGCCTTACCTTGACCTGGACATCCGCTATTTTGATCTGGGTATCGAGCATCGGGATGCGACCTCGGACCAGGTGACGGTGGATGCGGCCCACGCGATACGGGAATGCGGGGTCGGAATCAAGTGCGCGACGATCACACCGGACGAAGCGCGGGTCGCCGAGTTCGGGTTGAAGAAGATGTGGAAATCTCCCAACGGGACGATTCGGAATATTCTGGATGGAACGGTGTTCCGTGAGCCCATCGTCGTGAGAAATGTCCCCCGGCTGGTGACGAATTGGAATCAACCGATTTGCATTGGGCGTCATGCCTTCGGGGATCAGTATCGGGCCACCGATTTCGTGACCAGGGGAGCGGGAAAGCTGACGGTTCGTTTTGAGGGAGACGATGGCCGGGTGGAAGAACATGAGGTTTACCGTTTTGAGGGCGATGGGGTCGCGTTGTGCATGTACAACACCGACGCATCGATCCGCGGGTTTGCCCGATCCTGTTTCAACATGGCCTTGGACAAAGGGTGGCCGCTTTACCTTTCGACCAAGAACACCATCCTCAAACAATACGATGGCCGCTTTAAGGACATTTTTGAAAAAGTGTATCAAAACGAGTTCAAGGCGAGGATGGATGCACTTGGACTGGTCTACGAGCACCGGCTGATTGACGATATGGTGGCCTCCGCTCTCAAGTGGGAGGGCGGTTTCGTATGGGCATGCAAGAACTACGATGGGGATGTCCAGTCCGACACGGTGGCGCAGGGCTTCGGATCCCTCGGGTTGATGACCTCTGTGCTGGTCACTCCGGATGGTCAGACGATGGAAGCGGAGGCAGCGCATGGGACGGTGACCCGGCACTTCCGCCTGCATCAACAGGGTAAGAAGACGTCGACAAATCCGATTGCATCGATTTTCGCATGGACCCGGGGGTTGGCTTTCCGGGGCAAGTTGGATGGAAACGCCGATCTGGTCTCATTCTGCCATACCTTGGAATCGGTGTGTATCGAGACGGTTGAGTCGGGCGTAATGACCAAGGACCTGGCATTGTGCGTGCATGGGGATCAAATGGACGACAGCCACTGGGTGACGACGGAGAATTTCCTCGATGCCTTGGACCGGAACCTGAGCAAACGTCTTTCGGCTCCGCTCTGATTATAGGTTGTAGCTGACCGATTGTTTGTCATCCACCCGAATCTTCCCAGAGCGGCTCAAGGCGTTCAGGATGGCTTGGATTTCATCCATGGAAGGTTTTCCGTTGAAGATGGACCGGATTGCCGATCCGAGGGTTTTGTTTTTGCGTGGCCGGGATTGAGGTTGCAGTTTTGTCAGCCAATCAATGGTGCGTTGGATGCGGGGGTCTTCCCCTGGAATCGCGTCGGAAGGTGGTGCCTCATGGGTTTCGCGCAGTGCGGGTTTGCTATGCTTCGCGGTGGCGTCCGCCGTAACTTTTTGACGCGATCTGGAGGCCCGGTTTATCGGAGATGGGGTAGCGGATGGAGCGTTTTCCGGCTTCTTCCGCTCCGGATTCGTCCGGATCGCCTTTTGGATGCCCGCGACCGGAATGGAAGAGAAGCTGTCGTAACGGTTGGCGGATCGTCCGCTTTCGTTGAGATGGCGGATCAGGGGATCGAATCCTTTGTCTTTCGACAGGATATGGATGACCGCATTCGGATTGCGTTCAATGATGCGGCCCGCGTGGAAGGCGACCATGAAGTCGAGGGCATTCCGGCCTGAGCCCGCAGCTGCCACCAGCTCGACTTGCGGGGCCATCGTTAAGAGCTGGGTGACCGTGGCGTAAGGAATCCGATCCTTTTGATTGTGGCCAAGGAAAATCACGAGCTTCACCGGCTCACCGGAAATCCGTTGTAGATCCAGTTGCTGGGTGTTCTCGTAGTCCACCAGTATGTGGTGTTGAGCGATGTTTTGAGGCATGGTGTTGCGCGATGTAAAGTGGCTTCCGGAAAAAGAAAACCCGCTCCTCAAAGGAATGGAGCGGGTTTGAAAATCATGATGGAAATCCCTTGACGGGACAATCCATGCATCAAGCAGGTTCGATCACCTTGAAGAGACCGTCAAGCCAAGCTTCGAATTCATCTTCGTAGTCGGCTCCGCAATCCTTGCGGGCGTAGATCCTCTTGCCACCATGCTTTTCAAGTGCCTGGTCGACCTTCTTGCCGAATTCGCAGAACTGCTCGTAGTCGTGGTCACCAAGACCGAGCACGGCGAATTTCAGTTTCGAACAATCGATGGCATCTCCATCGACGAGGGCATCGTGGAAATCCCATGCGGATTCGGGGGGCTCACCTTCACCCCATGTCGATCCGACGAACACCAGACATTCCACCGATGCAAGATCCTTGGCATCGTAGTCCGATACGTTGATGGTTTCAGTCTGAAAACCCAATTCTTCTGCCTTTTCGGCAGTGCGTTGAGCAAGATCTTCAGAGTTTCCGGTTTCTGTTGCGAACAGAACGGTCAGTTTGCTGATTTTTTCGGCCATATTTCGTAATAATTACTGGATTAGAAAATCTGGGTCAATCGTCAGGATCATAATCCTGAGATAATTCGAGTAAAGACCGAAATCCGTCCCGAGCCATCCGGAACGGATCGAGGGCCCAAATTCCGGGGCCGGGTTTCCGTGCTTGGTCAATATCGCCACCATTGCGTTTGAATTCCTGCGCTTTGGCGGGCGCAGCCACGGGATCTCGTGGGATGGGTCTGATGCGGTTTGGCCGGGGAGGAACTTTATCATGTTACTTATGAGGTGGATGAGGAAACGGGAGAAGAGGCGTGAAGGGTTGGCATGGAACATGGTAGCCCGTATGGCCTTTATGGATGGGTTGAAACAGTCAGTGGCTTGGATGGGGGGATTCCGGAACAGCGGGTTGGATCAGAAGCATGCCGGCCGGAGTTGGAGCGTCCTTGTACCGGTGGCTTTGTTTTCCACCGGATTTTTGATATTGGGCGGTTGTGCCGGTGGGCCGAAGGCGGTCCGTCCGGAGGTGTCGTTTGGCGAGCCGACCCGGTGGGCGGCCGAAGCGACAGGCGGTGAAAGCGGCGGAGCCCAGGATGCGGACGGAATCCCTGGCGATGGCTGGCTGGAGGATGTGGCGGATAGGGAGCTTGCGACGTGGGTGAGACGGGCGTTGGATAATAGTCCGGATGTGAGGCTGGCGAGAAGCCGTGTGGAGTCCTCGCGGCAATTGGCCCGGATGGAGGCAAGTGGCTTGTACCCTTTATTGTCGGCGTATGCATCGGGGGAGCGGCGTTTCTCCGGGCCGGGGCTTTCAAACGGGACCTCAGCAGAGCGCGATGGCTACGCATGGGGCATTCAGACGTCGTGGGAGGCGGATGTGTGGGGGCGGATTCGTGATATTGCGGGTCGTGCTGTGCAGGAGCGTGAGGCTTCCACATACGATTTCAAGGGCGTGCGGCTGTCGATGGCGGGCATGGTGGCGAAAGCCTGGTATTCGGTCATGGCGGCGCGGGATCAGCGTGATCTGGCGATGGAAACCCTCCAGAGCTACGAAGCGAGTACCGAATTGGTGCGCAATCGGTACGAGTCGGGAGTGGCAGAGGTGTCGGCTTTGGATTTGCGCTTGGCGCGTGCAACCACTGAGAGTGCTCGGGCGGCCTTGGCTGACCGGGAATCGGAGTTGTCGCGCGAAGTAAAGGCGCTTCAGGTGTTGGTCGGTGATTATCCGGATGGACGCATCGAGCCAGTGGGAGCTTGGCCCGACCCCGGCGCCCGACCGCTTTGCGGACAGCCTTCTGGTTTGCTGAAGCGCAGGCCGGATGTCCTGGCGGCGGACCGCAGGCTTGCAGCGGCGGAGGCGCGGACCGGCGCGGCGCGCAAGGCACGTATGCCGGGTGTGGTATTTCAAGCCGAGGGCGGGGTGACGGCTGAGGACACTGAGGATCTCGGAGATATGGATCTCCGGCAGTGGAGTGCGGGGGTGCAATTGAACCAACCGATCTGGAGCGGTGGCCGGATCACTGCGGAATCGGGATACGCTGACAGCTTGTTGGAACAGGCTCGGATTGATTATGTGAAGGTCGTGAATCAGGCTTTTTTTGAAGTTGAACAGGGCTTGGTGGCTGATCGTCTGCTCCAGGATAAGTTCGAAGCGGTGGAGGCTTCGGTTGAGCATGCTGTGGCGGCGGAAAAGCTTGCATGGGAGCAGTATGGGAGTGGTTTGGTCGACATCATCACCGCTTTGGAGTCGCATCGCCGTGCGCTGAATGCGCGCCAAGGGATGATCGAAGTGCGCAAAGAGCGGATGATCAGCCGGATCAATCTGGTATTGGCATTGGGTGGAAGCTTGTTCCGGGAGGTCGACCAGGAGTCGGGAAACAAGCAGTGATGGAAATCAATGGATCCGGGACAGGGTTTTTTGGAATCGAAGGGATAGGACAGGGATATGAAAACAGGGAGTAACCGGTTTGTGGTGAGTGTGATTGCATCGGCGGGTGTTTTGATGCTGGCAGTGTCGACTGTCTTCGCGATGAACATGACAAAGAAGGATGCTGAAAAGCGGGAAATGGATGTTCAGCGACCTTTAATCAAGGTTGTGGAGGTATTGCCGGAGTCCGTGACATTTGAGGTGAAGAGCCGGGGCACAGTGCAACCCCACACCGAGACGACCTTGGTGGCTGAGGTTTCCGGGCGGGTGGTGGAGGTGTCTCCCGCACTATGTGCCGGGGGAGTATTTGAGGCAGGGGATGAGTTGCTTCGGCTCGACGATGGGGACTATCAGGCATCGCTCAGCGGAGCTCAGGCCGAGTTGGCTCGCTGTGAGGTCAAGTTGTTGCAGGAAACGGCACTGGCTGAGCAGGCATTGCGGGATTGGACCGCTCTTGGCCGGGATCCTTCGGATGCGGGACTGCTGGTCTTGCGGGAACCGCAGTTGAAGGAGGCAGAGGCGAATGTGCAGTCCGCGCGTGCGGCGCTTGAACACGCCCAACGCAACTGCGAACGCACCCGGATCCGCGCCCCATACCGTGGAATGGTGCGGGAGCGCACCGCCAACTTGGGTCAGTATGTGAGTCCCGGAACTCCTGTTGCCCAGGTTTTTGCGATCGATTACGCCGAGGTGCGTATGCCGTTGACCGCGGACGATCTCCGCTTTGTGCAAGTTCCGGAGGAGAAAGAGGGCACCATCTCCGGAGGGTCCGATGTGGTCCTGGGTTCGCGTTTTGGTGACGATGCGGGTTGGAAGGCCAGGGTTGTGAGAAAAGAGGGCGTGGTGGATCCCCGGACCCGAGTGATGCATGTGGTAGCACGGGTGGAGGATCCATACGCACGAAACGGGAATGCCCGCAGCTCTGAGCTTGCCATGGGTTCATTCGTGGAGGCTTTGATTCACGGGATTTCGGTTCCGAATGTGGTGGTGCTTCCTCGTCATGCCCTGAGGGATAACCGCAATGTGCTCGTGGTGGACGGAGAATCCCGGCTGTATTCGCGTGCGGTTGATGTGCTTCGAACGGATTCGGACCGGGTGTATATCCGTGAGGGGCTTTCCAAAGGCGATCTGATATGTGTATCCCCGGTGGATGTGATGGTGGAGGGTATGTTCGTGGAAGTGGTCTATTCACAGGCTGAGAGTATGGCAGAAACCAATCCTGTTGATTCGGGGGAAGGGAAGTCCGGCCAGACCGATTGACCGTGGGGTGAGTCAAGGTGGGGATGGATGAAGCGTTGGATCCTGGCGATCCGGCTGGAGCGGCTGGAAACACAGATGCAGTTTTATGGAAGAGGATAAGGATTGGAAGCGTGGCGTGATTGCCTGGTTCGCACAGAACCCGGTGGCTGCCAATTTGCTCATGATGGGATTGATCGTGATGGGCGGGTGGACTGCTTTCAGTATCCGCAAGGAGGTTTTCCCTACGGTTAGCCTGGATTCGATCCGGATCGAAGTGGCTTACCTTGGTGCGGCTCCGCAGGAGGTGGAAGAAGGGGTGTGCGTCAAAATCGAAGAAGCGATTCAGGATGTGGAAGGCATCAAAAAGATTACCACACATGCCTACGAAGGGCTTGGTAGTGTGCGGGTGGAGTTGGAAAATGGATACAGCATCGATAAGAAGCTCGATGAGGTGAAGAGCCGGGTGGATGCGATCACCACGTTTCCCAATGAGACTGAAAAACCGATGATTTATGAGGAAATCCTGCGATCGGAAGTGCTGTGGCTGATCCTGCTTGGGGATATGGATGAGCGCAGCTTAAAGGAACTGGGACACCAGCTCCGGGATGAGTTGCTCGCGACAACTCCATCCAAGCTCGACGACCGAAGCGGCTTTTTGGGTGGTATCCGCAAGTTCCTGTTCCCTTTGTCCAAGGTTACCCAGGCGGATCTCTGGGGAGAGCGTGAATACGAGGTATCAATCGAGCTTTCGGAATCGGCGTTGCAGGAATATGGGGTGAGTTTCGACGAAGTCGTGCAGGCTGTGCGCAAGACCTCGTTGGATGTTCCGGGTGGATCGATCCGCACTTCCGGAGGCGAGATCCTGCTCCGGACAAAGGGACAAGCCTATGAAGGACCGGAGTTTGAGCGCATTGTTTTGATGACCCGGGAGG
Source organism: Opitutales bacterium (assembly GCA_033813415.1). GTDB lineage: Bacteria > Verrucomicrobiota > Verrucomicrobiia > Opitutales > JAFGAQ01 > JAFGAQ01. Next base: position 47,184 of record JAPXRV010000004.1, on the reverse strand, counting down.
ACGGCACCCGAATCCTCTTGGGTGATGTCGCGCAGGTTCACGACGGTTTTGAGGATCGAGTGGCGATTAACGAGTTCGATGGAAAACCGGCGTTGGGTATCCAGATTTTTGGTGTGGGCGACCAGAACACGCTCAACATATCGCGTACGATTCACCGGTTTGTGGAGATGAAAAAGGCGGAGCTTCCCCACGGTGTTGAGTTGGTCGTGTGGGCGGACAACTCGATTATGCTCAAGCAGCGCTTGGACATGATGAGCCGCAATGCGGTGGCCGGTGGCGTGCTTGTGTTCCTTGCGCTGGCCTTGTTTCTGCGACTGAAGCTGGCCTTGTGGGTAATGATGGGGATCCCCGTATGCTTCCTCGGAACCTTTTGGGTGATGACGTTTCCGCAGGTGGATATCTCGCTGAACATGGTGTCGCTTTTCGGGTTTATCATCGTGCTCGGGATCGTGGTGGATGATGCGATCGTCATCGGAGAAAACGTATTTACCGTGACCCGAAGGGATGGCAATACACTGGAGAATGTGATCAAGGGTGCCAATGAGGTGGCGATGGCCGCCACTTTCGGGGTGTTGACGACTATGGTTGCCTTTCTTCCGATGCTGATGGTCCCTGGGGTAGAGGGGAAAATCTGGTCCCAGATCGGCCTCGTGATCATCGTGTGCCTGTGCTTCTCATTGGTTGAGTCCAAGCTCATCCTTCCTGCCCACCTGGCCCGGATGAAAGTCCAGTATCACCGTGAGGGAAAGGTCGGTTGGGTTTTGCGGACGCAGCGGTGGGTCAATACGCATCTGGAGTGGTTTGTGGAGTCCATTTACCGTCCTTTGATGAAAGTGGCAATCCACTACCGTTACGTAACCGGCTGCGTGTTTATTGCGTTGTGCATTCTGGCGGTTGGACTCCTGACCTCGGCGAAAGTTCCCTGGGTGTTTTTTCCGGACGTGCCGGTTGATTTTGTGCATGTGAATGTGGTGATGAACGAAGGAACCCCTTCGGCCTTGACCCAGGAGACGGCTTTCCGCATCGAAGCTGCGATGCGCGAGGTCGATCGGGAGATGGTTGCGAAGAAGGGGCCGCGGGGAGCTTCGGTGGAACACACGCTGGTGATGTCCCACTCAGAGAACCGGGCGGAAGCGATGGCTTCGCTTTTATCCGGTGAATCGCGGCTGACCGATACCTTCGAGTTTGTCCGGCTACTCCGTGAAAAGACCGGTCAAATGCCGGGAGTGAGTGAACTCGAGTTTTCGGGATCGACGGGAGGTAGCGGCGAAGCGATCAATTTCCAATTGGTGGGTCGTGACTTTGGTGAGTTGGATTCGGTGGCGGATGCGATCAAGGCCAAGCTTGGCGAGTATGCGGGGGTATACGACATCAAGGATTCATTTAGTTCAGGCAAGCAGGAGTTGCGTTTCCGGATCAAGCCGGAGGCGGAAAGTCTTGGCTTGGGTCTCGATGATGTGGCCCGGCAGGTCCGCTATGCGTTTTATGGTGCGGAAGCGCAGCGTATCCAGCGTGGAAAACACGAAGTCCGGGTAATGGTGCGGTACCCCGAGGCGGATCGGCGCAGTCTTGATACTCTGAAAACCATGCGGGTGCGGACTCCGGATGGAAGAGAAGTTCCATTGGAGGCGGTGGCGGATCTCGAACTGGCCAAGGGCTATCCAACCGTTCGCAGGGTGGATCGCAAGCGCGTGGTCAACGTCACGGCAGATGTGGACAAGGCGAAGATCACGCCCGGGTCAGTGATCGAGGAGATGCGGGCCGGCTTTATCCCGGAATTGCTGCGTCAACATCCTGGGGTCAGCTACGAAATGGAAGGGGAGTCAAAGTCCGAACAGGAATCCCTCGATGCCGCCTTGAAGGGGTTCATTCTGGCCCTTTTTCTGATCTTCGCACTTATGGCGGTGCCTTTGAAGTCGTATCTCAAGCCGCTGGTGATCATGGCCGTAATTCCTTTTGGCATGGTCGGTGCGGTGGCCGGCCACTGGATCATGGGTATGCCGATGAGTCTGCTTTCGCTTTGCGGGATTATCGCGTTGGCCGGGGTTGTGGTGAACGACAGCCTGGTTATGGTCGATTTCATTAACCAGAGAGAGTCGCAGGGGATGACCCATACAGAGGCTGTATTGAATGCGGGTCCCGCCCGTTTCCGTGCAATCATTCTGACATCTGCGACGACGTTTTTCGGGCTGTTGCCGATGCTTTGGGAGCCGAGTTTTCAAGCGAAGTTCCTGAAGCCGATGGCAGTTTCGCTGGCATTCGGTATCCTGTTTTCGACTGCCATGACACTTGTCCTTGTGCCGGCACTCTACATGATGCTCGAAGACCTGAAACTTGCCGGGAGATGGTTTCGCAGGCTGCTGCATCGCGGCGGAGCGGAGGCCCATCCAGAATGAATACCATACCCGGGATGTCTTGAGGCCGGGGATAGTGTCGTGCTTTTTCCCGCCGTCTTGGAGGCAGGGCGAAGTCTTACCAAATTCTCCCCGGCCGTTATAAGGTCGGGGGGTGGCATCTGTCGAAAGCCTGTGGGCTATTTCTGGTAGAGCGGACGGGGCTTGTATTCGGTGTGAAGAAGCTGATGCGCCTTGTGGCTGAGCGGCTTCCCAAGGAAATCGGCATAGACTCTCTGAATCTCGGGATTCTCGTGGGAGAAACGCACCTGACAGTCCCGGTCATCCTGATACAGTCCGGCGATGCGCTGGCGCCTGACCTCGTTGGATATGCCGTAGGGCTGGCCACCTCCTGCGATGCACCCTCCATTGCAGGCCATGACTTCGATGAAGGAGTAGGGCAGCGGGGTGCCTTTGTCCTTCGCATCCCTCACTTGATTGAGCAGCTTGTCGACGTTTGCCAAACCGTGCGCAACCGCAACCCGGATGGTTTTTCCAGCAATGGTCACTGATCCCTCACGGATTCCCTCCAGCCCGCGAACCGCATTGATCTCGATCGCGTCCTCGGGCAGGTTCTTGCCGGTGATCAAATAGTGGGCCGTTCTCAGGGCGGCCTCCATCACGCCACCGGTTGCTCCAAAGATGGTTCCCGAACCCGAATAGCTGCCCAGGATGCTATCGGCTTCGCCATCGGGAAGGTTGAGCAGATCGATGCCGGACTGTCGGATCAGGCGGGCGAACTCGCGTGTGGTGATCGCCACATCGACGTCCATGTACCCCGACGCGAACATCTCCTGCGTCCGCTCGAGTTCGTATTTCTTTGCGGTGCAAGGCATGATCGACACCTGATAGATTCTGGATGGATCAATCTTCCGTTTTTCCGCATAGTAGGTCTTCGCGAGCACCCCCAGCATTTGCTGCGGGGATTTCGCGGTGGAGAAATTGTCGATGAAGTCGTAGTGATACTTCTCCATGAAATCGGTCCATGACGGGCAGCACGAGGTGATGAGCGGGAGCTTGCCCTTGCCGTTGGCGAAGCGCTCCACAAACTCACTGGCTTCTTCCATGATGGTGAGGTCAGCCGAGAAATTGGTGTCGAACACTGCGTGAAAGCCGAGGCGCCTGAGTGCGGTGTAGATCTTTCCGGTGAGGTTGGCGCCTGGAGGCAACCCGAATTCCTCCCCGAGTGCAACCCTGACGGAGGGTGCCACCTGCACCGTGCAATGGAGTTCCGGATTTTTCAGCGCTTCCCAGACCTTGTGGTTTTCGTCGTTTTCGACGATGGCTCCCGTGGGGCAATGAGCCGCACATTGGCCGCACTTGATGCAGGGAGACTCAGCGAGCGTGATGTCTCCGGCTGGCGCCATGCGGGTATTGATCCCCCTTTGCAGGAAGGAGAGTGCCCACACATTCTGCACGTCCTGGCAAACCTGGATGCATCTTCCGCATTTGATGCACTTGGCGAAGTCGAGCACGATGGATCCGTTGGAATGGTCTTCCGGAAGGTCGCGGACAAATCGGGGGATCGCGTCGCGGCGGATCCCGAAGTCGCCCGCAAGGGTTTGCAGCTCGCAGCTCCCGTTGCGCCCGCAGGTCTGGCAGGAATTGGGGTGATTGGATAGGATCAGTTCCAGAACGGTCCGCCGGATTTCGGTGAGCGCCTCGTCATGGGTGGTGATCTCCATCCCGTTCTCGATGGGGGTGCTGCAGGCCCGCGGCTTCTTCGGGCTCCCTTTGATGTTGACGATGCACAGTCCGCACGCCGCTGTTGGCAGGAGGTCCTCGTGCTTGCACAGGGTGGGGATCTTGACCTGGACGGATCGTGCCGCCTCCAGAATCGTTGTGCCCACAGGCACGGTGACGGGCATTCCGTTGATCTTGGCTTGGATGGTGTTCATGCCGGGAGAGGGGAGGTTAGGGGATTCGGACGACTTCTCCGCCTTCGCGGAGTTTCTTCATCTTGCGCGCATAGCTGCGGCCACCTTCGATATAGGCTTGATATTCGCTTTCGAAATACCGGAGGGTGGACAGAACGGGATTGGGAGCTGTTTGCCCCAGTCCGCAAAGGGAAGCGTTCTGCATGGAAATACAGATGCTCCGGATCAAGGGCAGATCCGATGCCTCACCCATGCCCCTTGCGATCTTGTCGAGCAACTGGAGCATTTGGTAGCCGCCTACCCGACACGGGGCGCATTTTCCACAGGATTCGTCGACGCAGAATTTCAGGTAGAACTTCGCAATGTCGACCATGCAGTCGTTTTCATCCATCACAAGCATGCCACCGCTTCCCATGATCGAGCCCAGATCCCGAAGGGATTCATAGCTCACGGGTGAATCCAGTTTTGCCTCGGGGATGACCCCTCCGGATGGGCCACCGGTCTGGACCGCCTTCACCGCAGCCTTTCCCTGGCAACCGCCACAGATCTCGTAGACGATGTCCCTGAGAGTCGTTCCCATCGGCACTTCGATCAGTTGGGCGTTGCGCACTTTCCCCGTGACCGCGAAAACCTTGGTGCCTCTGGACTGTTCGTGGCCGATCGCCCCGTAGGCTGCGCCACCCATTTGCAGGATCGCCGGAATGCCCGCGAGGGTTTCGACATTGTTGATGGCTGTTGGTTTGCCCCACAATCCGCTGACCGACGGATACGGCGGCCGCGGAGACGGGCTTCCTCTCTTCCCTTCGATGGAAGCGATCAATGCGGTTTCCTCCCCGCACACGAATGCTCCGGCACCCAGTCGGATCTTCATGTCGAAATCCCATCCGCTGCCAAGTATGTTTTTGCCCATGAGCCCGAGTTCCTTGGCCTGATCGAGCGCATTTTGCATGCGTTTGATGGCCAAAGGGTATTCCGCGCGAATGTAGAAATAGCCAGTGGTGGCTCCGATACACCGCGCGGCGATAAGCAGCCCCTCGATCACCGAGTGGGGATCGCTCTCCAGTACGCTACGGTCCATGAAAGCCCCGGGGTCTCCTTCGTCTCCATTGCACACCACATACTTGATGGCGGATGGAACATCTCTTGTGATCTTCCATTTGAGCCAGGTGGGAAAACCGGCGCCACCCCGGCCTCGCAGGCCACTTGCCTTGAGTTCGTCAATCACGGGATCGGATGAAGGAGCAAACAAAGTCTTTTCGAAGGCTTGATATCCGTCCACTGCGAGGTAATCTTCGATCCTCTCCGGATCGATCAGTCCGCAGTTTCGCAATACCACACGATGCTGTTTTTCCGGGGCTTTGAATCGCAAATCCTCGACCACCTCGCCTTTGATGAGGGTCTGATGGACGATTCGGGTAACATCCGGCGCCAGCACGTGGGTGTAGGTTATTCCGAGGTGGGGGATCCAGACCACCACTCCCTTGTTGTAGAGGCGCATGTCCAGCGCCCGGATCACAGAAGGCGGGTTTGCTGAAATACTGCGTTTGATCTCCTCGCGCAGTGAAAAGAGGATGAAATCGGTTTTGTCGTTTTCGTCTGTATCCGTGTCCAGGACGAATACCAGTTGCGGGGCCTTTCCGTTTGGAGAGGGAGTCGATTCCGGCTCCGGATCGAAGCGGGCTATGACATGGCGATCGAGCACCTCGTGCCGATCGAGGTGGGCTGTGAGCAGCTCCTCGGCCAGTTCAGGCTGAATGTGGCCATAGAAGAGTCTTGGAAGGGTGGCGGATTGGATTTCGACGACAGGATCCAGATAGGAAAGCCCAAGGGATCCGACCCTTTCCACTTCGATGGGCAGGTGCTTTTCGGCCACGATTTTCTTGAGCCGGTCGAAGAGGAGCGATGCGCCTGCCGCGATCCCTCCGGTGTCGAGTCCAACCCGGATGTAGGCTGCCGGGCTCTTTCTGGCGTAGGTGCGTTCGATGAGTTGTTGGCGATCGATTTTCATGTCGGATTCCCCACTGGAGCGGTTTGAGACAGGATGCTGTGCAGTTCGGATGGCATGACTTTTCCATGGGTCTTGCCATCCACGACAAGCGCTGGTGCGAGCCCGCAGCAGCCGATGCAGCGGACGATCTCGAAGTGCCATTCGCGGTCGGCGGTGGTCTGCCCCGGAGGAATGCCAAGCATGCGTTCAAGTTCAGCCTCCAGATTGGCGGACCCTTTGAGGTAACAGGCGGTTCCGAGGCACACCTGACAGTTATGCTTTCCGGGTGGGACCAATTTGAAATAGTGGTAGAAGGTGAGGACCTCGTATATGCGGGCGAGCCGGATTCCCATTTCACGCGCGAGCTCCATCACCACATTGCGGGGCACGTAGCCGTGTTGATTCTGGATCTCATGCAGAATCATGATCAGGTTCCCTTCCTCCGCTCCCCAACGGTCGATGTAGGTCCGGACATCCTTTCTGACCTGACTCTCAATGCGCGTGCGAAGCGTGTTGATGCGATCCCGTTTGATTTCGAGGATCTTCTCGACCTCGTCAGCGATGGCTTTCGGTATGAAACCGTGGTGCTCCTCAATGTCCTCCAGCAATTTGAGGAGGCGGGCCTCGTCGTCTGCGTAGTCCTGGATGTGGTTTTGCGCAGGAAGGGTATTTGTTCGCGGCTCCATAAGCGATCGGGGTTGGGGATATTCCCTTGCACGGGATAGTAGCGATAACGCTTATACAGTATGATCGTATTCCGTCAGGAATGAAAACGGAATCGGGCAGAAGGGTATAGTATTAACAAATGCTCATTCTTTCTATTAGCGTTTTCCATACACGAGAATCGCATGAAATCACGCCAAGACCTTCTGGAGGCCCGTCGCAACGAACTCGGCCCGATAGTGGCGGGAGTATCCTGATGTTGATGATTTCCAGCAAGCCCAACGGGCGAACGTTGTTATTGAGCAGTATTCAACATCGCTCGCTATAAGCCCTTCGGGCCTCATACATTTTGCTGGCGCAAAACAACAGATCTGGAATTCAGAATATGTTGCCGAAGCGAAGCTGAGGCGTCTGTGCCTGGAGCCGCAGGCGAAGGGCGTAAGCCCGTCAGGGCGATGTTAAAACCTCTTTGTATTCAAAAACAATGAACCACGAACTACGCGGAAAAATCACGAAAAAACTAAGTCGATCCGCAGATCATAAGGATTGCCACAGATTGAACATCCCATTCACCGCCGTCGTGCTCTTCGGCTCTTGTAGGTTACCCGGTATTGATGTTTTGCTTTTTGAGCCCTTCCGAGAATGGGAATACAACTCTTTGGAGGAAGGGCTCGAAAAAGTTCTTGGAGTATCTTCTTGGTGATCTCTTCTTCTTCAATCCTGTGAATCCTGTCGAAAAGATAGAAGGGTTTCTCCGGAGCGGTAACGGTTTGACGAATGGATAGGGATCGGGTAGGAGGAACCGCAAGTATGAGTGAAAACTACGTTGTGATCATGGCAGGCGGGAGGGGCGAGCGGTTCTGGCCTGAGAGCCGGCTGAACCGGCCGAAGCATTTGTTGCCGATCGTCGGGGAAGCTCCGATGCTGCGACAGGCGCTGGATCGCATCAAGGGATTGGTTCCGGACTCACGGATTCTGATTTTGACCAATGTTGATCAGGTGGATGCCATACGGGGGATGTGTCCGGAGTTACCGGCGGAGAATATTGTGGCGGAACCGGTTGGCCGGGATACGGCACCGGCCGTGGGTCTGGCGGCTTTGCTGGTGGAGCAGCGCGATCCGGATGCGGTATTTGCGATCCTTCCATCGGATCATGTGGTGCATGATGCCGCAGGATTCCGACGGGTGCTTGGAAAAGCTTTTGAATTGGCTGGGCAGGGCGATCTCCTGGTGACGATTGGGATCGAAGCGACCCATCCGGCGACCGGGTATGGCTACATCGAAAAGGGCGCGGTCATGCGGGATTCCAGCGGGAAGGAAACGGGTTTCAATGTTCAGCGCTTTGTGGAGAAGCCGGATCTCGCCACGGCTATGGCGTATGTGGAGTCAGGACGTTTTCTGTGGAATGCCGGGATGTTTGTGTGGTCGGTTCAAAGCATACATGCGGCGATGGCCCGTCATCATCCGACACTCGCTCAGGGATTGGACCGGATTCGGGAGGTGGTGCGCGGCGGCAAGGCGCTCGGAGCCGTGCTGGCTTCGGAATATCCCCAGTTGGATCGGATTTCGATCGACTACGCTGTCATGGAAAAGGCATCCAACACGGTGGTGATTCCCTCTGAATTTGACTGGGACGATGTGGGCGAGTGGCCTGCCATTGAGCGTCACTCCGGCAAGGATGCGTCTGGTAACCTCTTGCGCGGACTGGCGCTTGCGGTGGATAGTCGCGACAATATTGTCTACAATGACGGTGATCGGGTGACTGCCCTGCTGGGGGTCGAGGATCTGATTGTTGTTCACACATCGGATGCCACGCTGGTTTGCCCGAGAAGCAAGGCACAGGAAATCAAGAAAGTCTTGAAGGAGATCCGGGAGCGTGAGGACATCCGGCGTTTCCTTTGATGATTGGAACGAGACATTGCATGTCATGAACGAAACAAGGAGGCGGCTTGAGAAGGCTCGGGATTGATTACGGGGAGAGACGATGGGGCATAAGTTACGCCGACGAGATTGGTGTCGCCACGCCCTTGCCGGCTCTTGTCTCTTCGCAGGTGAGTGCCCGGTGGGATGCGCTGGGCTTATTGATCCGGGAGCGTCGGGTGGAGGAGTTGATCGTGGGGTATCCCTATAACATGGATGGAAGCACTGGTCTGATGACCGGCAAAGTGGATGGGTTTGTCGCTGAGATCGTGAGTCGCTTTCCCTCACTGCCGGTTCATAAAGTGGATGAGCGTCTTAGCTCGCGTCACGCTGGCATCCATTGGTCGCTGAAGAAATTGAGGGATGAACGGAGTAGCGGAAAGCTTGATTCCCAGGCGGCGTGCCTCATCCTGCAGGACTATATTGATCAGGTGGAGGGATTGCCGGACTTCGACCTGGATGAAGATGATCCGGCCGATCTTGATTGAACCTGAATCCGAGCATCATGTCTTCCGATCAACGACCTGTGAGAACCGCAGTATTGGGCTCCACCCGTGGGTCCAGTCTTGCTCCGCTTCTGGATGCATGGAATGACTCCCGTTTGGGTGTGAATTTTGTCTTGGTTGTGTCGAACCGCAGTCAGGCCGGTATTTTGGAAAAGGGAATGGGTGCCGGTATTGAATCGATTGCGATTCCGGTGAAAGGGCGCGACAGGGTCTCCTACGATGCCGAGGTGAGTGAATTGCTGAAGTCCCGTGGGGTGGAGTTGGTGCTGTTGCTTGGATACATGCGTATCCTTAGCAGCGAGTTTGTGAAGGAATGGGAAGGGCGTATCCTGAATGTGCACCCCTCGCTCCTCCCGAGGCATGGCGGATTGATGGATCTGGAGGTGCATGCATCGGTGCTCGCAAGTGGTGACCTGGAAAGCGGATGCACCATCCATCTGGTGAACGAAACTGTGGATGGCGGCCCTGTCGTGATCCAGAAACGATGTCCGGTTTTGGCCGGTGACACGCCTGAATCGCTCAAGGCGCGTGTTCAGGTGCTCGAAGGCGCGGCCTTCCTAGAGGTTCTGTCCAATCCGGGGGCTTTTCTACCCGTGTTATCACGAGCCTAACTTTGCCCTCTGAGTGTTTATTCGGGGCGAAGAATGCGGCCCTACAAGCATCACGGGTTGGGCCAACCCCAAGTCCTATATATCTCCATTCGCCAATAGACGGGGCAAGTGAATCAGGATTTGACGCTCCAGAATTTCATCTGAAAGGGTCGCGGCAGGAGATCCTTGAGCAAAAGTCGCTCGTGTATACCTTTGGTGTTGGCGAGGTAGATTTCGAATGTAGGTTGACAAAACTCTGCCATGAACTGCAGGCAAGCACCACAGGGAGGGGATGGCGGGTTTGCTTCGGATACAATAACGATGAACTCGGGTTCCAGCGTCCGGTATTTCGCAATTGCAGCAGTGAAAGCATTGCGTTCAGCGCAGAGGGTAAGTCCGTAGCTCGCATTTTCAACGTTGCAGCCAATGACCAGTTCGCTTGCGTTCAGCAGCTTGAGTGCTGCTCCGACTGCAAATCCCGAATAAGGTGCGTGTGCCTGCTCCCGTGCCTTGCGGGCCGTTTCGTATGCTTCCTTGATGTTGGAACTGAGAGTGGGCATGGCGTTCTTGAATTCCAAACTGCGGCTCAGGGAAGACGACGCACAAGATGCTCCAGCGCCAGACGATAGCCGTCTATTCCGAGTCCCGATATGACCCCGATCGAGGCTTTGGCAGTGACGGAATGCTCCCTGAATGCTTCCCGGGTGTAGATGTTGGAGATGTGGACTTCAACAGTCGGGATACCGTTTCCCTTGATGGCATCGTGGAGGGCAACGCTGGTGTGGGTGAATGCTCCTGGATTGAACACGCAGCCGGCAAAACCCTGATCGGCGGCTTGTTCAATGCGGTCGATCAAGGCCCCTTCATGGTTGGACTGGAAACAATCGATCGAAACTCCCAGATTGCCGGCGCATGCCTGCAGCATGGATTCGATATCGCGAAGGCCGGTCGATCCGTAGATTTCGGGTTCCCTTTTTCCGAGTCGTCCGAGGTTAGGTCCGTTCAGGACAAGGATGCGCTTGGATTGCATGCCAAAAGCATGCAGGTTCTTTGCAGTATCATCAATCCCAATGTGAGCTGAGCAATGAAAGAATGCAGGCTCACGACTATATTGCCTTTGAGAGAAGCCGCAACAGGGTGTCCGGAACCACGCAGGGAATCAGTAATCTTTTGCTTTGGAATCCAACAAAATCGTTACCGGACCATCGTTCACCAGGCTGACTTCCATGTAGGCGGCAAACTTGCCGGTGAGAATGCGCCCATGGATTTGGGCCCGCATTTCCTCTACAAATTTTTCGTAGAGCGGAATCGCCAGATCGGGCGCTGCGGAATGGTTGAAGGACGGCCGGAAGCCCTTTTTGACGTTTCCGAAAAGCGTGAATTGACTTACAATCAGTGCGTCTCCTCCTATGTCGAGCAGGGATCGGTTCATCTTGTTTTCAGCGTCTTCAAAGATCCGGAGCCCTGCGCACTTATGGGACATCCATGTGACATCCTCGGGAGTGTCCGTCCGGTCGATCCCGATAAGAATGACCATCCCGCCGGAAATTGAACCTGCATCGGAGTTGTCGATCCGGATGGAAGCCGAAGAGACCCTTTGAATGACCGCTCTCATGTCAGGTTAACCAGTGATCAGGAAGCGAACAAAACTTCACTTCGCTTTGCATCGGGTGTCTTTCGAATCCCGCACCAGCTTATCCGCAGCATCACAAACAGACTCAGGGGTGATGTCGCGCATACAGGTGAAGGCTCCATCGCAGGTAGGGTGTCGGTGGCAAGGTGAACACGGCATGTCGAGATAGAGCACGATGCCAGGAGTGGGGTCGGTGACCCGGTAGGGGATGGTTGAACCGTATAGCGCGATGGTGGGGGTGCCGAGGGCCAGGCTCATGTGGGTGAGACCAGTGTCGACTCCGATGGCCAATAGCGACTGTTGGATGATGCCCATCTTTTCCTGAAGATCGGAAGACGGGCCCGCCACCACATGGACTTTGGCTGGAGCCGCCGCTTCGGCGATTTGCCGCGACGCCGCTTCATCACCCGGTCCGCCCAGAATTGCGATTGGATGATCGTAGGTGTTCGCAAGCAGCCGTGCAAGTCCGGCCCATTTTTCCTCGAACCAATGCTTCTGTGGCCGTGTGGTGAAGGGCATGAGCACGATAGGCTTGTTCGCGTTGTTCCATTGACCGAAGCGTGCATTGGCTTTGTCTTTGGCCTCGCTCGCGGGAACGATACTCATCGCAAACGGCTCTGCCGGCCACCCGAGGTGTTCGTTAAGCGCCCGATACTGGTGACAAAGCCTTCCTTTCGGGTCGATGCCTGGATTCACTGAATCGGTGTAGAATAATTCTGCTCCTTCGCGGGGTTCGAGCCCGATTCTGCGTGGGCATCCACTGATCCATGCCCACACCGCGCTCTTGAGCAGCCCTTGGGCATCAATCACCATGTCGAACTTGCCATCTCTCAGGCGGCTGCGGAGGCTCCAAAACGTCCGGAACCAGGTCAGCGGGTGTTTGATTTGGTTGATCCTTAGTGCCTTTCTTGGCAGGATGATGCATTCGTTCACGTCCGGATTGGAGGCCAGCATGCTGGCTCCAAATTCTTCGGTCAGCCAAGCGACATGGGCATCGGGATAGGCACGCCGCAGAGCCGGAAGGATGGCGGTGGTCATGATGATGTCGCCGATGGCGCTGAGTCTGACGATGAGGATGCGTTTCATGGTTTGTTCAATAGCCGGATGAATCCGGTTCCGGATGCTTATGGATGCAGACGGGGTAGGGTTTTGCCAGTCAAATCTATCGTCTCCGCATAGGTTCGAATGACCCTTTCGGGCGGTTTTATTCGATGGTTGACCGGTTGATTCGGAACAGGAGGTCGTGAATGCTTGATCCCAGGCGGAATGTCTTTAACGATAGTGGAATGGATTGGGAAATCATCGGTTTTGCCTCCCTCATCGCCTGTGCCCGTGTCGTGGATGTTACGATGGGCACCATGCGGGTGTTGTTCGTCATGCGTGGACTGAAAGTTCCCGCATTGGTGTTTGGATTCATGGAGTCCGCCATCTGGGTCATTGCCGTGGCCAAGGTGACATCCCGTTTGGATGAACCGATCCTCATCCTTGGTTTCGCGGCTGGTTTCGCGATCGGAAACTATGTCGGGGTATCGGTTGAACAGCGCATCGCGCTGGGTCATCAAATGCTAAGAGTCTTCACAAGAAGTGGAACCGAGATCGCCGCCAAGCTGAGGGAACAAGGGTGGCGTGTTACCCGATTTCAGGGGGAAGGAATGGCCGGTCCTGTCGATCTATTGATGATGCGCATCCGGCGGCGGGATACGCCGAAACTCCTGCATGTTGTGCGCAGTATGGATGAGAAAGCATACTTTGTGGTGGACGATGTGTATTCCGTGGAAGGGGCAGCTCCGCTCAAGGGTTATGCCCAGAAGCGGAATTGGTGGTTCAGCAAACGGAAGTGATCCCAGGCAACCGGCTTATCCACCCGCAAGACGGAGAAGCCGGTTGAATGAAATTTTCCGGTTCAGAGCTGAAGGACGAGAGGACTTCCGCTATACGTGATCTCGAGGTCCGGCTGCGTCTCCGGATCCAATCCGTTCCCTTTGCCGGGTGCCACAAGGACGAATCTGAAGGTGCGTTCCTTGAGCATGCCCGGAAATTCGCCTTCGCGGGCTCCGATCGTAAGGGAATGGGAGGCTTCATTCCAATCCAAGCGGATGGTGGAGTGAACTCCTTTCTCGTAGTTGTAGTTGTCCCCTTCGTCTTCGTAGAGGGTAAAGCTGGCATTGGCTCCGGTGTAGATGCGCCACTCGATCGGATCGGCAGGTTTTTCGGAGGTGTGCTGGATGAATGGCCCCATTGGAATGATGCTGCCCGCCCTGATATGAATGGGAAGAAGGTCCACCGGGGCATCGCGTGTGATGAACTGTCCGCCATCGAAGGTTTCTCCGGTCCAGAAATCGAACCATTGCGCTCCATCGGGAAGGTAGAGGCGACGGGTCTGGGGCGTATCGAGCGGAAGTGCATCCTCTGCGAAATGGGTCGGCGTCTTCCAGAAAAGCTGCATGCGTGCGGCGCCAGTGGATGTGTTTTCGGTCTCGAGTTCGAAATCATAGGACTTTCCGGCCTCAAGTTCCACGATGGCAGTGTATTGCTCCACACTGGTGTAGACGATGGGCAGCTCTTTGCCATCGAGACGGATGCGTTTGGCATCGAAGCTTTTGAGATGGAATTGATGCGGGCCGCTTTCCGATGGGATCAGTTTGCCTTCCCAGCGGATTGCAAACTCACCGATGGAGGCGTATTCCGGCCGGCCGGTATACCAGAAAACATTGATATCGGGGTCGATGGTTTCACGTCCAGGAACGGTCCGTTTGGCATCGCGGTGATAGGTTGCTTTCAGTCCGGGTTGCCCGTCGGGAGTGCGGAAGTGATTGCCCGAAACCAGAATCGATGCGGAAGGAGGCCGGTGGATCATCGGTTCGGTAACCGGGGACACCAGAATCGAAGGCCCGAACATGAACTGGTCGTCGATGTTATGGGTGGCCGGATCATCCGCGAAGTCCATTGGCAGACCGCGCATGAGCGTATAGTGCCCGGTCGTGATCTTCCACGCCTGCGAATAGATGTAGGGAATAAGCCGGTAGCGTAAGTGGTCGTATTTGAGGATGGCATCGGTGAATTCGCCCATTTCCCAGATTTCCCGCGGAGTTTCGGACCCGTGTGAACGGAAGATGGGAGTGAAGGCACCCAGCTGAAACATGCGGGTGTAGAGCTCCTGATAGGCGGGATCCTTGCCTCCGCGGTTGAAGACTCCTTCGTAGGCTCCGAGCACAAAGGCTCCAATGTCGAAGGTCCAATAGGGAATTCCCGACATGCAGTGGTTGGTCCCCGCGGAAATCTGGTCCCGGTAAATTTTCCAACTGGCTCCAATGTCGCCGGACCAGGTTGTGGCAGCGTTGCGTTGCTGTCCGGCATAGGTGGAGCGGGTGAGAATGTAAGCCCGGCGATCCGATGTTTCTTCTCTCCAGAAACGGTGAATGTCATCGGTCATGACGAGGGAGAATGCATTGAGCGTGCGTGCCCAGGATGCCCTGTGATTGCGGCCGACGCGTTTCATTTCGTAGGCTGTGGATTCCTTGGTAAGGGCATTGACCACATCCGGTTCGGTGGAGTCGATCCACCAGCCATCCAATCCCTTGGAGTAAAGGCCGTCGCGCAGGTATTTCCAATAGAGTTTGTTGGCTTCGGGATTGAAAGCGTCGTAGTATTTGAAACCGGCCCAGCCAACGGGATCGTAGAGGAACCCATGGCGATTCATGTCCGCGTAGATCTCGGTTGCCGGTCCGACCGCAGGCCAGATCGAAATGATCACACGGTAGTCGAGTTCGTGAAGGCGCCGGCACATCCCTTCGGGGTCCGGGAAAAGGTCTTTGTCGAAGAACATGCCACTCCAGTTGGCTGCGCCATTCCAGTAGTCCCAGTCCTGAATCATGTTGTCGATGGGATATCCCAGCTCGCGGTATTTCTCGGCGACGGCCATGATTTCAGCCTGAGTGTCGTAGTGTTCCTTGCTTTGCCAATAACCGTAGGCATGCAGGCCATACATGGGTGCGGTGCCGGTCAGTTTGCGGTATCCGGCGATGACATCGTCCATCGTGTCTCCGGCCACAAAGTAGTAGTCGATAGCATCTCCCATCTCGGACCAGAATGAAGCTCCGGAATCGGGATCATCCGAAAAGATGGTTTGGGAGTAGTTGTCCCAGAGGATACCCCACGGAGTGGTCGAGATCAGGAACGGGTTGACGGCATCGGTGTTGGTCTGGACAAGTTTGACGGTTTTGCCACGGTAGTTGAATAGTCCACCCTGATGTTGTCCGAGTCCGAAAATCGACACACCGTCGTCCAGCGCGAATCCCTGGCTCATGGAATACCCATGATCATCCGAGAAGGAGACCGCCTGGAACCCGGCGGGTTCAGGTGCTTCGCTGAGAAGAGGAGAACCGTCCGGACGTGCGAAGGATACCGCCCCGGATTGACGGTCGATGGATGCCCGAAGGGTGTCTGACTGCAATCCAACTTCGCCGGGGCTATCGATCATCGTTAGTGCCGTTCCCTGGGTGTCTGGACTGGCGATCACGCTGATGCTTTCGGGCTCCGTTTTTTCTGAACCTGATGCCCATTTGGTCACACGGACAATTCCAGGTCCATAGAATTGGACACGGGTGGAGCCACCATCGTGGATCCATTCGGTGGATCCGTTCGGTCTCGGTGGGTTGTCTTGTGCGGACAGGGAAGTGGGCATTGATGACTCGTGCATGAATGCGGCGCTCAAGGTGAGGGTGAATAGGATGGTTCGATTCATTGGAAATACAAAGAGAGTTGGTGCAGATTGATCTTCAGTTGGTTGGTTGGATATTCAGTTCGAGGTGGGCGGACTTGAGTCCGTCTGATGTGGCCTTGACGGTCGCGCTGCCATGCTTCCCACTGCGGGTGCGTACGATGAGCAATGCTTTTCCGTTGAAGAGCTTGCGGTAGGGCTCGCGGAAGGGTTCGAACGAGAGAGGGTTTCCATTTCCAACGCCTGCGAGGTCAACCCCATCCAATTGGAAATCGATCCGGTTGTCGGCCAGCGGACACGGATTATTACTCGCATCGAGGACCTCCACTGTGATGAAGCTCAGGTCGGTTCCGTCGGCCATGAGGACCGTGCGATCGGGGGTCAATCGGATCGACACCGGCTCGGATGCGGTGTGGATAATGGATTCACCGATGTTCTTCCCGTTCTTGTAGGCGACTGCTTTGAGTTCGCCCGGTTCGTATATGACATCATTCCAGCGGAGCCGGTATTGGTATGTGACGTCGTAGTAGTCATTTTCGACTGGATGCTCGTATACAGCAAAGGTTCGAATCGCCGGGATGGCTGAGTCCCGGGTTTCTCCCAACTGGATACGGATCCGTCGCGTTTCCGCTTGGAGCGTATGCAATATCCGCCTCGGCCCGCCCCACATTGGGATTTCGCTCGTATGCTTTTCCAGAACAGTCTGGATGGACCCGTCCGCATCTTCAACCTGAAGGGTGTAGGAATAGAATTTCTCCTCCCTCTCGAAATCAATGGACAGGAATCCGATCGGGCGGGGCTCGGCGAACTCAACTTCCAACCATGGTCGGGCGTCCTCAGCCCCGGGCTTCCAGAATGTTTCAGTATCTCCATCTATCGCTGATGAGGCGGCATGCCCGGGCTCATTCGTCGATGTGCGCACATCTCCCATGCTTGCAAGATCAGGTCCGCGTTCGGGGACATCTCCCTTGCGTTTGGTTCCGAGGGATCGGCCGTTCAGGAAGAGCTCAGCCGAGTCGCCGTTAGTGTAAACGAAAACCGGAACGTTTTGTCCAACCCGTTCAGGCCAGTTCCAGTGTGGGAGAATGTGCACGGTCGGGATGTCCGGCCGCCAGTAGCTGCGGTAGAGGAAGAATCGGTCCTTCGGGAATCCACAAAGGTCGACAATCCCAAAGTAGGAACTTCTCGCCTGCGGAGAATACGGTGTGGGTTCACCGATGTAGTCAAAGCCAGTCCATACAAACTCTCCGCCCACGTAGGAGTCGTTTTCCATGAGGCGGAATTCCACATCCGCGATATCCGACCAATCAGCGGCGTTCAGATCGTAAGAGCAGACTTGCAGCGAATCTGAACGGTCGGATGGCCGCCCGGGGAGGGGCAGTTCGTAGTGGCCGCGTGTGCTCAGTGCAGATGCGGACTCACTATAGAGTATAGGCTTATCGGGATACTTCGATCGAAAAGCGAGGTACCGTCTCGCGTAGTTCCATCCGGTCATATCGAGTGCATCGAAGTTCCCATCCTCGTTGACCATGGAAGGAATGTGGCATCCCATGCTCACGGGCCGGCTGGTGTCGTAGCGCAGGACAGACTCGACCATCGCCGCGGTCCGCCCCCCCGTGACACCGTCTTCGCCTCCCGGCGGGATCTCATTGCCGACCGACCAGGTGATAACACAGGGATGATTCCGATCCCGCAGAACAGTGGCCCGGATGTGGCGATCCCCGAACTCCTTAAGTGGGGGTTGTCCGTCGTGGCGTCCGGCCGTGGCATCCCACTTGTCGAAGACCTCATTCCAAACCAGAATTCCCATGCGGTCGCACATATCGAGCACTTCGGCAGCGGGTGGATTATGGCTGGTTCTTAACGCATTGATGCCCATGTCCCGCATGATCTCGAGTTGGCGTTGCGCCGCTCTTGTGTTGAATGCGGCCCCGAGCGGGCCGAGATCATGGTGGAGGTTCACTCCTTTGATCTGAATCCTGCGCCCATTAAGGTGAAAGCCGTCATCCGGATCGAAGTGGATGGTGCGTATGCCGAAAGGAATCTGTATGGATGATGTAGACCCTGAGGCGGTGGAAAGGCGCATTTCCAAATGATACAGTGCCGGGTTATCGACGTCCCAGAGTTCGGGTTGTTTGAGTAAAAAGCTGTGCTCGAGTGTATTGTCTCTCGATGCGTGCACTGGCAGTGCGGTCGAGAGGCGCTGCACGATCCGGCCATTGGGGGAGGTCGCGGTAATGCTCACCTGTGCCACTTCATTCTGCCCGGTGTGATTTGTGATGTTGCCGGATATGACCACCCGGTGGGTGTCCGGTTGCCCATCGATCGCTTCCGATCGGACAAATGTTCCCCAATGAGCGAAATGAACCGGATCTTCGATCACCATGGAGACACTGCGGTAGATCCCCGCTCCCGGATACCAGCGGGTGCCCCATTTTCGGGTGTCAGCCTCGACTGCGAGAACGTTAGGAGCGTCGAAGCGAACCAAATCGGTGGCGTCTATCCGGAAGGACGTGTATCCATAGTCCCATGATCCGGCCAGTTGCCCGTTGATGAAAACGCGGCTGTGCGCCATCACGGCTCCGAAATCAAAATAGATGCGTTGTCCTTGATCGTCTGCCCTGAGGTTGAAGGTTTTACGGTACCAACCCACTCCCTTCCATGGAAGCTTGCCTGCATACCCGTCGACCCCAGGATCAAATGGTCCCGTGATGGCCCAGTCATGAGGCAATGTGACAGGCTCCCACTTCGAATCATTGAATTCAGGCATGGCAGCGGCTTCTCCATGATCTTCCAAATGAAAACGCCAGGAGTCGTCGAATGGTCGGGTCTCCGATGCGAGCGAGGCTACCGAGAGTGTGGCTGTTTCAAAAATGATGGCCCAAAAGGGAAGGAGAAGAAGGCGGTTAAGCATGGGGAAGTGCATGATCTGTTCCTATGATTAAGCGATAAATCGCGTGAGGTTCAAGCCAATTCGTCCGTAAGTGTTGCTTTCACCGATTCTTCTATCGGGAGTGAGCCGGTCCATTGCGCGACCATACGCATAAGCCCGTTGTCAGATGTCCATGGAACGTGCCCTTTGGCGGACGTGCTCGCGGAACTGGACGACTTCGACCCGGGCTTCAGAGGACAATCCCAGCTTTTCCATGACCGGATCCTCAAGAACGGCTTCTTCGCTCAGCTTTTCCGGACTGATCGCATGAGTTGCGAGAATGTCCGCGAGGTAAGTGACCATGGTTTCGGTTTTGTGCCTCAATGCCTGTTCGTAGTCGCGGTAGAAGAAATTGGTATCCTGAATAATCTGCGGTAGTTTCCATTGGCGGGTGACGATTGTCCCCACGCTGACAGAATACTCCTCGACCAGTAGAAAGGCCTCCTCCTTGGTCAGGCCGGTTCGGATTTCGGCAGGTAGATCTTTGAGCGCCAGAAGGGTGACCGGTTTGCCGATGGCATGGAGCAGGCCACAGATGTAGAGCCCTTCTCCGTTGAGACGCAGGAGGTCGCCGATCTCTTTGGCAAAAAGGGCAGATGCAAGCGCATGTTGCCAGAGCCATTTGACTTCGGCACGGTATTCCGGGATGTCGAAGATGTTTTTCTCAATCGAAACCGAAAGCGCGATCTCGCTGAGCAAACGCATGCCCAGGCGGGAGACTGCCATGTCCAGGGAGTCGATGCGCTCCATTCCAGCGAAAGCGGCAGAGTTCGAAATGTGGAGGACTCGGCTGGCGATGGACTGGTCCTGATAGATCAGACTGGAGAGATCACTGAGATCGGCATCGGGGTCCCGGGTGAGGGCAAGTATCTCATGCGCCACCTGAGGGAGCACGGGGATGCGCAGCTCATCGTATTCGAGCGCTTTCATCAATGCTTTGCGGGTAAGCTCGAAAGGGGAGAGGGGAGTCGATGCAGGTTCGTTTGGCATGGGTGATGATCACCTGGAAGAGGATGGAAAGAATGAAAGCGTGGGCTACAGAGACCGACAGGAAAGAGATCCCATATCCGACCTGTAGGAGAGCATGCGCAGGAATGATGATTGACTCAAGATGGTGTGCATTTGTCGACGTTTGCCAATCCGAATCTTTCGGGTGTTGATGGTGTCGCGTCGAATTGTTCTACAATTGACTTGATTTCAGCGGCATCTGCGCGTTTATCTCGTGCAAAGCAAGTATCGGACGTATTCAAGCCGCTTCCGATCGGATGGGGAGCTGATCCCTGAAACGGATTAGTTCGGTCCCCGTCCAACATGTGGTCGTGGCTTGCGTTTCGATCTATGGGAAAACCAACCATAGTATCACCTTTTGGAATTCTAGAATGTCATTTGAGAAGCTTCTGCTCGCAGAACCCATTTCCCGGGCTCTCCACGAAAAAAACTACACTTCGCCGACGCCGATTCAGCGTGAAGCCATACCTGTCATACTGAGGGGTTCCGATGTTGTGGGTTGTGCCCAGACGGGTTCAGGAAAAACTGCTGCGTTTGCTTTGCCGATTTTGCATCACATCTGCAGTAAACCGGTGGAGTTGAAACCCAAGCAGTTCAGGACACTGGTGTTAGCTCCAACCCGTGAGTTGTCGATCCAGGTGGCGAATAATTTCTCGCTTTACGGGAAATATCTGAATCTCAAAGTCGAGGTGATTTGTGGCGGCATGCCGATGAACGAGCAGATCCGGCGCTTGATGCAGGGTCCTGATGTCGTGGTGGCAACCCCAGGGCGTCTGCTGGATTTGTATCAGCAGGGCAAAATCGATTTCCACAGGGTGGATCACCTGGTCCTCGATGAGGTGGACCGGATGCTCGACATGGGATTTGTTCCGGATGTGAAGCGGATCATCAAACAGATTCCGACTACCCGGCAGACCTTGTGTTTTTCGGCCACCTTGACCCCCACGATTGCTTCCCTGGTGGCATCTATAACCCGTGATCCGGTTCACATTGCGGTGGATACGGTCGGGCAGACCGCCGAAAATGTCGATGACCGCGTGTGTTTCATCCGGAATCAGGATAAATTTGAGCTTTTGTATCACTTGCTCGAATCGGAGAAACGCAATGAAAAGGCATCGAAGACGCTCATTTTCACCTCCACGAAGCAGGGTGCGGATCATCTGGTGGATCGCTTGCGTGAGCGGGGGATCCGGGCTGCGGCGATGCATGGCGACAAAGCCCAGCGTATCCGCGAGAAGGTGCTTGAAATGTTCAAGGTGGGGACTTCTCCGATCATGGTGGCTACAGACGTGGCCGCCCGGGGGATTGATGTAAAGAACATTGAGTGGGTGATCAATTATGACTTGCCCAAGGAGTCGGACTCGTATGTGCACCGGGTAGGCCGGACAGCGAGGGCTGGCGCCTCGGGGCGTGCTGTATCGCTATGCGCGGAGTTCGACCTCACTGTGCTGCGTGCAATCGAGCTGCACCTTCGCAAGAGTATCACGGTGTGGGAGGATCAACCATATCATCATGAGGGATTGGCTGTCCGCTACAGGAGTCTTTCATCCGGAACAGTGAGTGTCGCGACTTCTCCGAATCATGGACTTTTGAGTAACCGCAAGCGATCGAATCGCAGAGCCCGTCCCAGCTCCGGGCCGGCGTTTCCCGGCTCGCGCAATCCCGGATGAGAGCGGATTGTGGGGTTGATGATTGATCATCCACCCCATTTGGTGCGTGCCGGCGTGGAATTCGTGTCTTAAAGGGCCGAACCCCGCTTACAGCCCTTTTTTCCGAAGTTCGGTTTGAAGGGCCATTTGGAACTCCTGAATGTCAGTCTGGCTTGGTTGATATCCGGTTTGGGAAGGTGAAAGCCCCAACCGGCCCATCTGATCGACATACCATGTTGCCTTTACTCCGTCGCTGAAGATAACGTCTCCGCTGACGAGCGCGCCCGGGCGGATGAGGCTGTCCACGGATACTTTTACTGTTCCGTCTCCCAATGCTTCTTCGGGCTGCGCAGGAGTGGGCTCAGGAGCTTCTGCGGTTTTTTCATCCACTTTGTCCTTGAGAACAAGGCCAAGATCATCCACGAGGAAACGCACTTCCATGAATGTCAGGGACTGCTGAAACTCGTCCCGTATGCGTTTTTGAATCTCTCCGAGGGAAATCCCTTCGGAGACCCATTGTGCGATCTGCTGGCTTTGCTGAGGCGTAAATTTCATGATGATCAGGTGTTATCCCGGGAAAGCTGTTTGATAAGATAGTCCACGTTCTGGCGAACAGAACTGTCCTGTTCCATCATATTCTCGACCGTCTTGCACGCATGAATCACGGTTCCGTGATCCCTTCCCCCGAAAGCATCTCCGATTTCCTGAAGGGAGCATCCAGTCATCATCCTGCTGAGATACATCGCAATCTGCCGTGGAAAGGCGATCGCATTCGGCCGGCGTTTGCTGATCATGTCCTGCATGCGCAGGTTATAGTGATCGGTCACCTTGCGTTGGATCTTCTCAATGCTGACCTGATTTTGAATCTCCTCATGCAGAATGTCTTGCAGGAGCTCCTCGACCTTTGGAATGTCGAGCGGCCGCTTAACGAGGGATGCGTAGCTGATGACCCGGGTGAGGGCGCCTTCGAGTCTCCGGACGTTGCGGGAGACCCTTTCAGCAATGAAGGCTAGAATGGCACCCGGAATGTTGGCGTTAAGGGAGTGCGCCTTTTTTGAAAGGATCGCCAATCGTGTCTCCATGTCCGGACTCTGAATGTCCGAGACCAGACCCCATTGAAATCGGGAAACCAGACGGTTTTCGAGTTTTGCAATCTCGTTGGCGGGACGATCCGATGTCAGAACGATTTGTTTCTGAGCCTCAAAGAGGTCGTTGAACGTGTGGAAGAATTCTTCCTGGATGCGTTCCTTTCCGGAAAGGAAATGCACGTCGTCGATCAGGAGCACGTCCACATGGCGATAGTGCCTGCGAAACTTGGATACACTGTTCTCCTGAATCGCGCGTATGTATTCGTTAGTGAATTTCTCTGAGGAAATGTAGACGATTTTGTGATCGGGGCGGGATTTCTGGACGTGGTGGGCCACCGCGTGCATGAGGTGGGTTTTTCCAAGGCCGGTCTCACCGTAGATAAAAAGCGGGTTGTACGCCCGGGCGGGAGAATTTGCGACCGCCATGCATGCAGCATGGGCGAGCTCATTTCCACCGCCGATCACAAAATTTTCAAAGGTGTTCCTTGGATTGAGGGGAATGGTTTCTTTGTCTTTTGACTTTGACGAACGATCCTGAATCCTGGAAGTTCCGCTTCCGGTTCGGGGTCGTTCGATGGATGAGGGGGGCAGTTCCCTCGATACCATACCATCCGGAGTGTCAGACTGGAGCGAAATTGATACCGGACACCCTGCGATCTGGGCTGCTTTCGTATGAAGGATGTCCAGATAGTTCTGGCTGATCCACAATGAGGAGAATTCGGTGGGGGTGCGGAGCGTGAGCGACTCGCCGGTCGCGTCGGTGCAAACCAGTGGTTGAAACCATTCCCGGTAGATGTCTTCGCTAAACAGGTGTCGGATCTCGCGATCGAGATCGGACCATAGTTTAGGCATGGCAGTTGCAGTGTCGTAGGAAGGCATCGGAAGCGGAGATCTTGAGGTTATTCACAGAACCATCAACCCAATTCCACAGAGTCCTGGAGAATTCAGCTGGTAACCTGTCCGTATCCCTGAGGTGGGGAGATGGGCAAAGCAGTAGCTGCAGACTGGGCGTGTCGAGTCCATAAGGTTTTGAAGGGTAGCGGATTACAGACTCGATTCTGTTGGGGTGGGCCGCCCTCCTGAAAACGGGGCAATTGGCAAGCGGCTGTGTGAGTCGGGAAGGTTCATGCCGATGACTTTAAGCGGATAGGGTCGCGGTCATTCAAGATAATGTTCTCCACAAGTTATTCACAATCGCTTTGGGAAAAAAAACGGGCTTCAACTTATAGAATTGGCATGAGGACGAGAGCTTTCCTTAGCCTCTGAAAGATGCACCTTTACGGACTGTTAGTACGGATCGCACGATCCCGATGCCGTGTCAATGACCGCTGGGAATTGTGTCGGAATTGTGACAAAAAAAGCTGCAAGTTGATCAATTGGTGAGGCCGTGATTTTGCCGGATTTGTGCGGGGTGTTGGGATGGCGTTTTGTAAGGTATGAATTATGAGCGGATTGGGGAATTGTTTACGTGGAATTCACGAGTAGTTTGGGGTGTGACGAATGGGTTTCCGATTTCGCTGGAAGGATGTGCTTCCCTTTGTGGAAGCGCCTGTGCTATTGTTTAGAGGCATGTCAAAGGGTGATAGTCGCATGAGGATGAGGCAGATACCGCAGGCGGATCAAGCGCTTGCGAGTCTGGACATCAAGGTGATTCCCAACGCGCCCAAAACTATGGTTGTTGGAAAAGATGGAGGAATCTGGAGAATCAAAGTCGCCGGTGTTCCTGAAGATGGCCGCGCGAACCGGGAGTTGATTCACTGGCTTGCGGAAAAGCTCGGGGTGTCCAGGTCATGTGTGGTATTGCTAAAGGGCGAACACGCCCGCCAGAAGAGTCTCCGTATCATGGGGATCACGCAGGAGGTCTGCGAAAGCCGCCTGAGCATTGACTGCGGATGAGGGGCTTGAGTGGTGTCGGGGTGCGCAAGCTGGGCGCCCTTGCTGTTTTGATGCCAAACAAAAAGCCGGGCTCTGCGCCCGGCTTCTGATACAAGGAGGAGAGAACAGGAGAAGTGTTGGTCGTCAATCCGCACTTTCCGGCTTGAACGCAGCAATAATGGGTTGTGCCACCGCGTTTGGCATTTCCTCATAGTGGTCGAGCTCTTCCGCATAGAGGCAACGGCCTCCTGTCAGGGATCGCACCCTTGTGGAGTAGTGGTAGAGCTCGCGTTGAGGAATCAGTGCGGTGATTACCTGCAGGCTGTTTTCAGAGTCGATTCCCTGGATGCGCCCGCCTTTTGCCGAGATGTCGCCCATTACATCGCCCACGCAGTCTTCAGGAACCTTTACCGTGATGCGGTGGATGGGTTCGAGCAGACAAGGTTTCGCCGCCATGAAGCCTTCGCGGAAGGCCTTTTCACCGGCTATCTGAAAGGCCACATCCTTTGAGTCGACCGGATGCATTTTCCCATCGTAGAAGTCAATTTTCACGTCCACAACGGTGTAGCCTGCCATGACTCCGGTCTTGCATGCTTTCTTCACGCCTTTTTCCACGGAAGGCACAAACACGCGGTCGACATTCTGACCGACGAGGGAATTCTTGAAATCGATTCCGGAATCGCGTGGAGCCGGCTCGATGCGCATCCAAACCTCTGCGAACTGACCCGCGCCACCACTTTGTTTTTTATGGCGGTACTTGGCCTCGGCCTTCCCCCGGATGGTTTCACGGAAGGGGATACGTGGCGGTTTGAGCTCAACACGAACGTTGAAGCGCTCGGCCATGGCTTGACAGGCAACCTGGAGGTGGAGGTCGCCCAGTCCGCTGATGATAGTTTCGTGGGTTTCCTCATCATTCCGGAAATGGAATGTTGGATCCTCTTCGTGGAGAGATGACAGAGCGGCCCCGACGCGTTCCTCGTCTCCTGAATTGGTTAGGTGGAGCGCACTCTGGATATTCGGCCTTGGATAGTCGACTTTCGGGAGGCGGATCTGCCGGCCAGGTGTGCACAATGTGTTTCCGGTATGGGTGTCCTTCATCTTGACCACCGCTCCGATGTCTCCGTTTTCAAGGCATTTCACGAGGTCGCGTGATTTGCCGTTCACAACGTAGAGTTGCCCTATTTTTTCGTTGATACTGCGATCGGCATTGAAAAGGTCCATTCCAGTTTCGACTCGTCCTGAATATACGCGGAAGAACGAAAGATCCCCGACATGCTGTTCGGCGATGGTCTTGAATACGAATATCACCGGATCTTTGTCTTCAAGGTGGATTTCCACTGGATTTCCGCCGCCGTCCTCGCCGAGTACCGTTTCACGATCGACAGGAGACGAGCCGTATTTGGAAATGAAGTCCATCAGACGTGCCACCCCGATGTTGTTGGATGCTGAGGTCACAAAAAGCGGGATGAAGCTTTGGGATTGAACAGCAGCATGCACGCCACCACGGAGGTCGTCCTCAGACAATCCTTCGGACTCGAAAAACTTCTCCATGAGCGAATCATCTGCTTCGGCAACCCATTCGATGAGTTCCTTATGGAGTGCCTTGACCCTTGCTCCCCAATCACCTTCGGCTTTGGTCTCCGTGAATTTTCCGGACTGGTCTTTTGCATAGGTCACCACTTCGGTGCGCATGACATCGAGCACCTGATTGAATCCAGGACCAGGATTCATGGGGATGTTCATTGGGAAGACCCGGTTGCCCCAGCGGGCCCTGATTTTGGCAAGCATGCTTTCGAAATCGGTGTTTTCCTTGTCGAAGCCGTTGACGACAATTACCTTGGGCAATCCAAATGATGTTGCGTATTCCCAAACCTGCTCGGTTCCCACTTCGATTCCGCTGCTGGCGTCGATGGTGACAATTGCGAAATCCACTACGCGCAGCGCACAAAGTGCTTCACTGATGAAATCAAGGTATCCCGGGGTGTCGATGATGTTGAGTTTCTGGTCGAGCCACTCGGTATGGGTGATGGATGCGTGGATTGAGATTTTGCGTTTTTGCTCGTCCTGATGATAGTCCGAGACCGTGTTGCCCTGCTCAATTGAACCCATGCGGGAAATGACTCCGCTGGTTGCGAGCATGGCTTCGGTGAGGGTTGTTTTACCTGAGCCCCGGTGTCCGACCAGGGCAAAGTTGCGTATTCTATTTAGGGGCATGGGATAATGGAATGTTAGGATTCAATATTGAATGATAACCCTCCCCGGACGGACCGCAGGGGTGCTGCCGGATCCCTTTTCAAGGGCGGAAGCCCAGCCTCTTGCGGGCTGTCTCCGGGGTGGGGGGATACTCTACCGCTGCTCAGCGATGGAGGGGGAAGGCGTCAAGCCGATCCGTGAAGCTGATGACACGTGGATTGGCCAGTCGCTCGTAGTCGACATAATACATACGGACCAACTCGACGTGATTGCCTGCGTTGAAGTAGATCTCTTTCTCCTTCGAAAGGCTTTCTGCAACGTACGTATCCATCCCGTAGAGATTTCCGAAGGGCGGCATGGCGCCAAGTTCGCAATCCGGGAAGCGCTCATGGAATTCCTCTTCGCTGGCGAGGTGGGCATTGTCATGCCCGAGCGCGTTCGCCAAGCGCTGGAAATTGATGTGATAGCTGGAGGGTAGAACGGCCATCACCAGTTTGGAGCCCAGCTTGATGATCGTGGTTTTTGCCATGTCAACGCCCGGAATATGGGCGGCTTGGGCAACCTCCTGCGCCGTGTAGGCTGGAGAATGCCGGATGAGTACGTATTTGATGCCGTTGTCGTCGAGGTAGGTTTTGAGTTTTGTCGCTATCATGAGTACACAGTTGCTGAGAGTTGCTCAGGGTTAACAGATGGTGCCCGACAACCGTGTCGGGCGATAAAGTCTTGATCGGGAAGGCCGTTGGACAAATTTTGAGTCAACGGACGCCTCCTCGGACAGGGGTTGCAGGATTAAGACTTTTGATGATCAAAAAAGAATTGCTTATTTTTGAGTTATTCATCATCAAACGCTCTGATTTGTTCCGGGACGCCCCTTCGTGGTGCCGAAGGATCACCCAGATACCCAAATTCAAACCACAAGCTAATCTGAACGTGTCCAAAAAGCAAGAGATTACCATTCGGCTCGCAGGATATTCCCAGGACGGCATTCAGTCGATGGGAAGCCTACTGGCCAAACTGGCTGGTCGCTCGGGATACCGGGTCATGACCTATATGACGATCCCGGCAACCGTAGCCGGCGGGAATTCGATCTACCAGTTGAGGATCGGAAACCGCTCGATTATGACTCCGGGGGATGAGGCGGACGTCCTTGTGGCATTGTATCAGGATAGTTTGCAGAGTCATATCGGACTGCTCAAGGCAGGTGGGATCCTTTTGTGTGACTCAAAGCACTGCCAGCCTGAGGGAGTCGCTCCCGAAGGAACGCAGGTGTATGCGTTACCGATCACCGACCTTCTGGAATCCGCTCTTGGCGGGCATGCCATGAAGGGCAAAAACATGTTCCTGCTGGGGATGCTTTCCCGCTTGCTGGGATTGGATGATGCGAAGGTTGAGGATTTGGCCCTTGAGCGTTTCCGCAAGAAGGATGAATCGGTCATTCAGAATGTGCGCACCGCATTGATGGCGGGCTTGGAATACGAATGGAGCGGGCGGCGTCCCAACATCCATTTGGATGATCCGAAGCACAGTTGTGAAGCGGTTACGATGGACGGGAACTCGGCGGTCGCCTATGGCTTGATCAGTGCGGGGGTTCGCTATGGAGCATCGTATCCGATCACTCCTGCGACTTCGATTATGGAAGTTCTGATCGACGAACTTCCGAAATACAACGGGATCTTTCTTCAGACCGAGGATGAGTTGGCCGCAGCCGCGGCTGCAATTGGTATGTCCTACGGTGGAAATCTTGCCGTGACGACGACCTCGGGACCGGGGATGTCGCTGAAGATGGAGTGCCTGGGATGGGCAACCATGGCGGAGATGCCGTTGCTGGTGGTCAATGTACAGCGGGGTGGACCGAGCACAGGGGTCCCGACTCAGGTGGAACAGAGTGATTTGCTGCAGTCCATTTACGGGAGTCATGGCGATGCTCCCCGCGTGGTGTTGGCTGCCCGCGATGTTGAGGAGTGTTTTGCGATTTGTAAGGATGCTGCGGCGATCGCGAAGCAGTATTCGACCCCAGTCGTGATTCTCTCCGACCAAGGTCTATCCACCCGGATTGAGGCCTTTGATAAGCCGGATTGGAATACCTTCTATGTTGAGCCGAAGCTCGATCAGGAGGATCGTCCGGCTGATTTTGTGCCGTATCCGGCGGATGCTTTGACGCACCATGCGCCTCCGGGATGCAGGATCGGGAGCGGGCGTTATCCGGTGATGACAGGACTGGAGCACGATACCTTGAGCGGTCCAAATCCAGGCGCGGCCAATCACATGACCATGACGGCGAAGCGTCGCAAAAAGTTCCAGATGCTCGAGGAAGCGACCCCCATGCCGGAGATGCTGGGCGATGACAAGGGTGATCTTCTGCTGATCAGTTGGGGATCGTCTTTTGGAGCGACCCGTGAAGCTGTTGTGCGCATGGAATCTGAAGGCAAGAAGGCGAGCCACATGCACCTTCGCACCCTCTATCCGCTCAAGCGTGAGATTCGCACGGTTCTGGAGAGGTTCAAGCGGGTGTACACAGTGGAATTGAATGATGCGGGGATCTATGGGGCGGGGCAACTCGCCACCCTCATCCGGTCGGTGACCGGATGCGACCACGTGCGCTCGATTGCAAAGACGGATGGCCAGACCTTCAAGGTTCGCGAGATCCTGAAGGCTTTGGCGGACGCATGATCCGGTGATATGGTGACAACATCCCCCAATAATTGAGATAAGACCATGAGTGAGATTCTTTCCATAGATCCCGAAATTC
This sequence comes from Opitutales bacterium, assembly GCA_033813415.1. Classification (GTDB taxonomy): domain Bacteria; phylum Verrucomicrobiota; class Verrucomicrobiia; order Opitutales; family JAFGAQ01; genus JAFGAQ01. Next base: position 17,401 of record JAPXRV010000004.1, on the reverse strand, counting down.
AACTGCCTGAAAAGATCACCAAAAAGCTGTTGGCGGCAAAACAGCCGACCTGGTGTCCGGGTTGCGGTGACCATTCGATATTGGCAGCCTATTTCAAACTTCTTGAAAAGTTGCAGTTGCCCCGCGAGAAGATCGTGACCCTATCCGGTATCGGGTGCTCGTCTCGTTTTCCGTATTTCGTGAATACGCACGGGGTGCATTTCCTGCACGGACGCATCCTGCCGTTTGCGACGGGGTTGAGCCTTTCACGACCGGATTTGCATTTGTTTGTATTCAGTGGAGATGGCGATTGTTTCTCGATCGGTGGCAACCATTTGGATCATACCGCCCGGAAGAACCCGAACATGACCTACCTGATCATGGACAACACGGTTTACGGGATGACCAAGAACCAGACTTCCCCGACGTCTCCGAAGGGCTTCGTGTCGAAGACGGACCCGCTCGGTTCGATTGACGAGCCGATTAACCCGATGAAGCGCCTGATCAGTAGCGGCGCGACTTTTGTGGCCCGGACCAGTGCGAGCAACATCGCTCACGTGATGCAGATGCTCGAGCGTGCACAGGCACACAAGGGATTCTCGGTTATCGAGTGCTTGTCGGAATGCACCCAGTTCAACAAGGGAAGCTTTGAGGGTTTGAACCCCCGCAAGGGCGGTGAATTCAGGATCATTGAGGAGAAACGCTTCGATGGAACTCCCGAGGATGAGGCACGTCATGACGTGACAGATGAGGTCGCGGCATACCGTTTGGCCGACGAGCCGTGGCCGGGTAGTTTTGGGGTTTTCATCCAGAAAGACCGGCCAACCCGCAGTGAGGCGAGTGCGGCTATCAACGAACGTGTCCGCAATCGCAACCCCGGGAAGACGGATCGGGATCATCTTGTGGACGCTTTCGAGCGTTTTTCTTGACGCCACTGTCTGGGTTTATCCCGTTTGGGCGATAGTTTGATTTGGGAGGGGTTCCAACTTTCGGGTTGAGCCCCTTCTTTGTTGTGTTATTGCTCACATTCCGGGATCTGGTTTCGAGGGTTAACGTGTGTTCTTCAGGTCCTGCTTTCCGCAAGTATGAATTCCATATAGAACGATGCATTCATGAGATACCAAAGGATATTTGTTTCAGGGCACAGGGGGATGGTGGGCTCGGCCATCTGTCGCATGATCCGTTCGCGATGGCCGGAGTCGGTCACCTTGATCACGCGCACCCGTGGTGAGCTCGATCTTTGTGGTGCCTCCGAAGTGGATCGTTTTCTTAAGGAGGAGAAACCGGATTGCGTCATCAATGCCGCCGCGAAGGTGGGAGGGATCCACGCCAACAGCACGTATCCCGCCGAGTTTCTGCATGAGAATCTCGCGATCAACCTGAATCTTGTTCACGGCGCGTGGAAGAATGGGGTCGCCCGTTTTCTGAATCTGGGAAGTTCCTGCATTTACCCGAAGGACAATCCTCAGCCGATCCGTGAGGATTCTCTGCTGACCGGCCCGCTTGAGCCTACCAATGAACCCTATGCGATCGCCAAAATCGCCGGGTTGAAGCTCTGCGAATACTACCGCAAGCAGTATGGGGTATGCTATCACTCCGCCATGCCGTGCAACCTCTACGGTCCCGGGGACAATTATCACATCGAGAACTCCCATGTGTTCCCGGCACTGATCCGGCGCTTTCATGAGGCCAAGGTGCGTGGGGATTCCCAGATGGTTTTGTGGGGGTCGGGACGCCCGATGCGCGAATTCCTTCACGTGGATGATCTGGCAGACGCGGTTGCCCACCTTCTCGGGCATGAGAATCCGCCGCACTGGGTAAATGTGGGAGCCGGAAGCGATGTGAGCATTTTGGAGTTGGCCCAAACCATCCAAGCGGAGATTGGATTTCAGGGCGAGTTGACTTTCGATCCGACCAAGCCCGATGGAATGTTCCGCAAACTCATGGATATTTCGGTCATGCGCGGCATGGGCTGGGAACCCCGGATCTCGCTCAAGGAAGGCGTCCGCCGGACATACGCGGACTTCCTGGACGGCTTGGATTCAGGCCGTATCCGCCTCTGACTGCACCCGAATCGCCATGGGGCCATTGTTGAAAACCACGTTTAAGGCATTGGTCGCCGCCACTTTTCTGGCGCTTGGTTTCCTCTTCATTCTCTTTTTTTGGGTGTTTGTAATCCCGGGAATGGTCTGGAGCGTGATCCTCAAGGGGCGTCATGGTCCCTTGCTGGCCGTGATCCACGCCATCGCCATCGTGGTGATCTGGCGGCTGCTTCTGGAGCAGTGGGTTTTGCTGGATTTCCGGGATGTGATCGATGGTTCCGCGATGGATCTTGCCATCGGACTCTTCAATATGGGAGCCGGATACCTGTTGTTTGCCACCGGTTTTCGTGCTCCGCTTGTGCTGCGGGCGGTACTCCTGCCAAATCAAGCGGGGCCTTTGGGGCAATAGTCGAAGCGATCGTCGGGCGCTGTCCCCAACGCCAGCCCGAATCGTGCATTGTGGCAGTCCGGAACGCACGGTTTAATCAAAAAGTTCTATTGACCGAATCCGAAGCTTGGCGTATCCGGTAGTATGAATCAGGGATTCGAATGCCCCGGATGTTGATGTTATTCCCGTCCAGACGATCCCACCCCGACTTAACCCAATTGTTCCGGAATATGAAGCGTAACCGTGTATTGTGTATTTTGCTCAGTCTGTGTGCGGGTTCGGCCGCCTTCGGACTCGAGATGCCGAGTGTGTTTTCCGACCACATGGTCCTCCAGCGGGAGGCTCCGGTTAATCTCTGGGGACGCGGGGACGCGGGTGCTGAGGTGAAGGCGGTATTTGCCGGTCAGGAGGTCAGCGGAGTCGTCGGTTCAAATGGTGAGTGGTTGCTCCAGCTTCAACCCATGGACGTTTCTTCCGAAGGCCGGGTGTTGGAAGTGTCGTCCGGGTCCACCGAGTTGCGTTTTGAGGATGTGCTGGTGGGGGATGTGTGGCTTTGCTCCGGTCAGTCGAATATGGCCTGGACCTTGCGTGATGCCGCCGATGGCGACATCGAAATCGCGGGGGGTGGCAATCCCGCAATCCGCTTGTTCCAAGTGAACCGGGTGACGGTTCAGGAACCACGGTTTTCGAGCGGGGACAAATGGGCGGTTTGCGATGGGGGCGCAGCCGCGGCTTTCAGCGCGATCGGGTATTTTTTCGGCAAGGATCTCCAGCAGGTGTTGGATATTCCGATCGGCTTGATCGACAGCAGTTGGGGCGGCACCCCGATCGCGGCATGGGTCCGTGAGGAGACGCTGCTCTCCAATCCGCATACGGCCGAACGGGTACGGAAATGGAATGCTCAATTGGAAAACTTCGAGGAGGCACACGCGGAGTGGGAGAAGGCGCTCAAGGCCTACGCAGAGGAACATGATATCCTGGTCATCAATGTGGACGATGGGATCAGCAAGGAGGCTTCGGCTTTTCATAAGGAGAACTTCGATGATTCGGGCTGGGATCGGGTGGAAATCCCGAACATGATCGAAAACCACATCGGGAACATCGACGGAGCGATCTGGTACCGATTGAAGGTGGCGTTGCCTAAGGATTTCAAAAACAAGGAACTGTCGCTCGAGCTCGGGCCGATTGATGACCTTGACATGACTTTTGTGGACGGACAGGAAGTGGGCTCCCATATGCGCAGTGAGGATAAACCGTACTCGATTCCGCGCGTCTATCCGGTGCCCGCCAAACTGACCAAGGATGGCTCGGTTGTGATCGCGGTGCGGCTGTTCGACGAGGCGGGCGGTGGCGGGTTTACCGGAGGTCCGGATGCGATGGTTCTGGTGAATCCCGATGGAGCGAAGCTGCCGCTTGCAGGCGAGTGGCGTTTCCAGGTGGAGGACGAACGTCCACCGGCGGTAGGGCCTTGGAATGTCAATGGGCCGGAGGAGCCGGAAGGTCCTGCCAGCCCAAACCGGCCGGGTATTCTCGCCAAAAGCATGCTCGCTCCGGTCAGTCCATACACTATCAAGGGAAGTATCTGGTATCAGGGAGAGTCGGACGTTGGTTGGGATCCGGATTTGTATGAATTGCGCCTCGGCATCATGCTCAAGGATTGGGAATCGCGCTGGGGGCAGCAGGAGCTGCCACTCGGGATCGTGCAACTCGCCAACTTCATGAAACTGTCGAGAGAGCCTGTCGACACCGGTTGGTCACGTGTGCGCGACAGCCAGCTTCGTTTTAGTCAAAAGACCCCCAAGGTTGGTCTCGCGGTGGCGATTGATCTCGGAGAACTCGACGACATCCACCCCCGCAATAAGCATGATGTGGGCCGCAGGCTTGCCCGTTGGGCACTCGCCGACATCTATGATGTTCTGGATTTGGAAGGTGGCCCGGTTGTCCGCTCCCACACCGTGACCGCAGAAGGCATCGAAATCCGTTTCGACAACGTGGGCAGAGGGCTGAAGGCATTCCATGGCAATCCCCTGCGCGAGTTCACAATCGCGGGCGAGGACCACGTGTTCCATAAGGCGGAAGCCCGCATCATGGGCGTGGATTGTGTTGTCGTGAGCTCGGACGAGGTTCCAAACCCGGTGGCGGTTCGCTATGCCTGGTCGGACAATCCGATCCATGCGAACCTCGTGAACGATCAACGCCTCCCGGCTTCACCTTTCCGCACCGACGACTGGCCCGCAACTGCACCGGAATAAGACGCGCCCCCAAGGTGTCTTCTCCCCCGGTTGCTTTTCGAATCGTTCCTGAGTTCCTCCCCGTGGCGGAACACGTGAGTGTTCCGGAGAGGCGCGATCCTGTTGCAAGTCTGTCCACGCAGACGGCTTGCTGTTCTGATTGATGCGTTGCTGCACAATGGGGATGGCGTACATTGGCAGATTTTCACCAGGAACGAATCCTATTTCGACAAGTTAGTGGCCGCGCACGCTCGATGTGGTGGACTGCGAGGGTGTCGCGTTCGTTTCGGAGAAGAGCTTCTGATGCCCAGTGAGAAGGAACTCTGTCCGTTGTGGTGAGATCCTTTCTGAAGCGGTAGGTGGCGGAATGCTATTCATCCAGGCGGATAGCAGGCGGTTAACGCGGGTTTTAGAAACAGAAGCCTTTGTAGGGAAGAACTCGGGAGTAGCTTCCTGTGGATCCTGTTCTTCCCGTCTGACACGCCTTGTGTTTGTCGGAATGTACAATATTCCGTAGTGTTTCATGCATTACCCGCTGCCCTGCGGGGGTAGAATGGGCAAAGTTGATCATTTCATGGAGAATCGTCTTCCCGAATGCGTTGGAACACCGTTTGCCTTTGCGGAAGAGCAAACCCTTTTGATGCTAGCAGTTGTATCCGCTAAGAGCTGGGATCGTGAGGTTTTGTCCGGCTGATTCAGCCGAAGAACATGGTCTCGGCAAGAGTTGCGGCTGAATCCGGCAAGCGGATACTCACTTTGTGCTCAATCGCGTGGCTCCCGAGCCGGCAGCAGATGAGGGCTTCTGTCTGCCCGGCAAACAGCTTCCAATCAAAAACACGGTTGCCGGATGCGTAGTCGAAACGGAGTTCGAAAGGCGAATCGTGGGCGGGATCGTCCTGAACCGTGACTTTGACAGTGGCGGTCAAACCGGATCGCTTTGCGCACTGGGTGAGTCCCTCGTTGATCCACTCGGAGAATCGAACCGCTTCCGCTTTCATCCCGGGGTGGCAGAGAATCAGAGCTTTCCGGATGTCGCGTATGATATCGGCCGGATCAAATGTGCTGAGGATCTGCCCGACCGATTGACGGATGGGGAGTGTCCGCGCGGCTGCGAGGTCATGGATTTTCGAAGGATCCGGAGTCGGAATATCCCTGAGGTCGATGCTGTCGATTCCGGAGTCGAAAATGACCCTGCGGCTTGCCCTGACGAAAGAGAGGTGGCGATTGCGCACCTGGTTCTCGGGCACACGATGAAACCAGTGGAACATCGGAAGATCGCTTTCCAGCCAGATTGAGACTAGATTGAAGAGCATTTGGGGCTCGGATGGATCGTAGCCGAGCATGATGACTTCGCAGCAACACATCTCACGGTGCGTGTCTCCGATGTAGCATTGGGTAAAAAGCTTTGCTTCGATTGGCGAGGCTCGAGTCCCCTGCTTTTGCGGGCACAGCATCACGATCCGGCAAGGGTAGCGTTGTCCGAAGTGAATGCAGGTGGTAAAAATGGCCAAGGCTTCGCCTGTGGTGGTTTGCTCTCCCAGATGGATGACCAGGTTGAGCTGGGAGGCACGGAAGTCGGACGGTGGGCTGTCAATGGTGCCTGGATCCGACTGCCACATCTCTCGCAGGGTATGGGAAATGGCGGATACCGGTGTTGAGATGCCGGGAAGGTTATGGATGATGCTGGGCATGGCAGGCTGACTGGATTTCACGGACCGGGACGGCGCCATTCATGCTTATGTTCCCAGAGCAGGCGTTCAGCGGCGAGTGGACCCCACGATCCGGCCGCGTAGGTTTCGAGCCCTCTTGCATCGCATTCCTTCCAATGATCAAGAACGGGGGTGATGATGCGCCAGGACTCCTCTGTTTCATCTCCGCGTATGAAGAGCGTGCTATCGCCGACCATGGCATCGAGAATCAGGCGTTCGTATGCCTCGGGCGTGTTGGACCCGTAGGTTGTCGCATAATTGAAATGCATTTTGACCGGCTGAGTTCTGGTTTCCAGCCCCGGGATCTTTGAGTTGAGCAGCAGGGTGACTCCCTCATCGGGCTGAACCCGGATGACCATGACGTTTGGCGAAAGATCGAAGCGGTTGCCTTCACTGAACAGGATACCCGGCGGGCGCTTGAACTGGATCGCAATCTCGCTGGTGCGGCGTGCCATGCGTTTGCCGGAACGAACATAAAACGGGACACCCTTCCATCGCCAGTTGTTGATAAAGAGACGAAGTGCGGCGTAGGTTTCGGTGCTTGAGGTGGCAGGAACACCGTTCTCCTGCTTGTAACCATGAACGCGCTGTCCTTCGATCAAGCCCTCCCTGTATTGGGCGCGAACCGCATCACCCTCACTGTTGCGCAGGTCGAGGGGTTGGATTGCCTTGAGTACCTTGACCTTCTCGTCTCGTATTGACTCCGGATCCAGCGACACGGGTGGTTCCATGGCGGTGAGGGAAATCAGCTGCATTGCGTGATTCTGGATCATATCGCGCAAGGCACCGCTTTGATCATAATAGCCCGCACGTGATCCGACACCGAGTTGCTCGGCCACCGTGACTTGCACGCAGCTCACAAATTCTCGATTCCAGATCGGCTCGAAAATTGCGTTGGCGAAGCGTTGGACGAGTAGATCCTGAACGGTCTCTTTGCCAAGGTAGTGGTCGATCCGGTAGATTTGATCCTCGCGGAAATGCGAACGGAGCGTGCGGTTGAGTTCCCTTGCGGAATCAAGGTCGTGTCCGAATGGTTTTTCGATGATCACCCTGGGCGGGTGATCCGTGTCAACTCCGTGGGATGCGAGTCCGCTTGAGCCCAGATTCCGGATGATGTCAGCAAATACACCGGGTGGAGTCGAAATATAGAACAGGAGCTGGAAGAGCCCATTCCGCTGTTTTTCCTTCCCGGTGATCCGGCTGGCAAGAGCCTCGAATGCCTTTGGATCAGAGTAGTCTCCGGCGTGGTAGGAAAACTGGGGGCTGATCCTTTGCCACACATCCTCGTGGATCGCCCGTCTGGAGTGGGAGGAGATCGCCTCCCTCGAGTTTGCCCTGAAATCCTCGTCGGAGACCGGAGTCCGTCCGAATCCGATGAAGTGAAATTCGGATGGCAGGAGGTTATCAAGCGCGAGGTTTGCGATCGCGGGAATGAGCTTGCGCTGGGTCAGGTCGCCGGATGCGCCAAAAATCACAAGGACGGTCGGAGGGGCTCCGCGGTGTTTGCTGAGACCATTGAGAAAGGGATGTCTATGTGTCTGGGACATGATTAGGAGTTGAGAAAACCGGAGATTGGGAAATTTGCAAACATGCGCTTAATCTTGAGCCATCTTTTCCCGGGGTGATTGGAGGCGTAGATCTGGTTGAGGAGCATGAGCCCCGGTGATGTAGGCCGGGGTGTGAAATCCGAATAGAATAAAGAGCAGTTTGTTCATGAACCAGAACATGCCCAGTGGGATGAAGAGCACTTGCACCAGAAATACTCCGAGGTAGATAGCGGTGATCTTGAGGAGCGTGTTGAATACCTCCATACCCTCCTTAGCGACAAATTCGACGATCTTTGAGGCTGCCTGTCTGAGTTGCCGTGTTTTGTTTCCAATGGCCTTTGCCGGTTCGGAAAACACCTCCCGGAGGCTTCCAATCTCCGGCATTTCATATTCCATCAACGCGGAAAACTCTGCGGTTACCGGCACGAGTGCTGCATGATAATGATCGATTTTCGGGAAAAACAGGTTGCGGTTAAGAAAATCGGACATGAGCGCTGAGACCGGCAAAAACAAGCGGAGGATCATGAGGAATAGGCTCATGCGCAATACGAGATTCCTGAGGGCAAGAAAGGTAGGTCGACGGTCGATCGACAGGAGAGTACACAGCACCAGCATGCCACCCAGGACTTGAAAAACATAGGCCTGCGCGATTTCGAAACAGATCTTCTGTACCAGTAGCGACACAATCGCGGTCACCAGCATGGAGGAGAGTCTCTCTGTCATGTCATCAAGGGGATCGGCAACCTGACCGATCGCTACGGCGATTCCCACTCCGCCGGGTTCCAGTTGGAGCGAGGACTCCTTGACCACGGAAACTCCCGCGTTGACCAGCCGGGCGGTTCCATAGGCAAGCCCTGCTTTGCGGATGGTCTCCTCAAAGTAGGTGTCTGCAACGTCGTCGGCCACCGGAATCCGGGCAGGAGGGAAGATCATCAGGCCGATGCCTGCGACGAATAATGCAATCAGGATGAGAACACGTCGAAGGGTGGGTCCGGAGTGTGGGCATGAACCAGTGGACGGTGGCGGTGGGGGCATTTTCTGTTCTCCGGTGGAGGTTTTGTGCGAGTCAGGTTGAATGGAGTTGGAAGAAGAATGCTTTGGAATGAAAATGCTGCAAATGGATTTGAAGGGTTTGGTTGAAGCGTGGGTTATAACAGCCAACAAACCTATAAGAAAGGCATCGTGATGAAAACTGTTAAATTTACTGTTGGATCAATTGTGGCACTGGCGTGCCTCTGTTCGGGAATGCTTTTTGGGGATTCCCGTTCCTCAGCAACAAACCTGACCTTGGAGAAATTTGTGGATCCCTTGTTTCCACTTGGCTTGAAAAACCGGGGGATTGTGGACGGAAGCATGAATGTGCTCTTTGAGATCGATGAACAGGGGAGAGTGAGTGATTGGCTGGTTATCAGGGCTTCTGATCCTGAATTCATTAGATCAGTAAGCCAAGTGTTGGACAAGTGGAGGTTTTCTCCGATTATGGAGAATGGCGAACCACAGAAAGTTATCAAGGCGGTGAGTTTGTTTTTCAAACTTGAAGGCGCGATCATCCAAATGGACATCGGCAGTTTTGTGACGAACGGCATTATGAGGGATCGGTTTGGAGTAAAGGATATGAATGAATACCGTGTATCCGAACTCTCCGAACTGGACCGGATTCCGAAGCCGGTGGAAATCGTGAAACCTGAGATTCCCCGCATCGGCGATGTTCCTGAAACCACCCGTGCGAGCATCGAGTTCTTTATCGATGAGACTGGCGGCATCCGCTTCCCGAGGGTAGTTCACTCCGATGCGCCGGATCTCTATCTTGTTCAGGCATATCTGGCACTCAAACAGTGGAAGTTTGAGGCACCGTTGAGGCATGGAAGGCCTGTGGTCGCCCGTGCTGTGCAACCGTTTGTTTTTGATAACAAGTAGACTGTTCTACTTGTCTAAGGGTAGAAACCGGAGCATCCCCGCTTTGCGAGTTCGCAGGTGGGGATGTTTCGTTTATGTGAAAGGGCGCGGTTAGCTGGGGGTGCGATAGGAGGAAAGTAGAAAAATGGAAAATATGTGCTGTTCTGTGATCATGAAATGACCCGATAGCGTGAGTTCCCCGGTTGGTAACGGCTGACCATTCACGATGGAAGCCTCTGCCGCGTTGGATTCGAATGAAATTGAGAGCTCAACATCCTTGAATCCGAGCCAGCGGGAGGTCAGGGGATACTGGCATTTGAAGAAAGCTTCCTTGGCACTGAATATGATGCTGTGAATGTCATCAGGGGAAATGCCGCATGGAAGTTGACTGGATCGCAGGCGAGCCTGCTCGGCCGGGGTCGTGATGCGATCCCACAATCCGGGGTGCATCCTCTCGCGCCGTTCGATGTCAATTCCGATGGACCGGATGTGTGGATCGTGCGTAAGGGCCACCCAACACAGGTCGCGGGTGTGGGAAATGCTCCCATGGACCGGCCTTGTCCAGATCGGCTGACCATCCTGTCCGGTCGGCACAGGGTGAGCGGGGATGCCCCAGTTATCGATGATCTGGCGGATCGCGTATCGTGCAGTGGAAAATTCTCTTCGCCGCTTCGGCGCCGCGGAGCAAATGCAGGCAAGTTCGGCCGGATTGAGCAGATGGGTGTGATCACCCATCCCGAGTAGTGAGAATGATATCGAATCGGGTATGCTCCAGTTGTGCGGTGTGTTGAATCCGTTGGTCATGTTCAGGAAAACAAGCCGTGCCAGCGTTTGTGTCTCGAGTCAAACCGATCCGGCTTGCATCCACTGGTCCGATTGCGGATAGTGCCGCCATGATACCCCTGTTGGCACTCCGGTGCCACGATTCCGAATTCCATATTTTCAAGAAAGGCGTTGGGTTATTTCCAGCGTTTATGACTGTTGGCCGCTCGATGGCGGCGATGATTGCGGCTGTTTTCGTTTCCGGGACTGTTTTTGCGACTGAGGGGCAAGAGGGGCGTTTGACATGGAAGCAAATGGAATCGCCCTTTGAAGTGATCGATCAACTCGCCACCGGAGAAGGTTTGTATTTCAGTGGTTGCTGGCGTATGAACGGCGGGATCCCGGATGAGGTCAAGGCGCTGATGCCATTTGATGCGGAAATTCTCACCAGGTTGGATGAATCGGTGTCGGGCAGCCGGTATTTTGGATTCAACCGTTTTGTCTTTGAGGTGTCCGCTAATCGCCGGCAATGGGATGCACGTCTGTCGGATGATGATTCCTGGATGCAGCTATTCCTGACAGATGGTGAGAGTCTCGAGTGGAAAGAAGGGGACGTGATGCGACTCAAGGCGGGCAGTCTGTGGCGGCCTTCCTTTGATCTTACGTGCATGGATTCCCGAACCGGGTCCGGTATGTGGACGTATCCGGATGCAGGACTGTTGGATCGGGTATTGGGAAATATCGATCAGGAAATGGGAGTCCGTGTGAATAGTTCTATTTTCAAACTTGATCGTTTTTCCAGAGTTCTCGGAATGAAGACGGCTGAGTGCGCCCTCACCGTTTCAAATCATCTTTCAGATGATGGGGAGCGGCTGATCGTATCGGTTTACACATTTCAGTTTCTTCACTCGCTTCCTCCGGGCTTCATGGGCGGCTTTGACCTCATTCAGCGTCAGGCCAAACAGCGGTTTGAAAAGATTGTGGAGCGATTCGAAGGTGAACCAGCTCTTTCGGATGTGAAGGTGTTGGCGGATGATTCTCCTGTCGTGAGCCCGGAGTCGAAGGTCGTGTTGAGTGTGCTATAATAAGGGTCCCCGCCCGGTAGAGGCACGGGTTGTGCACTCTTACAATATTTTGAGAAATCACGGCATGCTCCTTGCTTTGACTGGTCCCGTGCATAGGATTGGAAAACTTGAGCGGGACAGAACATGAAGATGACTACAGTGAGCATTTGGATGCGATTGGCGATGGCGGCAGGATTTGCCGTGCTGTCGGTGAGCGCTCATGCCAGTGAGGATTCTGTCACGGTGGCTGAGGAGGTGTCGGTCGATACCTGGGTTTCTCCCGAGTATCCATGGGACATCCGGCTCTCTGGCCGGTGGAGTAATGAAACCGGAGACGGTTTTGTGTCTTGGATGCCTGCCGGGGCGAACCAGTGTCTTTTTCAACTGGATGGCCGTATCCAGCCGGGCTTTCGCTTCAAGGTGCGGGATTGGGACTTGATCGCGATTCTGCGTGAAGCCACCCCGGATGGGCTGTTTAGGGTGGATGTCTATCGGTATGAGATGTCGGAGGATGGTGGACAGCTTTTGTTGTCCATGTTGGTGCCGGACTCGATGGATTTGAATGTGAAGGGACTGAGTGCTTTGGCTCATCGGATTGGAGAATGCCAACGGCAGGAATCAATGTTTGGAGAGGGGCGCCTTTTCAGGCGCATCTAGTTCACGAATTGCGGAGATTTTCGTTGAGTGATCTGCTTATTGCTGCCTATGCTCTGCTGCGTAATGGCGGTTTTTGGAAATCAAAGCTCCCGGACGTTTTTTCCCCAGCGGGTGATTGTGGGTGTCGGTGACATGGCTGTGGCCAACAATCCGTATGTGACATTGAGTACCTATGCTCTCGGGTCCTGCGTGGGTGTCGTCGGATATGATCCTGAGACGAAATCCGGCGGAATGCTGCACATCATGCTGCCCCGCGCTGCCGTCGCTCCTGACAAGGCGAAGAAACAGCCCTACGTATTTGCGGACACGGGAGTGGATGGATTTCTACGTGCGCTTGAAAGCTTGGGAGTGGAGCTTGGGCGGGTGAAATACGTGTTGGCCGGAGGCGCAAATGTAATAGCGGATCAGGGTGCCTTCCGGATCGGTGAACGAAACGTCGAAGCGGTGAAGAAGGAGTTCGAGAAGCAAGGGCTCAGCATTGCTGCCGAGTATCTCGGAGGCCTTAGTAATCGCACCCTGCACCTGAACATGGGAAAAGGGGTGCTATCCGTGAAAATGCCTGATGATTTGGTGGAGGTGGAGTTGATATGAGCATAGAAGAACTCATTAATGGACTGAAAGATTTACCACCTGCGCCAAGGGTACTGCCCCGGTTGCTCAAGGTTTTGGGCGATGAAAACGCGGGTTCAGATGATGTGGTGTCGCTGATTGATCTGGATCCTGCGCTAACGGCCAGGATCATCCGCCAAAGCAACAGTGCCTATTATGGTGGTTTTGGTGCGGTATCTGGCTTGGATGAGGCTGTGAATCGTTTGGGATTCCGTGAAATATACCGGATGGCTTGCCTGATCTGTGCACGTTCCTTTGTCGGTGGTGCGGTGCCAACTTATCGGATGGAGAGCGAGGAGCGTTGGTTTAACTCGGTGGCAACCGGGCTGGTGATGGAGACCCTCTCCCGTGATTTAGGGTTCTGTGAACCATCGACTGCTTATACGGTAGGGCTGCTTCATGACATCGGTAAGCTCGCCATTCATCAGGTTTTCGGCGATCAGTATGATGCCGTCTTCGATAAGCTGGAAAAGGAAGGAAAGAGTCTTTACCGTGCTGAGATGGAGGTTCTTGGGTTTGACCACGCTCAAGTGGGTGCTGCCTTGCTCGAGAAATGGGGTTTTCCGGAGGATATCGTGATACCGATCCGTTTTCAGTACGCCCCATCTGACGCTCCGTCCCAACGTGAGACCACGGGCATGCTGCATGTCAGCCACTGGATTGCTGGCGGGATTGGAGGCAAGCCTGGGAAGGATTCATGGGCTTTCGAGTTGGATGCATCCGTGTTTGGATTGCTTCATATGGACGAAGAGCGCGCGATGCAGGTCATGCTCCAGTCCAGGGAGCAGCTCAAAGAGAAGGAAGAAATGCTCTCCATGTAGGGCTCCGGATCAGGATTCGGGCATCGGGATTGCGCAGGTTGGCGTTGAGCAAAGGGGTGAACCATGAAGAGGTGGGTGACGACTTTCTTGTTTCCGCGGGTTACCAGGCGATTCTTGCTCCGTGTAGTTGCTTTGGTGGTGGTGGCTTTGCTTGTTTTTGGGTATGTGCTGATCCCTCTCTATTTGGATGGAAAGAGTATGGAGCCTACCTTGAAAGATGGCTCGTTCCGCTTTTGCTGGGTTCCTTCGTATTGGAGGTCAGATCCCGAGGTGGGCGATGTTGTTGCTGTCCGGTTTGGAGGCAAACGTCGTTTTCTGGCAAAACGCATTGTCGCGCGTGAGGGAGAGTCGGTGTCTTTTGTGGACGGAAAGCTTCACGTGGACGGAGTCGCGGTGACGGAGCCATATGTCCTATTGCCCTGCGATTGGAATTTGGAATCGAGAGTGGTGGATCCAGGGCATTTCTATGTGATCGGGGATAACCGGAGTGTTGCCCTTGATCAGCACGTTTTCGGGCAGGTATCCCGTGGACGGATAACCGGAAAGATCATTCCCTGAACCGTGTGCAGATACTGGGTAGTATTGTGATCATGGCTAAAGCAATTGAGACAATGCATAATATACGAAAAAGAGAACTGGGCCCGTTTGATTCGGGAGTTTCGAAAAGAACCGCATGGTCCAAAATGGCCGGTGCGGTGGTGTTGGTTGTTTTGATCGGCATCGCGGCCGGATGTGGAGGCCCAGAGCGCGAAATCCGGCGTACATTGGACCGACTGGCGGAAGAATTGTCAAAAAATGGGCAGGAGAGCGTGGTGTCGATGGTCAACAAGGGTCAGAAAATCGGAGAGTATCTGGCAGATCCTTGCGAAATCGAGTTGCCTGAATGGATGATGTCCGGTCCTCAGCGGCGGCAGGATCTCGTCCAGATGGCACTTGGGGTGAGAGGGAGTTTCTCCAGCTTCAAAGTGAGTTTTCTTGAAGTTCAGGTTGAATTGCTCCCGTCCGGCGAAGCGGACGTGACTGCGGTTGTAAAGGTGTCGGGTGATTCCGAGGATCTAAGCAAGGCGCTCAACCGTGGAGAAGTCTCGCTGGGGATGCGTCCCAATCAGGGCCGTTGGGAGGTCATCCGGATGCGGCCTGTAGAAGCCATCCGGAAGTGAATTATCGGTGTTCCACTTGGAAGACAGCTGGTGGTGTTCGATCTCTTTTGGCAACCAATCCAGTGGAACGTGACCCGTTGTGAACCGAATCGAAAGGTGGTGCTCAGAGGGGGACTCGAACCCCCACACCTTGCGGCATACGCCCCTCAAGCGTACGTGTCTACCATTCCACCATCTGAGCTCTCTGTTACGAGAAAGTCCGGAGTAAAGGGGAATCCAATTTTGATTTCAAGAGCAAATATTGTTATTGCTCCAAAATCCCATATCCGTAAGACCTAGGCATACAACAAAACTCCGGTCGGATTCTTCCGGCCCAGCATCATATGGCTCAAGACTCGGACAAAAACAAAGACGCGGACATCAACCCCATCGACCTTAGTGCGCTGAAGGGCTTTTCCTTCAGCCCGGATTGGGCAAGTGAAACCGGTAGAAAACGCTCGGAAGAAACTCTTCGGAAGTATGAGGAATCCGATAGAGGCGACAGACGGGGCGGAAGGCGTGAGCGTTCCGGTGGCGGTAGAGGCGCTCCATCCCGTGACCGTCGTGATTCGCGGGGGGGGAGTGCACCCCGTGAGAGGAGTGAAGGGGATCGGCGGGATGGGAGATCTGACTCGGCTGCGGGATCACCTCAAAGGGATGGTTCTCCGTTTTCGGGACGTGATCGTCGCTATCCGAGGGAATTTGTCCAGCAGTTCCAGCCCACGGTTCAGGTGATGTTTGTCGCACAGGACAAGCCGTTTGACATGCTTGTTAAAGCGATGAAGACGACCTTCAAGACCTATGAGCTATTCGAGTTGTGTCGGATCGTCCTTGCCAAGGAGAATCGTTTCACGGTGATGTTGAGCACGCTGCCCAACATTGGTTCGGGCCTTTATATTTCTGTTCCTGACCAGATTCCATTTGAGTCGGAAGAAGAGGCGTTCAATCATGTCATTGCGAGTCATCTTGAACGTTTCTTTGAGGTGAGTGAAGTTGAAGTGGATCCTCCGAAGGGCAATTTCCAGTTTGTCAACCGTTGCCAGGTCAC
The DNA here is from genome assembly GCA_033813415.1 of Opitutales bacterium. Classification (GTDB taxonomy): domain Bacteria; phylum Verrucomicrobiota; class Verrucomicrobiia; order Opitutales; family JAFGAQ01; genus JAFGAQ01. The sequence continues at coordinate 1,509 of JAPXRV010000004.1, read as the reverse complement.
GGGTGAGCTCATCGGACCTCCGAACTATCACCGGTATCAGGATATTCTCAGGGACCACTTTAACCGCAATATTCAGGGAATGTCTTATGATCGTTACCTGGAGAAGGTGGAGTCGGTGCGGGAACCTGAAGCGATCCAGGCCTGGGTGGACAAGATGAAGGTGTCCCGCCAATACAAGGTGATCGTTGCCGAGGGATCGGGCGAGGAGCCGAGAATCTTGCATACTTTGGACGAAATCCGTTTTTTCCTGTTAACGAATCGCAAGCAGCAGGTGGTTGTCCAGAAGGAGAAATGGCGCATTCCAGGAGAAAAAGTGGAATTGATGCCGGAGGGGAATTTGCGCCGATCGATAGAGGTCGTTCTCGAGGATCAGCGTCGTTTCCCGCTGGATACGGCCAATCATCTCAGGGGGCGTTTGCGCCGATGCAATTTGCATTTCACCAAGCGTGGGTCCAAGGGCATCACTTACGTATGTGCTGTGAAACGCAAGCATCGCTATAGCGATACGGTATTCAGCACCAGTCTTCAGTCCTTGATCAGTTTTGTTGAGTCTCATCCCGAGATCACGCAGGTCAAGCTGATGGAAGAGTATTTTGCGGAAGCGGGAGCCGAAGCCACAGATGAAGCCAGGAAGCAGATGCTTCAGGATCTCCGTTGGCTCGTCTCCGAGGGATACGTAACCGAGTATGCCGATGATCGTTTGTTTGCAGACAAGGCGCTTCCAATGACTCAAGCCGAGGATAAGCAACGTCAGGCTGGAACTCCCCGTAAACAGGATGATGGCGTATCCACGGATGCGGACAATGCCGAGGATGAAGTGGTTTCCACTGAAGAGGATGCATCGGATGTGGAGCCGGTAACTGCTGATGTTTCAGTATCTTCAGCGCCTTCCGAAGCCGTCGAATCGTCCGAAAGCTTGGTGGAAGCCGCTGAGCCGTCCGAAAGTGTGGAGAAAGATCCTTCTGCCGTGGCCGTCGCTGAAGTCGCAGGATTGGATCCGGACGGATCTGAAGCTGCGATTGCCGGGCCTGAATCGGATGCTCCTTCTGTTTCTGATCCGGAGAAGCCGGTCTCTGAAGGGACGAATTGATCAGGACCAACTGCTTCCAGTCTGAATGCAGATGACGTGTTTAAATAGGCGCCTATAGTCGGATGGCACAAAAGGAAGCGACACCGATGATGCGGCAATATCGGGAGGTTCGAAGTAACCTCCCGAAGAACACGTTGCTCCTTTTCCGGCTGGGTGACTTCTACGAGATGTTTGATGAGGATGCGCGGGACGGTTCCCGCATCCTCGGAATCACTTTGACGCAACGCCATGGACAGCCGATGGCAGGTATTCCGTTTCATGCGGGAGATACCTACATCGACCGGTTGCTCAAGGCTGGGAAGAAAGTCGCGATCTGCGAGCAAACGGAGACTCCAAAGCCCGGGAAGCTGGTAAACCGGTCGTTAGTTCGGATACTGACACCCGGCACTATTCTGGACAGCAGTCAGGTGGGGCTGTCT